>CANCSL010000043.1 GCA_947380835.1 Actinomycetota bacterium | reverse complement strand
CATTTTGGTGAAGGTCCACAAGTTTTTGCCAAGGATCCTTACTTTGGTGGCGTCGGTCCTGATCGTCTTGGATGCAAGCAATGTGGTGGATGCATGACTGGCTGCCGATTTAATGCCAAGAACACACTTCCCAAGAACTACCTAGGTTTGGCTGAAAAGGCTGGAGCCCAAGTTTTTCCAGAGCACACAGTCACAAAATTTGAAGAGCTCAGTGATGGCTCGTGGCGAATCCATACCCGAAAGAGTTCTTCTTGGTTTGGACGCGATCGAATATTCACAGCGGGCCAAGTAATTGTTGCTGCCGGAACTTTTAACACCCAAAAGTTGCTTCATCAAATGAAATCCGAAGGCGTTCTTCCTCAACTTTCACATCAATTGGGGCGCTACTCTCGAACTAATAGTGAATCTTTAGTCGGTGCCATCATGCCCGACACCTCGATTGATTACAGTCAAGGTTCGGCAATCACCTCCTCCTTTTTTCCCAATGAACATACGCACGTTGAACCCGTACGGTACGGCGTCGGCAGTTCCTTGATGGGCGGTCTGCAAACCCTGATGACCGATGGTGATGTTGCTAAAGATCGACGCAAGCAGTGGTACCGGATCGCATTGGCGCATCCCAAGAGTCTTTTGCGTATCTTGGATATTCGCAAATGGAGCCAGCGCACCGTTATCGCCCTCGTGATGCAGAACGTTGATTCCTCTGTAACGGTTTCGGGCAAACGTGGTCTCTTTGGCTGGCGCCTGACTTCGAAAAATGATTCCGAACATCCCAATGCCACATTTATTCCGGAAGCGAATGATGTTGTGCGCAGGATCGCCAAGAACCGAGGTGGAATTGCCGGCGGAAATATTGGTGACTTGATCGATGCGCCGTTCACAGCTCACTTCGTTGGTGGATGTGTCATTGGCGCCTCAGCTGATACTGGGGTAATCGATCCGTATCACCGAGCCTGGAATTATCCGACCCTGCATATTGTGGACGGATCTAGTTTGACCGCCAATTTAGGAGTCAATCCTTCTCTAACTATTACTGCTCAGGCAGAACGCGCTTTTTCAATGTGGCCAAATAAAGGTGAAGTTGATCCAAGGCCAGCGCAGTCAGCCGGTTATGTGAAGGTTCCTTTTGTTCGGCCGGCTCGGGCTTTTGTGCCCGCCGGCGCCATAGGCGAACTTAGGATCGTTCAGTAACTGGTCTGGTTCGCAAATTGGGATCGCGCGTGAGCGGAAATTCAGGATGGGCGAAGAAATCCTTAATCAATATGGTGGCAATGTCAGTTTGATCTTTAATAGCGTAATGCGAAGCACCTGGAATCATCGCCAAGCGGCCGTTAGGTAGCGCTTCGTAGAGATCTACTGTGTGGTGGTTGGAAAATGGTTCGTCATCGCCTGTCAGAACAAGTACCGGGCACTCAATCGTGTTGAGATCGCCTTTGGTCATCGTGGGTTCAGAACGCCACACCTGAAGTGCACGTGCCAGTATCTCGTCTTGCACGTGTGCAGGATCGGGAGAGCGTTCGGCAAATTCAGCACGGTCACCCTCTGATGCCGTGAGTTCTGTAATCTGATTAAAGGGGAGTCCGCAGTCGTAGTTGTAATTAGTGCCAATCAAAACTAATGATTTCACTAAGTCTGGCCGAGCAATTGCGACGAGCAAGGAAATAATTCCGCCATCGCTGTAACCCAATAAGTGCGCCGGACCTTTAATGACGTCTTCAATGTATGCAATGGCTTCGTCGCGTTGGAAATCAAAATGATAAAAACCTTCGCGCACTCCGGTACGTCCATGTGCGGTTCGGTCATAAGCAAAGACGTGGTGATCTGAAGCTACGGAGGGCAGGATGTGCGAATCCCAATCTTCAGTGGCGCTAAGTCCTCCGTGAAGCAACAAGGCAGGTTCGCCATTGTTGACCCACTCTTTGCTCCACGTTTGATGGCCGCGCAGATCTATATAGCCCGCAAAAACCGGTTCAAATATTGGGAGTTCAGTCATTAATAGAATCCAAAATATGTCGGTTGCCGCGATCGAAGGTGAGGTAGTTCCAGAACCAGTCAGCGATGGTGCCGATGCGGTTACGACCGCCCATTAAATAGAACAAATGCAGGAAGAGCCAAGCGCTCCAGGCAAGGAAGCCCGAAAATTTAATCCGCCGGACCTGAACTACCGCTTTGTTTCGGCCAATGGTTGCCATCGACCCCTTGTCCTTATAAACGAACTTCTTGAGTGGTGCAGATTTTTCGGCTCGAATAATTTGTTCGGCCACGAAACGTCCTTGCTGCATTGCTACTGGGGCAACCATGGGCAGGAACTTGCCATTTTCACCTTTGGCGCCAGCGATATCGCCAATTGCCCAGATGTGGGGGTAGTGGCGAACCTGCAAGGTTTCTTCCACATCAACTCGATTTCCGACGATAGGAACATTGAGTTTTTCCATGTCGGGGTTTCCCTTAACACCAGCAGCCCAGATGGTGACTTCGCTGGGGGTGCTAGAACCATCGGCAAAAAGAATCTTGCGAGATTCGACAGATTTAACGGCGGTGTTAACCAGAACCTTCACACCCATCTTTTCCAAAGCTAGTTTGGTTTTCTGGGAGAGAGAATCATCAAACATAGGAAGTAATCGCGGACCAGCTTCGATCAAAATAATATCGATATGACGGGCAGCATGTTCTTCATCATTGCGCAGCGGACCACGAACGAGTTCAGCGAGTGCACCCGCCATCTCCACTCCGGTTGGTCCACCACCGACCACGGCAATTGAAAATCTGGTTTCGTCTTCAAAGCGGCAGAGGTCTTCAAAGCGGCGCATAACTTCGGCGCGAATCTCGAGCGCTTCTTGAATGGTCTTCATTCCCAAGGCGTGTTCGGCGACCCCAGGAATTCCAAAGTCAGTGGTAACCGAACCCATGGCAATGATCAAGTGATCAAAATCCAGAATTTCGCTGCTGTCGAGTTTTACATTCTTGTTTTTATGATCAACCGAAATGGGAGCGCCTAACCGAAATTTGCCACGGATGTCGCGCAAAGCGCCGCGAATCGGATAGGCCACATGATCTGCTGCCAATCCGGCGGTGGAGACCTGATAGAGCAAAGGTAAGAAAGTCTGATAATTATGGCGATCAACAACAGTTACGACTGCGCGTCGACCTAGAGCCTGGGCAGCAGCGAGCCCGCCAAATCCGCCTCCGATAATCAGAACGCGCGGCTTTGTCATTAGGTAATCCTCACCATCAATTAATTGTCGAAAACTCTCGGTCGTGCTCGAAAGATTTCGATTGTCGCTCGAATTGAGTTAAGTCTACTGTTATTGCGTGAGTTCACATTCCGAGAAACCGCGTCTTGTCCTTGTTACCGGCGCCTCTGGTTATGTCGGAGGCAGGTTGGTCCGTCAGCTGGTGGAAGAGGGCTTGAAAGTTCGAGTCTTAGTCCGAGACCGACGTAAAATTTCTGGCCAACCTTGGTACGAGCAAGTTGAAATATCTGAAGGTGATGCCAACAATATTCCGGATTTGTTAAGCGCCCTTGATGGAGTCCATACCGCCTTCTATTTACTGCATTCCATAAATTTGGGTAAGCATTTCGATGACATCGAATCCGAGATGGCTAGACATTTTGCGCAAGCCGCAAACACATCGCAGGTAAAGCAGATCGTCTACCTCGGCGGAATTGCCAATGACAAAAATATTAGCAAGCACCTCAAGTCCAGGGCGCGGGCCGGGCATGAGCTGGCGTCAACCGATGTTCCGGTAATGGAACTTCGTGCTGGAATAATTATTGGATCTGGGTCGGCTTCCTTCGAAATGCTGCGCCACCTCACGCACCGACTTCCCATAATGACCACGCCGAAGTGGGTTTCCAATTTAACGCAGCCGATCGCGATTCGAGATGTGCTCTGGTATTTGTCCAGCGCCGCAAAATTAGAAACTCCGGTAGCTGGCCAATTTGATATTGGTGGACCTGAAGTTCTCTCGTATGCAGACATGATGCAGACCTTTGCCAAGTTGTCGGGGCTGCGTAAACGCATCATTATTAAGGTTCCGGTCTTATCACCCGGTCTTTCTAGTTTATGGATCGGGCTAGTCACGCCGGTTCCAACTTCACTTGCGCGGCCCCTGGTCGGTTCACTTATTAGTGAAGTTGTCGCTGACCCAAAACATTCAGTTGAAAAAATACTTCCACCACCACCTGCGGGGCTGTTGCACCTCTCTTCTTCCATCGAACTGGCCTTGAGCCGAACTTCTGCCAACGATGTTGAAACCAGATGGTCGGATGCATCTATCTCAGTAGCTCCCTGGCAGAAAGCGCAGGGAGACCCATCGTGGGCAGGTGAAACTCTCTACAAAGATTTTCGTGAAACTATAACTACGGTTTCCGCTGCGCATCTGTGGGAAGCAATCGAAGAAATTGGCGGAGAGACCGGTTGGTACGGAGCTGACTTGCTTTGGTGGACACGCGGTCTTCTAGATCGCATAGTCGGTGGCGTTGGATTGCGACGTGGCCGCCGCGACCCCAAACACTTGCGTATCGGTGACAGCCTAGATTTTTGGCGAGTGGAAGATATTGATCGGCCGGTTCGACTACGGCTTTATGCTGAAATGGTTCTTCCAGGCAAGGCTTGGCTGGAGTTTCGAATTTCGGAAGTAGAAGAAGATGGCGAAACCAAGCGCAGTTTGGTGCAAGAGGCTTCATTCTCACCTCGCGGCCTTGGCGGGCAGCTCTATTGGTTCGTCATTTTGCCGCTGCATATTTTCGTTTTCCCGACGATGATCAAGAATTTGGTAAAAGCTGCAGCCAAAAAGGAGCGGAACTCTCTCTGAAGTACTGGCACAATCACGTCCGTGCATGAATTTAACGCTGAAGTAGAGGCGCTGGCCCAGGAAGTCCTGGAGTACAGCTTGATTCGGTTAAAGACTGATCCTCCGCTGGATGGACCTAAAACTCCGGAAGAGTTGTATGCACTGGCCGGTAACACCATCACACCTGAAGGTCTGGGTGGCCCAGCCGCTATGGAACTCTTTAAAGAGGTATTGGCCAAGGCATGTATCTCTACCGATCATCCGCGCTATCTAGCGTTTATACCCTCAGCTCCCAGCGAATATGCCAACCTTTTTGATCTCGTCGTCGGCGCTAGCGCCTTGTATGGCGGCTCCTGGTTAGAAGGCGCTGGCGCGGTCTTTGCCGAAAACCAAGCTCTACGTTGGATCTCTGATTTAGCTGGCTTGCCTCAAAGCGCAGGTGGAGTTTTTGTTCAAGGTGGAACTATCGGCAATCTATCTGCCCTCGTTGCAGCGCGTTCACATTTCCGCGAACAGCGCAGCGGTGTCACCAAGTGGGTTGTCGCCGCAAGTGCCGAAGCGCACTCTTCTATTAAATCTGCCGCAAGTGTTATGGATATCGATGTTTTACTCATCGAACCTGATGAACACGGATCATTGCAAGGTTCAAAGTGTGGGGAAGTCATCGATCAATATCATGCTGCAAACCCCACTCATCAAGTTTTTGCATTGGTAGCAACTGCCGGCACAACCAATTTAGGAATCATTGATCATCTTTCTTCAGTTGGCGATGCAGCGCACGATCGCGGTATTTGGTTTCACGTTGATGGCGCATACGGTTTAGCTGGTTTATGTGCACCGCAAGTTCGACCACTATTTGTTGGTGTTGAAAAAGCAGATTCGCTAATTGTCGATCCACACAAGTGGCTCTTTGCACCATTCGATGCTTGCGCCTTGATTTATCGCAATCCTGAAATTGGCAAGAAAGCACATACGCAACATGCTGCCTATCTCGATACTCTCGAAGATGATGGCGAGTGGAATCCATCGGATTACGCGATTCATTTAACACGTCGCGCTCGCGGGTTACCTTTTTGGTTTTCACTTGCAGCTCATGGCACTAATGAATATGCCGATGCCGTTGAGGCAACAATGGAGATGGCGCGAACTGCAGCCACCATGATTCGCAACCATCCCAACCTCGAACTTGTCGCCGAACCTCAACTTTCAGTTGTGGCATTTACTCGCATTGGGTGGAATGCGGCGCAATACCAACAATGGTCGGATAAATTGTTAGAAGATCAGATCGGGTTTGTTACGCCCTCTGCTCATCACGGCCAACCCATCTTGCGCTTTGCGATCGTTAATCCCTGGACCAAAGAGAGCGACCTCGAGGCAATCCTGAACACCTTGTAAGCCCAATACCTCACTTTTGCTCGACTCACCAAGATTAGATCTGGCGAAATTTGTCGCACTTGGCTCATATAGTTTCCCTATGGATAACTTCTCCGCAGGCTCATCCGCCCTTCAATCTGGGGCTCTTGATTCAGACCAGGTATCGGCTGCCAAGCTGACCGACCTCGAATTGCGCATCCTGGATTTTGAACGTCAATGGTGGCGCTATGCCGGAGCCAAGGAGAGCGCCTTGAAAGAGCTCTTCGACATGAACCCTCCTGCCTATTACCAACTTCTCAACAACCTGATCGACCGCGAGGATGCCCTTTTGGCCTATCCCATGCTGGTCAAGCGCCTGCGTCGCCTCCGTGAGGCCCGCACCACCGCTCGCTCCACCCATTTTGCTGGCTAACTACCGCTCTCAGCCCCCTTCCACACACCTCTGGTTTGCCCCGATCTCGTTCCTGCCCTAGATTTGGCGTTAGCACTCAACGGGTGCGAGTGATAACTCGTGATTTGAATGAGGGAGAAATTTAGTTATGGCAAAGATGATTGCCTTCAATGAAGAGGCCCGCCGCGGTCTAGAACGTGGCATGAACACGCTTGCAGACGCAGTCAAGGTCACCCTTGGACCTCGCGGTCGCAACGTGGTTCTAGAGAAGAAGTGGGGCGCCCCCACAATCACCAACGATGGAGTTTCGATCGCTAAAGAGATCGACCTCGATGATCCTTGGGAGAAAATTGGCGCAGAACTCGTCAAGGAAGTTGCAAAGAAGACTGACGATGTCGCAGGCGATGGCACAACCACCGCAACAGTTTTGGCACAAGCTTTGGTTCGCGAAGGACTTCGCAACGTTGCTGCCGGCTCTAACCCAATGGGTCTCAAGCGCGGAATCGAGAAGGCTGTCGAAGCCATCTCCAACGAACTCTCTGCAATGAGCAAGCAAGTAGATACCAAAGAGCAGATTGCAGCTACTGCAACTATCTCTGCGGCTGATTCCACCATTGGCGAAATGATCGCTGAAGCGATGGACAAGGTTGGCAAGGAAGGCGTAATCACCGTCGAAGAGAGCAACACATTCGGTCTCGAACTCGAGCTCACTGAAGGTATGCGTTTCGATAAGGGTTACATCTCTCCTTACTTCACCACTGATACCGATCGCATGGAAGCAGTATTAGAAGATCCATACATTCTTATTGCTAACTCCAAGATTGCAAATGTTAAAGACCTCGTTCCAGTTTTGGAAAAGGTTATGCAATCAGGAAAGCCACTTGTCATCATCGCTGAAGATGTTGAAGGTGAAGCACTTGCAACTCTCGTTGTAAACAAGATTCGCGGAACATTCCGCTCTGCAGCAGTCAAGGCTCCAGGATTCGGTGATCGTCGTAAGGCTATGTTGCAAGATATTGCCATCCTTACCGGCGCAACTGTTATCTCTGAAGAAGTTGGCCTCAAGTTAGATGCCACAACAATCGATCTACTCGGAAGCGCTCGCAAAGTTGTTATCGCTAAAGAAGAGACCACCATTGTTGAAGGTTCTGGCGATGCTGAGCAGATCAAGGGTCGCGTTAGCCAAATTCGCGCTGAAATCGAGAAGAGCGATTCCGACTACGATCGTGAAAAGCTACAAGAGCGTTTGGCAAAGCTTGCTGGTGGCGTAGCCGTCATCAAAGCCGGAGCCGCTACTGAAGTAGAACTCAAAGAGCGCAAGCACCGCATCGAAGATGCAGTACGTAACGCTAAAGCCGCTGTAGAAGAAGGAATCGTCGCCGGTGGTGGCGTTGCACTTCTCCAAGCCGGCAAAGTTGCTTTCGCTAAGTTGTCACTCGTTGGCGACGAAGCAACTGGCGCAAAGATTGTCGAAGCGGCAATCGAAGCTCCTTTAAAGCAGATTGCAATTAACGCAGGTCTTGAGGGTGGAGTTGTCGTAGAGAAGGTTCGCAACCTTGAAACCGGTTTCGGTCTCAACGCTGCAACTGGCGAATACGTCGACATGATCAAGGCTGGGATCATCGATCCTGCCAAGGTCACCCGTTCAGCCCTCCAGAACGCAGCATCTATTGCCGCGCTCTTCCTGACGACTGAGGCAGTCATTGCCGACAAGCCAGAGAAGCGTCCTGTGCCTAATCAGCAGCAGGGCGGAGAGATGGATTTCTAACCGCAGGTTAGAAATCCAAAAATAGCTAGTCTTTTAGCGCAAATTTCAGAGCAAAACCCTCGCTTATTACGGCGGGGGTTTTTGCTTTAAGGTGGGGGAGTGAAGATGAACGATCCATACGGGGTACTCGAGCTTGCTCGTGCTGCCGCTATTGAGGATGCTCACAACGCAGATTTTGTTGGCGACTTAGTTTCCATCGATGCTGAAGATGAGCGCATCGGAACATATTTATTTGAGGCCAACCTGCCTGGTTATGGCGGATGGCGTTGGGCCGTCACAGTGGCCAAAGTTGATTCTGATTCAGTTGCCACCTTGTGCGATGTCGTCCTGCTTCCAGGCGTCGACTCACTCATTGCTCCGGAATGGGTTCCTTACAAGGATCGCGTTCTACCTGGCGATGTTGGAATTGGGGACATCGTTCCCACCTCTGCCGACGATGAGCGTCTGGTTCCAGGTTACGCCGCACTTCCAGGCGATGAAGAAATGGAAGCCGTTCAACTGTGGGAGCTTGGCTTGGGCCGCGCTCGCACCCTTTCAATTATTGGTCGCGATCAAGCCAGCAAGCGCTGGTATGAAGGCGATCGCGGTCCGCATACTCCGTTGGCAGAGCAAGCGCCGATGCCATGTGCCTCTTGTGGCTTCTTTATCCCGATTTCTGGCTCACTTCGATCAGCCTTTGGCGTCTGTTCCAACGCCATATCGCCCGAAGATGCCCGCGTCGTCTCCGTAGATCACGGTTGTGGCGCACATTCTGAAGCCCTCGTAGTTCCCGAATAAAACACTCCGCTTCAAACGGGTGTTGGGTTAAACTTCTCTTCTGCTCGCTTAAAGCGGCCTAACCAGCGTTACCAAGAATGGAGTTCACGATGCCAATCGGTCGAGTGAAATGGTTCAGCCTGGAAAAAGGTTTTGGCTTTATCTCATCTGAAGAAGGCGAAGATGTCTATCTCGCCGCTGCAGCCCTGCCCGAAGGAATTACCTCGGTCAAGCCCGGCACCAAGCTTGATTTCGGAATTGTTGAAGGCCGTCGTGGTCCTCAGGCCCTTTCGGTTCGGATCATCGAAGCGCC
>CANCSL010000042.1 GCA_947380835.1 Actinomycetota bacterium | reverse complement strand
ACCGCTGCTGAAGAAATTCGCGCAGCAGGGGGAGAGGCTCTCCCCATCCAATGCGATATCCGCGACGAAGATCAAATTGCAAGTGCGATTGCTCAGACGGTTGAGAAATTTGGGGGACTCGATATCCTCATCAATAATGCCAGCGCCATCAATTTGACCAAGACTGAAGCCACCCCAGCAAAACGTTTTGATTTGATGTTCGACGTCAATGTCCGCGGCACATTCCTGACCTCACAAGCTGCCATCCCACATTTGCGCAAGAGCGCAGAAGAGGGTCGAAACCCTCACATCCTGACCCTTTCACCACCACTTTCTATGAAGGCTAAATGGTTTAAACCTCATTTGGCGTACACCATGGCCAAATATGGAATGAGTATGTGCGTTCTGGGTATGTCGGAGGAATTCAAGAAGGATGGGATTGCGGTAAATGCCTTGTGGCCCCGTACTGCAATTGATACGGCGGCGTTGGCGATGATCCCTGGCGTCGATACTGATTTTTGTCGCAAACCCGAGATTCTTTCAGACAGCGCTTACATAATCCTCAATCGCGAAAGTCGAACCACTACTGGAAACTTCTTTGTCGATGATGAAGTACTGGCAAGTGAAGGAATAACGGATCTTGAGAAATATTCGGTAGTACCAGGCACCACTGACTTCTTGCTTGATTTCTTTCTGGACTAAGGCTTTCGCTATTCGGCGATCTTGATGTCAGAGTGCTGATGTTCAGTCTCAACTATTCCGGACGAGTATTTCTGCTCGTATTTTTGCGTTTTCCAAATTAAGACAGAGCCAATCCAGGTCAGTACAAAAGTCGCGACGATGAAGTAGCCGATCTTTCCTAAATCGATACTGGCGATGAAGGTAAAAGGTTGGTACTTGCCGATGGAAGTCTTGTCCGCTAAAACGCCAACGAGTTCGATCGTTCCAATAAAGAGGGCTACGAATATTGAAAGACCGGTGGTGGTGAGGTTGTAGTAAATCTTGCGCAGGGGTGAAGTAAATGCCCATGAGTAAGCCTTGGTCATGAAAATTCCATCGAGTGAATCCATCATGGACATGCCAGCTGCAAAAATCAATGGCAATGCGATGATCGCCAAAGGCGGAAGCACACCACCAACAGTCCCGATAGCCGCAGTAGCGGAGAGACCTAGGAGTCCGACTTCTGTCGCGGTATCGAATCCGAGTCCAAAGAGAATGCCAATGGGATACAACTGCCAAGAGTGATCAAATCCCTTTTTGAAAAATCCCCTAAAGATGCGATTCATCAGACCGCGCTCGTTAAGAAGTTGTTGCAGATGCTCGTGCGAGAACTGGCCGGTTTTCGCTTGGCGCCATACTTTAATGACACCAAACAGAATCACTAGATTGAGAATTCCAACTAGGTAAAGGAAGAAAGCCGAGACGCTGGCGCCAATAATTCCACCAGTAGCAGCAAAATTATGTTGGAATTTAACGGCTTGTTTAGCAGCAAAAGCGATGGCTATGGAAAGACCCAGCACGATTGTGGAATGACCAAGTGAAAAGAAGAGCCCCACACCTAGTGGTTTCTTGCCCTTGGCTAACATCAAGCGAGTTGTGTCATCGATTGCAGAAATATGATCGGCATCGAAGGCATGGCGAAGTCCGAATGAGTAAGCCAAAGCGCCGGCTCCGGCATAAACAAGTGAGTGATTGTTATCGGTCAGATTGTGGAATTGGGGCATCGAGTTGTAGTGAATAAACAGCCCCCAACCCAGAAAATGCAGGGTGATGACCGTACCTAAGACGCCGAAAAGGGCGGGTAATTCCTCGCGCGAGAACTTCAAATGCTCGCGGAGCGAGGTTGGCGTTGCGGTCTGACTCATAGGAGAAGGTTATTGCGAATGATTTGCATCTGCATCTTGAATTACAGTCGGCCAGCACCCCGGAGGGCGGCCAAAAAGTCCTGGAGTTCGGGCGTTTTGGGGCTTTCCAACAGGATGGCTGGATCGCCTACCTCGCAAATTCGGCCATTATGAAGAAAAAGGAGTTCATCGGCCACCTGACGGGCAAAGCCCATTTCGTGAGTCGCGATCATCATCGTCATACCTGCCGTTTTGAGTTCGGAAATAAGGGAGAGAACTTCGGCGATGAGAATCGGGTCAAGGGCACTCGTCACTTCATCGAGAAGGAGCACTTTGGGGCGATTGATGACGGCTCTTAAAATCGCGACTCGTTGCTGTTGCCCACCGCTCAACAGATCGGGGTACTGATCAGCTTTCTCTGCTAAACCAAAACGGGCCAGTAATTCCATGGCCTCGTTGGTTGCTGCCATCTTCGATTTCCCATGGACGTGACGCGGTGCCAACGTGATGTTCTCGAGAACGCTGAGATGAGGAAATAGATTAAAAGATTGAAATACGGAACCGATGCTCGATCTGACCACATCTGGATCGATACCGTAGGCAGATATATCTTCGCCGTCCAAGAAGATCTCACCGTCATCTATGGCTTCCAGCAAATTCACGCATCGAAGCAGCGTGCTCTTGCCAGAGCCGCTAGCACCAATCAAAACTTTGACACTGTGCTCGGGAAGAGTTAGCGAGAGATCTGCTAATACGAGGTCTTGGCCAAAAGATTTACGCAGATTCTTTATCTCCAGAATTTTGCCGGCCATGACTACCACTGTCCCTGTTGCTGACGGGCGCGATCTTGCCTGCGCGTAAGCCAATCCGTAAATCTTGTGAGCGGGATGGTCAGTGCTACAAAGAGCGCGCCGGCTACTAAGTAAGGTGTGAAGTTGAAAGATTGAGCGGTCTGTATGCCGGCCGCTCGAATTGCATCGATCGCTCCAAGAACAGAGATCAAACCCGAATCTTTTTGAAGTGATACCAAGTCATTAAGAAGAGGGGGAGTCACTTTTCTTAGCGCCTGAGGCAGAATCACAAAACGCTGAGTTTGGGTTTGAGTAAATCCCAATGCCCTAGCTGCCATACGTTGTGCCGGGTTGACGGCCTCAATACCGGCTCGAATAACTTCAGCGACATAAGCAGAATAGGTCAGCACGAGAGAAACCGTTCCGAGCAATACCGCAGAATTTGGAAGCCACGAGATCTGAAGTCCGGGAATTCCTAAACCAACGAGCAAGAGCACTAATAAGAGTGGAAGACCACGGAAGATGTCGGTATAGGCCGCGGCCAGCAATCGGACGGGCAACAGCACTGGGCTCTTTGTCGTGCGGGCCAATGCGATGAGCAGGCCAAAAATCAAAACGAAAATCTCTGCGATAAGCATGACTCGCAGATTGAGCCAGAGCCCAGAAAGCACTTGTGGGAGCGCTTTCCACGCATAGTGAGCGCTAAAGAAAGTTTCGCGCACCCGTGCAAAACCAGGGGATCCGGTAACAACCAGGATAAGAATCACACCCACGACAACGGTGCTCAGCAAAGCTAGCCAGGTAGAACGCCGAGAGGCTAGACGTCTAGCCTCCTCCCGCTGCAAACGCAGCGGGGAAGGTTGATAAGACATCTAGCCTCCGAACTTATTTATAGCCGGGCCTTGCCGAGATTACTTAAGAACTGGTGCGCCGACGGTGCCTGAAAGCCACTTCGCGGTGATGGTCTTCAGTGATCCATTTGCGCGAAGGGCATCAACAGCTTTGGTAACACAGCTAGTGAGCGCGCTTCCCTTAGAGAGAACAAGACCGAATTGTTCGCCACCAGATTTAGGCGCGAATTGGCCAACGATGACGCCATTCTTTAACTCTGCATCGCGGATATAAAAGGCAGTAGGCAAATCCACGACCAGGCCGTCGATTTGTCCATTGATCAATGATTGCTTAGCGATGTCATTATTATCGAAGACGGCTGGGCCAGCAGTTGGCTTGATAACTCCCGTGATTGTTGCATACGAGGTAGTACCGACTTCAGCACCAATCTTTGCGCCTTTGAGGTCAGCAATGGTTTTAGCTCCGGCAATTTTGGAAGTCTTTGTGGTGATTAAAGCTTGAGCAACGTCGTAATAACCAGATGAGAAATCCACGGCCTTCTTGCGCTCGGCAGTAATAGAAACTTCATTGATATCGAAGTCGAAAGATTTCTTACCAGGTTGAATAACGGTATTGAAGGGTGCCTTTACCCATTTTACTTTTGAGGCTGGGTAGCCAAGTTGCTTGGCGACTGCAAAAGCGATCGCTGACTCAAAACCTTTGCCATTGGAAGGGGTGTTGTTATCGAACCATGGGCCGTAAGCCGGGTCGTCTGTACCCACTGTGATGAATCCGGACTTCACTGTGGAAAGTGCGCCAGCTTTGCAGCTCGCTGATGCAGCTTTAGGTGCGGCATTGGAGATGTCGGCAACGACCAACGTTGAGGCGAGAGTTATAACTCCGAGGGCGAGGCTGAGATATTTTTTCACTGTCTTACCTTTCGCGGGCGCAGAAGGCGCCACAAGAAAAGACGGGGCCGGTGGCCCGCGCTTGCCAGACTTTCTGGCCTGGTCCTCACCCGGAGCACCCCACCGCGGAGGAGGGTTGCCGACCGAAAAGCCGGGGCTTGATTTCGATACTCTTGACCGAGATGAACACTAGCAAAAGTACGCGAAGGGTTAAAATTCCATGAAAACAGGCTACTTGCAACGCCTTCGCAAGATGACGGTGATTCTCATGGCTGGGTGCATTTCAATTTTCTCCTCGAACTTTTCGGGAGTAGCCAGCGCCCATACAACTCTTGTTTCCAGCACGCCTAGCAACGGCCAGGAAGTCACGACTTGGCCTAGCGAAGTCGTCCTTAACTTTGCCGAAGATTTGCAAACGTTGAGCTCTCAAGAAATTAATTTTGTGACGGTTACAAATGCTCAGGGAAAACAAGTCAGTGGATCAACCTCAGTTTCCAAAAATGTAACAACAACCACTTTATTGGCGAATGACGTCCAGGGGATTGTTCTGGTTAATTATAGAGTTGCTGCCCAAGATGGTCATATTGTTGAAGGTGAACTCACTTTTACATATGGAAAGAGTTCGGAAGTTACTCCGAACTCTTCGCCATCGGCAACCGTGGTAGCTCATCAAGAAGCAAAGAGCCATACGGCTATCTACGCGACCACCACGGTGCTAATTGTCTTAGCCTTACTTTTCGGGCTTTGGATCTATAAACGCGATTAGATCAGCGCTCCGGTCTCGGACTCAACAAGTGACTCTTTGCCAATATTGATCATAAAGAACGAGACAAGTGCACCGAGGAACAGGAATCCAGCACCGAATTTGAATGCGGTGGAAAATCCGTGAACAGCGGCATAAGCCTGAGTTTGAGCACCCAATGTGGTGTGACCCTTAGCAAAAGCAGTCGCCGAACTAATGGCAACGGTGTTGAGCAAGGCTGCTCCCAGTGAGCCACCAATTTGCTGGCTGGTGTTAATCATGGCACTAGCGACGCCAGCATCATGTAGCCCGGCATTGTGCAAACCAGTGCTTGCGCTTGGAATGAAGAAGAGCGCCATGCTGGTGCTCATCAAAACCATTGCTGGCAACAAATGTGTGGTGTACGAAGAAGTTGGCGTGATGCGAGAGAGCAAGAGCAAACCTGCAGATGCCCCGATTAGACCGGTAGTCATCAATGGACGAGGCCCAACTTTAGGAAGCAATTGCGCCGCAACTCCGGCAAAGAGGATTACGCCCATCGAGAACGGCAAAAATGCAAAGCCCGAACGAAGAGAGGAATAATGCAAGAAGCTCTGCATATAGATAGAGAGGAAGAGGAACATCGCGAAGAGTCCAGTTCCGACGAGAAGAGTGGCCAAATATGATCCACCGCGGTTGCGATCATTGAGAACGCGCAGCGGCATTAATGGGTTCTTCACTTGGGTTTGAATCAAGATAAAGGCAATCAACAAGACAGCGGCAAGAATAAAGAATTCATAAGTTCCTGATTTCAACCAGCCCTTTGTCGCGGCTTGGCTGAATCCGTAGACCAAAGAGACCAAGCCCAATGTTGCGGTGATGGCACCTGGAATGTCGTAGGAGCGGTTTCCTTCTGCGTGAGATTCCTTAATGAATGGAATCGCCAAGAGAACTGCAATCAATGCAATCGGAACGTTAACTCCCAAGCACCAGCGCCAGTTGGCATATTCAGTGAGAGTTCCGCCAAGGATTAAACCAATGGCTGCTCCACCACCGGAGATAGCGCCGTAAACACCAAACGCTTTAGCTCGCTCTTTTGGAACGGTGAAGGTTACGTTGATCAGTGAGAGCGCTGCGGGCGCCAGCAATGCACCAAAGGCGCCTTGAAGTGCGCGGGAGCCAAAGAGCATTCCCTGGCTCGAGGCAACGCCGCCAAGGGCAGATGCACCAGCAAAGCCGATAAGACCAATGATGAAGATTTTCTTGCGACCGACGAAGTCGGCGATTCGCCCACCGAGGAGGAGCAAACTTCCGAAAGCGAGGGAGTACGCCGTTACCACCCATTGACGGTTTGCGTTCGTGATGTGCAGAGCCTTTTGGGCGCTGGGAAGAGCAATGTTGACGATGGAGGCATCAAGAACCACCATGAGTGAGGCGATGGCAATAACTAGCAGCGCGCGCCAGCGGTTGGGATCTAAACCGTCTTCGGTCTCTGTCTTAGTTGGCTCGGTCATGAGTGTTACCCCTTTAATTGTTCAGTTGCAGTGGCTCTTACCAAGAACATGTGTAGCAACTTTGTGTTAATGAACGGTATCGTTCTCTATATGAGTAGGTTAACAACTCCCGCTAAGGAACGCAACCGTTCCTTAGAGCAGTCATGCGTCTTGCGCCGGCGCGGGGAGAACCTCGTAGCTGCCATCTTTGCAGCCACCATCGAAATTCTGGCCCAAGAGGGATATTCCGGTCTTACCTTTGAAGGCGTTGCCCACCTAGCCCACACGGGCAAGGCCAGTCTCTATCGCCGGTGGCACACCAAGGTGGATTTAGTCATCGACGCACTGGAATATGAGCTCAATAGATGTGAAATACCGTTGGATTTCACCGATTTGAGATCTGGATTAATCTCCAAAATGTCTTCCATGAGCGAATCCTTTTCTGGCGTTTTGGGCAAGGCAATGGCGGGCTGCTTCTCCGCCTTCCAACGAGAGCCTAAGTTGGCTCAGGCAGCGGAGGCCCAGATCATCAATCCTCGGAAAGCCCAGCTTCTGAACTCACTAAAGCTTGCAGCCGACGCTGGATTGATCAAGAGCGAGGCAATTTCTCCCGTCATCGCCAACCTTCCGATTGCCTTTGTCATGCAATCCATTACTTTTGAAGGCCGGCCGCCCAATCGGAGCGAAATCGAGAATTTTATCGATGATGTGATGATGCCGTTGTTAGTCACGGCAAACTGACGGTAAGTACTCAGGTAATTTAAGGCTAAATTCACACCTCTTCTCATATCCTTCGCCCGTGCCTAGTTCTGTTTCCCCCAGAAATAGTCTTTCTGCCTGTAATGAATCGCAAATTCTTTGCGCTTACCTCTTTGTAACGTCATTTTTGGAGGCGTTGACATGAGCGATTCTGGGACAAATGGGTCGCTTCCGGATAATGCCGAGGAGGTGTTAAGTGCTGCCCTCAAAAGCGCTCGCAATGGGAACGAGAATGGATTCACCACGCTGTGGAGATTTCACAATTCTCGGTTGACGCGTTTTGTTCAATCCAAACTTTATGGCAGCGCCATCGACGCCGATGAAGTTGTTTCTGAGACCTGGTTAAACGTCGCCAGAGATATTCACTCTTTTAAAGGTGGACCCACCGAGTTTGCAGCCTGGCTCTACACCATCGCCCGTAACCGCATCATCGATGCCGTTCGAATCCGCGACCGCCAAGTTCGCCCTACAGCCGAGCTCGAAGAAGCCTTTTGGATTCCCAGCCCATCGACAGTAGAAAAAGAGTTCGAGGGCAGCGAATCAGTGAAACGCATCGTTGAGGCAATCCAAAAATTGCCACCAGCTCAAGCTGAAATATTGTTGCTTCGAATAGTTTCTGATCTTTCCGTTGAAGAAACCGCAAAAATTGTGAAGAAGAGTTCTAATTCCGTACGCGTGCTCGCTCACCGGGGACTTACCTCGCTAAAAGAGATTTTGGGAGGTGAGCAGATATGAACAATCCAATAGATCCCTTTGACGAACTAGCCAACGATGAGCTCTTTCAAGAACTGCGCGCCTTTGCCGCCACGCCCGTTCCCGAAGATGCACAGGTCCTTGCTCATTTGGTCCAAGAATTCAGAGGCGTCAAAGCTCTTCCCTCTCACCGCTGGCTAAAGCGATTGGTTATTCCTACCGTCACCATTGTCATTGCCGTGCCATCGCTTGCTTACGCCGGGTTACTCCCAGAGCGCGTGAGCACAGATATCAAGCAAATTGTTCACACCGTCAGCACCGCTGTGAGCAAACCTATAGTCGCCATCAGCAATACTATTTCTGGAAATTCGAATGAGCCCAAACTCAATTCGACGCCGCTGACCTCTGCATCTCCAGATGCTTCTCCATCTCTGGTTCCGCCCACGTTAAGTTCTGACGAAAATTCTTCCGATGGAACTAGTTCGGGTAGCGAAGGTGAAACCCAAAACAATCAATCTGAAGATCAACAGATAAGTGTTGTTGCAAATACTCCGGCCAACTCACCTACACCGCCACCTTCTGCTTCTCGCTCCTCATCTGCGACCCATACGCCCACGAGCGCGCCTTCACATTCAGAGACACCTCATAAGGTTTCCGAAAGTTCGAAATCTCCGATAGCGATTCCTTCGCCCAATGGATCTCGTAGTGACTCGGAGGCAGACGATGAAAATGAAAACCGATCGCCTGCTCCGCAAGTTTCTCGCTCAAGCCAAGAGAGCGAAGAGAGTCACAGGTCGCCGTCACCAAGTTCCTCCACTCAGAGTCGTACGCCAAGACCGATCTCATCTCCGTCATCTTCCTCGCGCGAGCGTGAAAGTGAGGGCACTCGGACTCGATCGAGCGCAACCCCCACTTCCATTGCTAGCCCTAGCGCGACTCAACACGAAGACGACTAAGGGCACAGTACTTTCACAGTAATTAATTGAAGAGAGCCTGCGCTTGAGCAAATAACAAGCGATGGGAGCTCAAGCACATGAATTCAAATCTTCGCCACACGGTGGCGCTCAGTGTTGCGATTTCGGTCCTGCTCGGAGCGCCTGCCGCGATTGCCGCGTCAAAGATTGTTCATAACCACAAGATTCTTTCCGATTCCACTCAGTCAACGCCAGCTCCAGCTTTGCGAACAACTAATGCGGCTTCTGTTTCTTTGGATACTTCCCTTCCAACACCAGCTGCTACAGCCCCAACGAATGCTCCTACCGCAGAGGGATCGGCGCCCACCTCAACCCCAGCGCCTACCACCTCAACCCCGGCACCAACGACCTCAACCCCCGCGCCAGCCAATCCAACTTTCGCTGCACCTTCATCTTCGGTCAGCGGTGACGATGACGGTGACGGTGACGATGACGATTTTGGAACTGATGGCGGCGAGGACAATGAAAGCGATGATGACTAATTAACTCTTCTGTTGGTTACAACAGAAAAACGGCGCCGATCTTCACCCTCAAGAGGGTCGGCGCCTTCTGTATTTCGGACTAAATTTCTTGAATTTCCAAATCCATGGTTTCGCGATTGATTACTAAGAGTCGGTGATTTGGCAACGCCATCCAATCGCTTTGATCCCAACCTGAGGAGGCAACCAAAATTCCTTGCTCATCTCTGCGGTAAAAAAGTTC
>CANCSL010000041.1 GCA_947380835.1 Actinomycetota bacterium | reverse complement strand
CCCATCCCGTCGGTACGTCGGAAGCGATTCCATGGCAACACTGCCTCTTTGACCGAAATTCCATGCGCAACTCCATCTCCGCTTGCGGGGAGAAGCGACATCGTGCGCAATTGTGGGATCAAAACTCCAGTGGAGATGAGTGCAGCCGCCTTAGCGAGTGGATTGCCGGTCGCCTTTGATACGAACGGTACGGTCCGTGAAGCACGTGGGTTTGCTTCCAGAACATACAAAAGCTCCACGCCATTTGAATCTTTCGCAATTGCGAATTGAATATTGAGCAAACCACGGACGCCTACGCTTCGAGCAATCTTCTCGGTAGCCAACCGGATTTCCACCAGTTTGGCGTCGGAGAGACTCATGCTGGGAATAACGCACGCGGAGTCACCAGAGTGGACTCCAGCTTCCTCAATGTGCTCCATGACGCCAGCGAGAAAAAGTTCGTGGCCGTCGAAGAGAGCGTCAACATCTATCTCGATGGCATCATCTAAGAACCGATCGATTAAAACGGGATGGTTAGGAGTGATCTCGGTTGCGCGAGCAATGAAACCTTCCAACGACTCGTCGTCGTAAACAATTTCCATTCCACGGCCGCCCAAAACGAACGAAGGTCTAACCAGGACTGGATAGCTCAGATCGTGGGCTATTTTGAGCGATTCCTCGTAGGAGTACGCCATTCCAAACTTTGGTGCAAGTAGATCATTTATGCGCAGGATCTCTCCGAAAGCTCCACGTTCTTCTGCTAAATCGATGGCATCAGGGCTGGTGCCCAAAATCGTGACTCCGTTCTCCATCAACCCTCGGGCCAGACCTAGAGGAGTTTGCCCACCTAATTGGGCGATGACCCCAACAACAGGACCGGCAGCGCTTTCGGCGTCGATGATTTCAAGAACATCTTCCAGCGTTAATGGTTCGAAATAGAGCCGATCAGATGTGTCGTAATCCGTAGAAACCGTCTCAGGATTGCAATTAACCATGATCGTTTCATAACCGGCTTCTTTTAGTGCATATGCAGCATGGACGCACGAGTAATCGAACTCGACGCCTTGTCCGATTCGGTTAGGGCCGCTGCCCAGAATGATGACTGCCGGTTTAGTGCGTGGCACAACTTCAGTTTCCAAGTCGTAACTGGAGTAGTGGTACGGAGTGTGAGATTCAAATTCGGCGGCGCAGGTGTCGACAGTCTTGAAAACCGGACGTATCCCCATGCGGTGGCGATTCGAGCGAACTTCTGCTTCGGAGGAATGTGTGAGACTAGATATCTGAGCATCCGAGAAACCATGGGATTTGGCTTTACGCATCAGTTCAGTACCTACGTCGCCTGCTCGCTTAATCTCCATTGCCAGATTATTGATGACCTCAATTTGTTCCAGGAACCAAGGATCAATCTTGCAGGCCGCGTGAACTTCCGAGACGGATGCACCAAGGGCCATGACTTTTTGAACTTGCTGCAGACGAAATTCAGTGGGCACCGAAATCTGCTCAAGTAAAACTGACTTATCCAGGCCATCCAGATCCCATGTGAAGGATGTGCCTTTTTTCTCTACCGATCGGAGCGCTTTTTGTAGACTCTCGGTAAAACTTCGACCTATTGCCATTGCCTCGCCCACGCTCTTCATTGTGGTGGTCAGCCGTGGATCAGCCTCTGGGAATTTCTCGAAGGCAAATCTTGGTACTTTCACAACAATGTAATCCAGGGTTGGTTCAAAGGAAGCCGGTGTGGATTTAGTAATGTCATTTTCGATTTCATCAAGCGAATAACCAATTGCAAGTTTGGTTGCGATCTTGGCGATCGGAAATCCTGTCGCCTTTGATGCCAGAGCGGAAGAACGTGAAACTCTGGGATTCATTTCGATGACGATAATTCGACCATCTTGAGGGTTGACCGCAAATTGAATGTTGCAACCGCCGGTTGCGACTCCGACTTCCCGAATGATATCGATAGATAAATTGCGCAGCTTCTGAAATTCGACGTCGGTCAACGTTAGCGCTGGCGCAACGGTAATCGAATCACCAGTATGAACACCCATGGGATCAACGTTTTCGATGCTACAAACGATGACCACATTATCCTTATGATCGCGCATGACTTCGAGCTCGAACTCTTTCCAGCCAATGATCGATTCTTCAAGCAGAACTTCTGTCGTTGGGCTATGACGCAAACCAGCACCAGCGATGAGTTCTAGCTCTTCTTGGTTATAGGCAATGCCCGAGCCAAGACCGCCCATAGTGAAAGAGGGGCGCACGACAACTGGGTAGTTGAGTTCTCCGACAGCTCGGAAACATTCCTCCATCGTGTGACAGATGCGAGAACGAGCAGACTCTCCCCCAACTTTTTCGACTATCCCCTTGAAAATCTCACGATCTTCACCGCGCTTAATCGCCGGGATATCAGCGCCGATGAGGCGAGTTCCGTATTTTTCCAGCAGGCCATTTTCGAAGAGTCCCATAGCTGCGTTGAGTGCAGTCTGACCTCCCAAAGTGGCAAGTACGGCAGTTGGCCGTTCTTTTGCCAAAATCTTTTCGATGATGTCGGTCGTAATAGGTTCGATATAAGTGGCATCAGCAAATTCGGGATCAGTCATGATCGTCGCAGGATTGGAGTTGATCAGAATGACGCGAATACCCTCTTCTTTTAGCACCCGGCAAGCCTGGGTGCCCGAATAATCAAACTCACATGCCTGGCCAATAACGATTGGCCCGCTGCCGATGACGAGAACACTTTCAATAGATGTATCTCTAGGCATGGGTTCCTACATTCTTGACGCTAGATGAACGCATCAAATCTATGAAATGATCAAAGAGATATTGCGCATCATGTGGCCCTGCTGCAGCTTCGGGATGATACTGAACGCTGAAAACCGGCAGTTCAATGAGCTCTAATCCTTCTACAACTCCGTCATTGAGGCAGATATGACTGACATATCCAGCTCCGTAAACGGTAGAGAAATTGCTCTCGATCGGTGCTTTGACTGCAAAACCGTGATTATGTGCGGTGATTTCCACAACCCCAGATTTGATGTTCTTGACTGGCTGGTTGATTCCTCGATGACCGAAGGGAAGCTTGAAAGTCTCGAAGCCGAGTGCCCTACCAAGAATTTGATGTCCGAAACAGATACCAAAAATCGGGGTTCCTTTAAGGAGAAAATCTCGAACTAATTGCACAACATCATTCATGGTCGAGGGGTCGCCAGGGCCGTTGGAGAGAAAGATGCCATCGGGGCGAAGGGCTTCGATTTCTTGAAGCGTAGAGTTCAAAGGCAGAACGTGAACTTGAACGCCTCGAGCGGCAAGATATCGAGGCGTCGCGGCCTTGATGCCGAGATCAAGAGCTGCGACCACGAAATCAGTCTTTGTTCCAACTGGTGGATTGATTATGTACGGCTTTTGCGTAGAAACATCTGCAGCCAGAAAGGCACCTGACATTTGGGGTGAACGACGAACTCTGACAACCATTTCATCTCTGGTGAGATCCATATTCGAGAAGATTCCAACACGCATGGCACCGCGATCACGTAAATGACGAGTGATCGCTCGAGTATCAACACTCTTGATTCCGACTACCCCAGCTTCGATCAGTGAACTTTCCAATGATTTCTCGGAGCGCCAATTGCTGGGCGATGGTGCCGGGTTGCGAACAACAAATCCCGAAACCCAAATACGTTCAGATTCTTCATCAGCCTGGTTCATGCCAGTGTTTCCCACGTGAGGGGCGGTCATGATCACGATCTGTTTGTAGTACGAAGGGTCGGTCAAGGTTTCTTGGTACCCGGTCATGCCAGTCGAGAAAACTGCTTCACCGAAAGTTTCGCCTTGGGCAGCCCAAGATTCGCCTTCGAAAATCGCACCATCATCTAGAACTAGAAACGCCTTAGTCATTCACTCTCGCATTCACAACGCCATTATCTAAAACTAATTTACCTGCAAAAAGAACGTGCGTAACCATTCCTTGAAGCTCAAGCCCATGGAATGGGTTGTTTCTGCTCTTGGATTCACTGGTTGAGCGATCGACTCGGTAAGTAGCATCGGGGTCGACCACTGTGAGATTGGCAATACTTCCCTCGGCAATCTCCTGTCCGTGTTCGTTGTACCCAGCGATACGGGCTGGCGAAATGGACATGCGATCTGCCAATTGACTCCACGTCATCAATCCGGTCTTGACCATGGTGGTGACCACAACCGACAGCGCTGTCTCGAGTCCCAACATGCCAAACGCGGCAGATTGCCACTCGCACTCCTTATCTTCGGTGGGATGGGGCGCGTGATCAGTGGCGACTACATCGATTGTGCCATCCGCCAATCCTGCTCGGAGGGCGAGAACATCTCTTTCAGAACGTAAGGGTGGATTTACCTTGAAAACCGGGTCATAACTGCGCACGCTTTCATCTGTAAGTAATAAATGATGTGGTGTTACTTCTGCTGTGACTTGTACGCCGCGTGATTTAGCCCAGCGGACAAGTTCGACTCCACCAGCGGTAGTGAGGTGACATATATGCAATCGGCTTTGAACATGCTCTGCCAAGAGTAAGTCACGAGCAATAATCGCCTCTTCGGCGATCGCTGGCCAGCCAGTTAGGCCCAGAACAGAAGAAACACTTCCTTCATTCATTTGGGCGCCCTCGGTGAGCCGAGGCTCTTGGGCATGTTGAGCGATAATTCCGTTGAAACTCTTGACGTACTCGAGCGCTCGTCGCATGACCAATGGATCATGAACACATTTGCCATCGTCACTAAAAATTCGTACCCGAGCGACCGACTCTGCCATCGCCCCAAGTTCAGCCAATTTTTCACCATTAAGACCTTCGGTGACTGCACCGATAGGAAATACATCGCACAGTCCGGCCTCTTGACCAAGTCGGAAAACTTGTTCCACGACTCCGGCGGTATCTGCCACCGGATGTGT
This sequence comes from Actinomycetota bacterium, assembly GCA_947380835.1. Lineage (GTDB taxonomy): Bacteria > Actinomycetota > Actinomycetes > Nanopelagicales > Nanopelagicaceae > CAIMZW01. Next base: position 4,970 of record CANCSL010000041.1, on the reverse strand, counting down.
ATTTGCCATAGCCGAAACTGCTGTGTAACCACCCTTAACTGCCGAACGCGATCCCGTTGCCACTGTCTCGGCATCCTCTCGGCCAGGCTCGCGCAGATGTGTATGGAGATCCACCAACCCCGGCAGAACATAAGCTGCATTCAGCTCGATAATGCGATCGGCCGTCTCGGATATCGAAGGTGCGACCTGTGCAATCAGACGGTCTGCAATGAGAATGTCCACCAGTTCGCCGTTAGGGAGTTTTGCATTCTTTAATAATGTCCTCATGATTTAGTCTCTGCTCCCCCTTGAAGTGGAACCCCTCCAAGTAATGTGTATAAAACAGCCATACGTATAAGTACGCCATTGGCCACTTGCTCTAGCACCACCGAATTCTTTGCATCAGCACTTTCGGATGAAATTTCTAAGCCACGATTCATCGGCCCGGGATGCATCACGATCGCCGTGGACTTCAAGCAGGCTAAGCGAGCATTGGTTAAACCATAGGACTTCGAATATTCACGGGCGGTAGGGAAAAAGAAATTGCTCATACGCTCCTGTTGTACTCGCAGCATCATCACAACATCCATCTCAGGAAGTACTTGATCTAGATCAAATGAATAGGAAACTGGCCACGTTTCGATCCCGACTGGCAAAAGGGTGGGCGGTGCGATCAAGGTAACTTGCGCACCAAGCTTTGTCAGAAGAAGAACGTTGCTCCGAGCCACACGAGAATGCAGGACGTCTCCAACGATGGCAATTTTGAGTCCAGAGAGATCCCCGCCGTTGTTGGGGAAATGTTGACGAATGGTGAGTGCGTCAAGAAGCGCTTGAGTGGGATGCTCATGAGTCCCATCTCCGGCATTGATTACCGCTGCAGAAATCCATCCTGAATCTGCCAGACGTTGCGCCGCCCCCGATGCCGAGTGGCGAATGACGACGGCGTCAGCACCGATCGCCTGCAGAGTTTGCGCCGTGTCCTTCAAGCTTTCACCCTTGCTTACGCTTGATCCTTTTGCTGAAAAATTGATGACGTCAGCTGAGAGTCTTTTGGCTGCCGTTTCAAAAGAGATACGAGTGCGAGTTGAATCTTCGAAGAAGAGATTGACAATGGTTCTTCCGCGCAGCGTCGGCAACTTCTTCATTGGACCATCAGAAATCTTGCCGAGTTCCTCAGCAGTATTGAGAATAGCAATGGCCTCAACGACTGAAAGATCATTTATTGAAAGCAGGTGCGAATTCACTTCATGGCCCCCGTGATCTCGACTAAATCTTCCCCATCTACTTCTAGCAAGCAGACACGAACTTTCTCGGAAGCCGAGGTGGGCAAATTCTTGCCAACATAGTCGGCTCGAATCGGAAGTTGGCGATGTCCGCGATCTACTAAAACTGCTAGCTGAACAGTGCGCGGTCGACCAAGATCTCCTAGAGCATCCAGTGCAGCGCGGATAGTTCGACCGGAGAAGAGAACGTCATCAACGAGAACAATGTCGCGGCCTTCGATCCCGCCCAGCGGTAATTGAGAGGTCATCAGCGGTTTAGGGGCGATCATGCGCAAATCGTCGCGATATAACGTCGTGTCGATGGTGCCGACTGGCGGGGCGAGTTCAATCTCGGCCAAATGGGCGGCAATGCGGTTTGCCAGAAAGGCACCTCGAGTTGGTATGCCCATCAAAGTGACGTTGGATAGCCCATGATTATGTTCAACAATTTCATGAGAAATGCGCTTAAGTGCGCGGGCGATATCGCCTGAATCTAAAACAGTACTCATTTAAGCTCCTTTGCCGCCTCACAGGACGGGTCGTTAAAGGACTACAGCCGTAGGTTATCACTTGTGGATATTGAAATCGCACACGTGTCCGCTCTAGATAGCCTAGGAATTGTGACTTTCCGCAAATCTCACCCAGACTCAGCCGACGCCATGGCAATAATTGGGGCAAATCTCCGGAAAGTACGGAAAAGCCAAGGGCTGACTCTGCACCAGGTGGAGCGAAAATCCCAAGGATTGTGGAAGGCAGTAGTGGTTGGATCCTACGAGCGCAATGATCGCGCCCTGTCGCTCCGAAAAGCCATAGAGCTTGCCGACTTTTATCAAGTCCCCATCGATCAGTTGCTTGGTCTCGACCGACCCATGCCAACTTCAGCTATCCGAGCGCGAACAGTTTTGGATTTGCGCAGATTGCACGCGTACTCTCAACACTTCGATGACCTAGCCATGATTTCCCAATTTGCAGCACTGATCTGCGCAAAGAGAAAAGACTGGAATGGCGAAGTACTCTCGCTACGCGAATCCGATCAGACAACCTTGGCATTGCTGGCATTTACTTCCGAAGTCGAAATCATGAAGAAACTCACGACGGCACAACTTCTCATTGCTAACAGAGAATGACTAGATCAAGGATTCTTTCAGAGCAGATATCCGGCCAAGAACACCGTTGATATATCCCGACGAATCCACTGTCGAAATATCTTCGGCAATTTCGACCGCCTCGTTGATGGCAATTTGGTCTGCGAGTTCTGGCTCGTATAGCACTTCGTAGATTGCTACCCGCAAGATATTTCGATCAAGGGCAGGCATTCGATCCATGTCCCAGCCTTGGGCATAGGTCATAATCAATTCATCAATCTTGCGTTGGTTCTCTACAACACCTGACACCAACTTGGTCGCATATTCACCTTCAGAGAGCTCCTCCGGAGGTCGTGATTCGAGAAGAGACTTTGGATCTATCTTCTTAATCTCGGCTTCGTAGAGGAAATCAACCGCGCGCTTTCGCGCCTTGCGCCGAGCTGACATTAGTTTGCGCGACCGAGATATGCCCCGTTGCGAGTGTCAACCAAGATTTTCTCATCCTGCTTTATAAAAAGCGGCACTTGAATCGATACGCCGGTTTCTAGAGTTGCAGGTTTGGTTCCACCTGAAGAGCGATCCCCTTGGAGTCCAGGCTCTGTATAGGTGATGGTCATTTCAACCGAGGCGGGCAGTTCGATGAAAAGTGGGTTTCCTTCGTGGATGCCTACGATTGCATCGCAATTCTCGAGCATATAGTCGGCAGAATCTCCAACGGTTTGTGCCGAAATATTGATCTGGTCGTATGTTTTGGAATCCATGAATACGAAGTCTTCACCATCCTTGTACAAGAACTGCATGTCACGCTTCTCGAGGATTGCTACATCAACCTTGACGCCTGCGTTAAAAGTGCGATCTACGACTTTGCCGGAAAGCACCGACTTCAACTTAGTGCGAACAAAGGCTGGACCCTTGCCCGGCTTGACGTGCTGAAACTCCACGACATTCCAGAGTTGACCATCAATATCAAGGGTCATGCCATTCTTTAAGTCATTGGTCGTTGCCATGGTTAGTCCATCTCGTCTCGTAAAATGTGGTCGATTCAGCGCTCTGCTTGAGAGGCTGGAAGTTCAGAAGGCAAGGATACCTGAGGAAATTGCTACTTCCCTACTTGACCATCCTGGCTAAGGCCATGAGCGCAAGTCGATATGAATCAGGACCAAAACCCGCAATTGTTCCGTTGGCAATGCCAGAAATCACGGAGGTATGCCGAAACTCTTCACGTGCCAATGGATTGGACAAGTGGACCTCAATCAATGGCGCCTTCACAAGTTCAGCGGCATCGCGGATCGAATAGGAATAATGCGTGAAGGCCGCCGGATTGATGATCACTGGGATTTGACCATCTGCCGCCTCGTGCAGCCAGCCAATCATCTGGCTCTCACTATCGGTTTGACGAACTTCGGCGTCAAAGCCCAGCTCTGCAGCTTCGGCAGAGATAAATTTAACGAGATCCGGAAAAGTCATAGACCCGTAAATTGCAGAATCCCGCAAATCAAGTCTGGCTAGATTAGGGCCATTCAGAACCAGGATCCTCATTGGGAAATCCTTTCATAAGTTTGAGCCAATTTTTCGTCTTGAACGTTTTCTAACCATTGCGGTCTACCTACTTCGGAAATCCCAATAAATCTCAGGGAAGCCGATCGAACTTTTTTATCCAACCTCATAAACTCTAATAGCGCATCCCATTTCTCTGCCGAATAGGTAATTGGCAGACCAAATTTGGCCAAAAGTTTACGGTGGGAATCTACAATCGCCGTGGGTAGATCGCAGAGAGAATGACTCAACTCAGCGGCAAAAACAAGTCCGACGGCAATCGCTTCGCCGTGGCGCCAGGTGAAACCCTCTGAACGCTCGATTGCATGACCTAGCGTGTGACCGTAATTAAGGATCTCGCGCAGATTGCCTTCCTTAAAATCCTCGGAAACTACTCGGGCTTTGACCGCTACGCTCAAAGCTATTAATCGCTCAACATGAACTCGGGCATCATCAAGGTTTGCACAGGATTCGAGGATTGTAAGAATTTCCTCGCTAGCAATAAAGCCGGTTTTAATCACTTCAGCAAGCCCTGCAGCAAAATCTCGATCGCTCAATGTTGCTAGAAATGAAACGTCAATAAAAACTGCTCGAGGCGAATAGAACGAACCGATAAGGTTTTTTCCAGCTGGCGAATTGATCCCCGTTTTCCCACCAACTGCTGCATCCACAGCCCCTGCCAAAGTGGATGGAAAGGCAAACCAATCGATTCCTCGCAACCATGTAGCTGCGGCGAATCCTGCAAGGTCTGTAGTTGCTCCTCCGCCAATCGCAACGATTGCGTCTTTGCGCCCTAACTGTTTTTCTGCCAATGCGCTCCACACGCTCTCAATACTTACGAGAGTCTTTTGTTCTTCGCCATCAGCAACAGAATGCAAGAATAAATTTGGAAATGATGCAAGAACATTTTCTAGTTCTAAAAGGTCAATGATGTGTTGAGGGGCGATCACCAAGACTTTGGCAAAATTGCGGCTAATTTCTAGCAACTCTTCTCGCCAATTGGCACCGATATGAACCGAATATTCGCGGTCGCTGGAAACCTTGATCTCAATCATGAGCTACACCTACAAGGTCAGCAATTTCCAAAGCCACCTCGGCAGCCTTCTTA
>CANCSL010000040.1 GCA_947380835.1 Actinomycetota bacterium | reverse complement strand
TCGGTGGAAGTTTCAGTAATTTGAGCCAAAATCAGCTCCGAAACTGGTTCATCTACCACCATGAGAATCGCTTCCAGCGATCTATTGAGTTCGGAATTAGACATTAGGGACCTCTTCTGTATTGTCTTCAATCTCTAGTGCAGTGGAATTCTCTTCATTTTCTTCAAGGAGGGAGACCGGCAGATCAAATTCATCGCTCACCGCGACCACTCCTTCCAGAGTTCCGGTCCAGGTGATATGCAATTCCCCAAGGGCCATGACTTGTTCAAATCGGAGGACTCCTTCTCGATAGAGCTCAAGGAGCGCAAGAAAACGAGCGACGACAACTAAGGTCGAATCCGAGTCACCGATGAGATGGCGGAAAGTTGATCGACCGCTCCTGCGCAACATATCTACAACCTTCAGCGCCTCTTCGGCAACGCTCACCAGCGGACGGTGGATATGTTCTAGGGCTACGCTCGGCGAGATTTTGGGCGAAAGCACTCGCTGCGCAATCGCGGCAAAACGATCCGCACCTACACCGATCAGCACTTCCGGCAACAATGCCGCAAAATGAGGTTCAAGAGCCACTACGCGGGCAAAAGTTTTCTCTTCCCGAGAAATGCGCTCTGAAAAGATCGAGGCGAGTTCTTTAAATGCCCGATACTGCAGAAGTCGAGCAAAAAGTAGATCGCGAGCTTCGAGTAAGGCTAAATCTTCCTCATCCTCAACCTCACCGGATGGAAGTAACCGCGCAGCTTTTAGGTCTAGAAGCGTTGCTGCAACGACTAAAAATTCGGTGGTCTCATCGAGGTCCCAACCCTCTTCAGACCCTTCTAGCGCCCTGATATAGGCGATAAAATCATCAGTGACGACGCCTAGCGCAACCTCGGTAACATCCATTTTGTGCCGTGAAATTAACTGGAGCAAGAGATCGAAGGGGCCGTCGAAATTGCTGAGGTGTACTGAAAAAGGCAGTGCCGCGTCAGGTGGCGAAAATTCTTCGCTCACGATTATCGGCTCACTCATGGTGGATAAGGTACTTCACGCTCGCTTGCCAGCGTAATCGCACCGCCGTTAGAGTCGCGCCATGGCAAAAGGCTCTTCAGAGGTTTCTCGCTTCGACGCTAAATCGACAAATCGTGATGATGAGGTCGCAACAACTTCAGGAGTCCTCGGACTTCCCTTAAAGGAGATCCCAGATATTCCATTGCTCACAGAGCATCACGGCGCGACTGTCATCTCTGTCGTCAATCAAAAAGGTGGAGTCGGCAAAACCACGACCACTATCAACCTAGGCGCCGCGCTAGCAGAGCTTGGTCGACGTGTGTTGCTCATCGACTTCGACCCACAGCATTCTCTTTCGGTAGGTCTCGGTGTATCCACTCGCCAGCTCGATGGCTCGATCTATAACTTGATGATGGATGAGTCGACACATATTGAAGATTTTCTTTTGAAGACCAGCGTCCCCGGAATGGACATGATTCCCAGCCACGAGGACTTGGCCGGTGCCGAGGGCGGACTCATGAATGTCATTGCCCGCGAAAAGGTCTTAAAGCGCATTCTTGAACCGGTCTTGGGTGACTATGACGTCATCTTGATTGATTGCCAACCATCCCTTGGTCTTCTTACGGTTAACGCCCTTACTGCATCCGATGGCGTCATCGTCCCCTTGGAATGTGAATACTTTGCACTTCGAGGTGTTGCATTGTTAGCCGACATCATTGGCAAGGTTCAGAAGAACACCAATCCCGATCTGAAGTTAACTGGAATTCTGCCGACAATGTTTGACCGCAAGACGGTTCATAGTCGTGAAGTACTGGAACGAATTCTGGAAGCATTCCCGAACCACGTTTTCGACACCATCATCGCTCGCACTGTTCGTTTCCCTGAAACCACAGTTGCGGGTGAACCAATCACCACATACGCCAGCAGTTCATCTGGAGCTTCGTCTTATCGACGTCTTGCCCGTGAACTTATCTCTATCGGAGGAACCAAGTGAGCCGTCGAGTCAGCCTTCCCGGAGCCGATGAGCTCTTTCGCACCACAACAACTTTAAGTGCCGTTCCTGCTTCTACCGCCGAAGTGCCGGTTGCCGAAGTACCGAACACGCCCCTCTCCCCCGCTACCAATAAGTCTGTTCGCCAAACCCCGCGCCGTCGCGTAAATAGTTTTGATCGTTCTCCAAGTGGTCGCGAACGCCACGATGAGAAGATCACCGTGTATCTCTCTCCAGAAGAACTTTACGATCTAGAACAAGCTCGTCTGGCCCTTCGTGGCGATCTGGGGTTAGCTGTCGATCGCGGTCGAATTGTCCGAGAGTCGTTAGCTATTGTTATTGCCGACCTCGAGGCGAAAGGCGACCAAAGTATTTTGGCGCGCCGACTACGCGGTAGATAAATAGTTTGAATTTAGCGTGCGCGCGGATGCGCCGCTGAATAACTTTCGCGCAATTTGTCGATAGTTATCAAAGTGTAAATTTGCGTTGTCGTAACAGAAGAATGGCCCAATAACTCTTGCACCACCCTGATATCTGCGCCGCCATCTAACAGGTGGGTTGCAAAGGAGTGTCGAAGAGAGTGTGGTGAAACTTCGCGAGATATTTTGGCTCTTTGAGCAGCTAAAGTGACTATTTTCCAGGCACTTTGACGACTTATTCGTTGACCGCGTTGATTAAGGAAAAGTGCATCTTCACGCTGTGCCGCAACTAAAGCTGGACGCAATCGCACCAAATAGTCCTCAAGAGCTTTGCGTGCAAAACTTCCTACAGGAACGACGCGATCTTTTCCGCCCTTTCCTCTCAATCGAATCGCCAAATTTCCATTTTCGGCAAGTTCTGAAACATCTCGAAGGGTGAGTCCCACTATTTCGCTGATCCGACCCCCGGTGGCGTAGAGAAGTTCGACGAGGGCTACATCTCGGAGCGATAAGGGATCGCTTGGCCGGTTTGCACCTTCGATAAGTGCATTTACTTCGGCGATAGATAACGCTTTGGGAAGTCGCTTGGGGATCTTGGGCGGATGGAAATCGTGTATCGGATCAATCCGATCAGATTCCTTTGCATCAAAGCGAAAGAAATTGCGGACAGAAACCACGGCTCGAGCTATGGATGATTCGGCAAGCGGTGCACGTCCTGAGTTTTTGCCGCGCAGCCACGCCACATATTCGCTCATGACTTCAGCTGTCACATTATCGATACCCAGCGAATTGGCATCCAGAAATTCGCCAAAGCGAACGAGGTCGCGAGAATACGAACTTAAAGTATTGCTAGCCAGCGCTTTTTCGACAGCGAGATGGCTGAGGTATTCAGAAATTCGTTCGTTATCGGTTTTCATGGTGGGTCAGTGCCGCAGCTATCAAGCCGGTAAAGAGTGGGTGCGGACGAGTTGGGCGAGAAAGAAATTCTGGATGCGCTTGCGTACCAACATAATAGGGATGAGTGGCCTTTGGAAGTTCTACAAACTCGACAAGGTGACCATCTGGAGATAGACCGGAGAAAACCAACCCAGTTGCTGCTATTTGTTCGCGATAAGCATTATTGACTTCGTAACGGTGGCGATGTCGCTCTGAGATTTCGTTTTTACCGTAAACATTTGCCACGATCGAATCTTCGACAAGAATTGCGGGATAGAGACCTAAGCGCATTGTGCCGCCCATATCTCCTTTGCCAGCAACGATTTCTCTCTGATCGGCCATCGTTGAGATCACGGGATGTTCGGTTTGGGGATCAAATTCGGCAGAATTAGCATCAGCGATATTCGCGAGATTTCGAGCCGACTCAATAACCATGCATTGCAAGCCGAGACATAAACCAAGTGTTGGAATTTTATTTTCGCGCGCAAATTTGAGGGCTCCGAGTTTTCCTTCAATGCCTCGGACGCCAAAGCCACCAGGGATGCAAACAGCATCGGCATCAGCCAAATGCTCGCGCGCTCCAGATTCAGTGGCGCAATCATCACTGGCCACCCATTTGATATTTACACGCGCATTATTGGCAAAACCACCAGCGCGAAGCGCCTCGGTTACGGAGAGGTACGCATCAGGCAGGTCTACGTACTTACCAACAAGGGCGACAGAGACAGCGTGAGCTGGCTCATGAACTTTTTGGAGAAGATCTCCCCATTCACCCCATTGGACATCGGCGAAACGCAAACCTAGGCGACGAACTATGTATGCATCTAGTCCCTCTGAATGCAAAACCTTGGGAATGTCATAAATAGATGGCGCGTCAACCGCGGCAACGACCGCTTCTAGATCAACGTCGCACATGGATGAAATCTTCTTTTTGACGCTCTCGGGAATTTCGCGATCGGAGCGAATAACAATTGCATCTGGCGTGATGCCAATAGAACGCAAAGCAGCCACACTATGTTGAGTCGGCTTAGTTTTTAATTCACCTGAAGGGCCGATGTAAGGAACAAGGGAGACGTGTAAATAAAAGACATTTTCGCGTCCAACATCCTGACGGATCTGGCGAGCAGCTTCTAGGAATGGGAGTGACTCGATATCGCCGACGGTGCCACCCACTTCGGTGATAACAATGTCGATATCAGGAGAGGCCATAGCGCGGATGCGTTCTTTAATTTCATTGGTGATGTGCGGAATGACCTGAACGGTGTCGCCCAAATACTCGCCACGACGTTCTTTAGCAATCACGTTGGAATAAATCTGTCCGGTAGTGACGTTGGCAGAACCATGAAGGTTGGTATCCAGAAAACGCTCGTAATGGCCGATATCGAGGTCGGTTTCGGCCCCATCATCGGTGACGAAGACTTCCCCGTGTTGGAATGGGTTCATGGTGCCCGGATCGACGTTGATGTAAGGATCCAATTTTTGCATCGTGACGCGGATGCCGCGAGATCGCAGTAATCGACCCAAACTTGAGGCGGTAAGGCCTTTGCCTAAACTAGAGGCGACGCCTCCAGTGACGAAAAGATGCTTGGTCACATGAGAGGTAGTCACGGGTGGCTAACTTATCATCGATTGAGCAACGAGATTGAGCAACTCGGCAGCGTGTTCGCGTGCCGTCTGGGATTCTTCTTGGCCAGAGAGCATTCGCGCGATTTCGGTCTCGCGATTGGCGCCGGAGACGCTCTGAATGTCGCTCTGAGTCACCAATCCCGACTCGTTCTTTCGAACCACGAGATGGTTTTCGGCCCAAACAGCTACCTGAGCCAGGTGTGTTACGACGATGACCTGCGCACTTTGAGAGAGTTTGGCCAAGCGTCGACCGACCTCAACGGCAGCTTTACCGCCTACCCCAGCATCGACTTCATCGAAAATATAGGTGCCCACGGGTGATTTCTCGGCCAGCACAACTTCCAGGGCTAACATAACGCGAGACATTTCTCCTCCACTGGCAACTTTGGCCAGGGGCAAAAGCTGCCCACCTGCGTGTGCCGAAAAGAGAAAACGAACTTCGTCAAGGCCTGTAGGCGAATAATCCGCGAAAACTTCTCCGTTGCTCGTCAGGCACTCGACTTCAACCCGAGCGTGCGGCATTGAGAGAAAGGCGAGTTCAGCAGTAACAAGACCGGAGAAGGAGAGAGCTGAAGATCGGCGTGCATTACTTAAGTTTTGAGCCGACTTTTTCACGTGGTGAAAGAGAGTCTGCAACTCCCTTTCCATCTCCGCCAGGCGATCATCTCCGCCGGAGAGGTCATCAAGTTTTGCCTGGGCATCGGCTGCTTGGAGGATCAGGGCGTCATAGGCCGCCTGACGATCTGAACCAATCCCATACTTTTTTAACAAGGCATTTATCGCCGACTTACGCTGCTGCAAGAACTCGAAGCGAACTGGGTCGGCTTCTAAGTTAGTGACGTAACTGGCCAAGTCACCAGCAACATCTTGAGCGTTGAAAAGCACATCTAGATATCGATCAATTATTTCATCGAGGCGCTGGTCTTTCCCCCTCACTAATTCGAGAGATTTTCGAGCTTCTTGCATGAGGTTAAAGATTGATGTGTCTTCATCTTCAAGCAAAATCAAGGCACGTGAGATCTCTCCATGGAGAAGTTCGACAGAGCCCAATTTAGATATTTCATTTTCGATCTCATCTGGCTCGCCGGGAAGTGGATTGACAGCAGCAAAGGCGGCGAGGAAATCATTCAAAAGCGATATTTCTTGGTCTCTTTTGCTCAATAGGGAACGTAATTCCTTTATTCGAGTCAACATTTGACCATATTGTTGATATGCATTTTGATACTCAAGAAGAAGCGGGGCAACTTCTGCAAAAGAGTCCAGCATTTCCCGTTGCACGTTTGGTTTCATAAGTCTTGCAGTACTGGATTGGGCATGAATCTCAATCAATTCATCGGCCAACTCTGAAATTTGGTGAGTTGTACTGGGGACTCCCCCTAAAAGAATGCGCGATTTGCCTTGTGCCGAAACTGTGCGAGTAATAATTACCTCGTGGTCGTCGACATCAGCACCATCGTCAATAACCCGAGCGAGGAGTTGATCTGACAGTGCAAATCGTCCGGTTACGGTTGTGCGTTCTTCACCTTGGCGAACTAGATCTGAATCTGATTTGGCGCCAAGAATTAATGAAAGTGCAGTAAGCACCATAGTTTTCCCGGCACCGGTCTCACCAGTTAAAACGGTTAGCCCACGTCCGACTTCAAAAGTAGCCGAATCAATGACACCTAACCCGCGGATGGTGATTTCTTCTAGTGAGGAGCGCTCACTCACCGCGCCAGCCTTCAATTGGTAATTTGAATTTCGCAACGAGGCGGTCGGTGAACACCGAATTTTCAAGGTGAGTTAGTAACACTTGCTGCGGATCTCGGGTTAAGAGAACGCGATCGTGTTGAATCAATCCAACTTTCCGAATTCCGTCGGCTGAGAGGTGTGCATCTATGCTCTCAACGTCGATAGCAATGGAAGAATCAGGCGAGACGACCATCGGGCGGGAAAAGAGCGCATGAGCGGCAAGCGGTAGCAAAACCAGAGCATTTACTTCTGGCCAAACAACTGGTCCTCCAGCCGAAAAAGCGTAGGCGGTTGATCCGGTCGGCGTTGAACAAATAACACCATCGCAGCCCCAACGAGATAAGGGCCTGCCGTCAATTTGAATGAAGAGTTCTACCATTTGGGCGGTATTTCGCTCGATTGTTACTTCATTAAGCGCCCAGCCCGAGTCCACGACCTCGCCATCACGCAATACATCGAAATGCAAAATAAGTCGTGGCTCGCTCCGATAATTTTGAGCCTCGATGCCAGCAACGATTTCAGCCAAAGTGGGTTTAGCGATCTCTGCTAAGAAACCAACATTTCCTAGGTTGACGCCCAAAATGGGTATTGGAAATCCACGGACAAGCTCGGCAGCCCGCAGAATTGTTCCGTCTCCGCCGAGGACTACTGCAAGCTCTAGAGCGCCAGGGTCTACGAGTGGAGATACGCCTTCAAGTCGCAAGGAGGAGTTTGTGACAACTTCGAAACCTTTTGAAATAAGTGCAGTGGCCAACTCTTGAGCAAATACTTGAGCTTCAACTTTTGTTGGATGTAGTACCACCAAAATTGTGCGCGGCGAGGCAGTCATTATTGTGGCCCTTGAATAATTGCGGCATCGAGGGCGGCCTCAGAAATTTCAGAAGCACCCCGGGCTAGCCAAAGAAAATACTCGACGTTTCCAGCTGGACCGGGCAGGGAGCTTGCGACTACGCCCTTGCAACCTAATCCCATGTCATATGCTGAATCCGCGACGTCACGCACTGCATGTTTGCGCAGCAAGGGGTCTCGTACTACTCCCCCAGCGCCAAGCTTTTCCCGACCAACCTCGAACTGCGGCTTTACCATGACAAGAAAATCGGCATTGGTGCGCGAGACTGAAACCAAAGCAGGCAAGACCAACGTTAAAGAAATGAAAGAGAGATCAGCAACTATGAGGTCTACAGGTTCACCAATTTGTTCGATGGTGAGATGGCGGACATTGGTGCGATCTAAAATTGTTACGCGCGGATCTTGACGAAGTTCCCAGGCAAGTTGACCGTAACCAACATCAACTGCAATTACAGTTGCAGCGTCACGTTTGAGCAACACGTCAGTAAATCCGCCCGTGGATGCGCCGGCATCGAGTGCACGTTTTCCGGCTACAAGAATTTCGGGAAAAGCATCGAGAGCGCCAGCAAGTTTGTGGCCGCCGCGAGAGACAAAATCATCGCGATCGCCTTGAATCGTTATGGAAGTCTCAGCATCTACCTGAGTGGCTGGCTTTGAAGCAGGAATCCCCCCAACCATGACCGACCTGGCTTCGATGAGGTCAGCGGCATGATCGCGAGAGCGCGCTAAACCGCGCCTCACCAATTCGGCATCAAGTCGAGTTTTCATGAAGATTTTTTCACAGTGGCTGGTACCTCGTGTTAAATGCCATCGATTTCGGAGAGAGCTAATTGCAATTGGGAGTGAATCTGCTCGTACTCATCGCAATGTTCTTCTAGCGCCAAACCAGAGATGTTGGAGATTCGCTCTTTCACTTCAGCGATATGTGCTGTCGGATCAGGGATCGAAAGATTCATATTAGGCACTCTTCTTCTTTGCTGGTGACTTTTTGGCCGCGCTCTTCTTGACCGAACTTTTCACAATAGCTTCTTTAGTCATTGGTTTGCCTGGTGCGCGATTCCTGGTATTTGCACTCTTAGGCGCTGCCGACTTTTTGGAGGGGGCGGTAGCCTTCTTCCGCACCGGTTTTGCTGCGCTGCGATGCTCGAGATCTGCCAGTTTCTGCAAGATTTCTTCGAGATCCTCTTGGCGGATGAATCCACGACGACTGGCAGCGGCATCTATCTCTGTTTCAATCCGCTCCTTGATCATTTCACTGCTCTCCTCCAGCCAACCTTTAAAGGCAGCGGCCATTTCGGCGGCCGACTTTTCGCCACCGGAGAGTTTGGAAGCGTAATTACGAAGCGAGGTAAAGAGATCTTGTGCCATGTGCTAACCGTATCTAAAGGCGCGACAACTCGCTTGCTTCGACTTGCCAACGGCTAGCTACTCCGGTCGCGCCCTTCCAGAATCGCCTCCGAAGTTCACCAACGACTTCTACGACTTCGCCCTCGTGTAAACCAAGCGCGCGTTTTCTTAGTCGAGAGGACCAGACGGCAATTTCTAAAACATCTACTTCACGTTTTTCGCTTCGTGGTTTTGCTCTATCCACGACGACGCGAAACTCTACGACCGCATCGCCACTGGGCAAGATTTTCTCAACTCCCGGGGCTCCGACTCTTCCCACTATGCGGACTGAGTTCACTGCTTCAACTTCTCTAGGTGACATAAGAGAATGATCAAGCCGATCTCATATGCCCGTTAAATGCGCCTCCATGAATTGAGGAAAGTTCGTTGCTGTGGAAGGACGAGCAGGTTTCAGGCATAAAAAAAGACCGAGCGCGCTAGTCGAAACCAGCGATACTCGGTCTTTATAAATGATGTCCGGCGGCGATCTACTCTCCCACAAGGTCCCCCTTGCAGTACCATCGACGCAGAGAGGCTTAGCTTCCGGGTTCGGAATGGGACCGGGCGTTTCCCTCTCGCTATGGCCGCCGAAACTCTATTGAGTTGTCAGTCAGTCTAAGCAATCTCTAGAGATTTCTCCCCAAGATTGGTTATAACTAGTTCCCGACCGTAACTCGGGAACCACACAGTGAACGCGATGCATAAATAATGTAGTTAAATCCTCGGCCTATTAGTACCGGTCAGCTCCACGAATCGCTTCGCTTCCACTTCCGGCCTATCAACGCAGTAGTCTAGCTGCGGGCCTTACCTGATAAATCAGTGAGAAACCTTATCTTGAAGCGAGCTTCCCGCTTAGATGCTTTCAGCGGTTATCCCTTCCGAACGTAGCTAATCGGCCGTGCTCCTGGCGGAACAACCGACACACTAGAGGTTCGTCCGTCCCGGTCCTCTCGTACTAGGGACAGCCCTTCTCAAGTTTCTTTCGCGCACAGAAGATAGGGACCGAACTGTCTCACGACGTTCTGAACCCAGCTCGCGTGCCGCTTTAATGGGCGAACAGCCCAACCCTTGGGA
>CANCSL010000039.1 GCA_947380835.1 Actinomycetota bacterium | reverse complement strand
TGTCGCCCTCTCCTTTAATCCAGAAGCGCCCCATCGATCGTTAGCGAAGTTATAGCGCCCACCACCGTTGTCGCGAATGGATATTGAATCAGCGCTTTGGGAAATTTCCACCTTTGTCGCGTGCGAATGGCTCTTGGTGTTTAGAAGAGTTTCTTGAATAATCTTGATCAATGCTGATCGATATCGATCATCAATCTCATTTTGCCAATCTACTTCAACGATAACGTCACCATCTTTAAAAATAGACTCACCTATAGATTCGATAACCTCGCGGAATGGTCTCAGGTCCAGACCTCGCAACCGAAAAATCTCATCACGAATGTTTCCAGAGATTGAGGTGATTCGGGTCCGGATCTCGCGCAACTCCGCGCGAGTTGACGATGGAGTATCGCTTTGGCCTATCAATTCGTCTAAGCGGTAACCCAGAGCAGCGACCTCTTGTGCAATGCCATCATGGAGGTCTCGAGCGATTTCTAGTCGAAGTTCGACCGATTCGTCCATGATCTGCTCATCAACTAAAGATCTATGCGAAGAGTGCGGCAATCTCGGATGCGAATTCCTTCGCAACCACGTGCCGCTTCACCGACAATTTTGCGGTTAGTTGCCCACCAGCAATGGTGAAATCAACAGGAAGAATCGCAAATTTTCGAATCGATTCGGCACGAGACACCGCTTTGTTAGCCTCATCAATCGCAGTCTGAATGACCGAATTGAGAGTCGTGTCATGAATCAAATTCGCAACGGTGCCATCT
Organism: Actinomycetota bacterium; assembly: GCA_947380835.1. Taxonomy (GTDB): domain Bacteria; phylum Actinomycetota; class Actinomycetes; order Nanopelagicales; family Nanopelagicaceae; genus CAIMZW01. The sequence goes on along the minus strand of CANCSL010000039.1, from coordinate 9,292 downwards.
AGTTTTTTATTTGTCGCAGCCCACGCCTTTACGGCGTCAGCGTCGAGGGTTACAAGTGCGGCGATGAATGGTTGGTTATCGCCAACGACCATGCATTGACTGACCAAAGGATGGGCGCGGACTCGATCCTCCAAAATAGCTGGCGCAACGTTTTTACCACCGGAAGTAACGATCAATTCCTTTTTACGTCCAACAATTGAAAGGTAGCCTTCCTCATCGATAGCGCCTAAGTCGCCGGTGCGGAAGAAACCATCGTCTGTGAAAACTTCGGAGTTGGCGGCATCGTTTTGCCAATATCCGCGCATGACGATTGGACCTTTAATGAGGACTTCGCCATCTTCTCCAAGCTTTATTGTTGTTCCAGGAATTGGACGACCGACTGAACCGACTCGATGGAAATGCGTAAGATTGAGAGTTGCTCCCGCAGTGGTTTCGGTGAGTCCGTAACCTTCGAGGACTCGGATACCTGCGCCACGGTAGAAATGCCCTAACCGTGAACCCAGAGGTGCGCCGCCGGAAATTGCGGCTTCAACCCGACCACCCATAGCAGCTCGGATTTTGGTGTAAACCAACTTATCGAAGAGCGCATGCTTCAAGCGAAGTGCCATCGGGATCGATTTCGCATCCAGAGCTTGGCTGTAACTTTCGGCGACGGCCGCAGCCTTGCGGAAAATCGAACCCTTACCTGCAGCATCTGCTCTGGCTTCGGCGCCGTTGTAAATTTTTTCAAATATGCGTGGAACGGCCAACACAAAAGTCGGCTTGAAGGAAGCTAAATCCTGAGGCAGACGTCCGATATCTCCGCAGTGAGCTAAATGGAGTCCAGCATTTATAGCTCCGATTTGGACCATGCGCCCAAAGACGTGTGCGACTGGAAGGAATAGCAAAGTTGATCCACCGGGCTTCAGAAAAAGATCACTCGCTCCCTGGACAACATTTCCGCATTCGGCCAAGAAATTGCCGTGTGTTAACTGAACGCCTTTTGGCTTTCCAGTTGTGCCGGATGTATAGATCAATGTTGCCAAAGTGTCAGGATGAAGTGCTTGTCTGCGGTGATTTATTTCGTCGTCAGATACTCCCGCTCCAGCGGCAATGAGAGTCGCAATGGCGTCATCTGTAATAGTCCACAACCCTTTGAGATGCGAAGGTAGGACTGGTTGAACTAGTTCGAGCAAAATGGGCGTCTCGACAATAAGCGCACAAGCTCCAGAATCGGTGAGAATCCAATTGACTTGTTCGGCGCTGGAAGTTTCATAAATGGGAACTGTGACAGCACCTGCAAACCAGATGGCGAAGTCCAGGATGGTCCACTCGTAACGAGTCTTGGCCATTAAGGCGACACGATCGCCGATGAGGATGCCGGCGGCAATCAGGCCTTTGGCCACTGCCCGAATTTCTTCGTCGAATTCTCTGGCGGTGACGGGCTGCCAGCCTTCGCCTAAGGGCCGAGAGGCCACTATTCGCTCAGGCTCAAACCAGGCTCGTTCTGCAACGAGATTGGTGAGGTTGCCGGCAGTTGCTGGCGGAATGATCGAGGGAACGGAGTATTGGTCCATATCCCAACGCTAGTGGCTCTTATGTCCGAATTGCTAGATGTACGAGCGCTTGCAGGTAATCTTTCCTCATGAGCGAATTCTCCGAAAACTCCATTTCCATCGACGCTGATCCAGATTCAGTTCGAAAGGTCCTCTTCGATCTGGCCGGATACCCAACATGGTCCACGGAAATCAAGTCGGTACAAGTCATCGAGCAAGACGATCAGAGCCGCCCCACAAAGGTAAAGATTTCAGTCGACGCCGGCGTGCTTCGCGACAGCGTTGTTCTTGATTACGACTATAGCCAAGCACCTGCAAAGTTGAGTTTCTCTTTGGACGATGCTGATCTCTTGACCGAGATGAGTGGCGCCTATTTAACAGCCGAGGATGGTGAGGGCGGGACCCTGGTGACCTATCAAATGAAGGTAGGTCTATCCATGCCAGTGCCGGCGATGATGCGACAGAAGGTCGAACGCGCGACTATTGACCTGGCTCTCAAGCAACTGAAGAACAAGATCGAGGGCTGACATTAGTGTCTGAACTCAGTATCGGGGTCGATGTCGGCGGAACTAAAGTTCTGGGCGGAGTTGTCGACTCACAAGGAAATATTTTGCTTCGCTCTCGTCGCGATACGCCGCGACAAGGCGGCAGCGCACTTACCGAAACTATTGCCGAGGTAATTCGTGAGCTGCTCGCGACTCATCCGGTCAATAGTGTCGGAATCTCTGCGGCAGGCTTTGTCTCGTCCGACCGAAAGACCATGCTTGCGACTCCGAATATTTCCGGATGGAATGGCGTAGATCTGCAAAAAGAAATTTCTGATCTCGTAGGTTTATCCGTCGTTATAGAAAATGATGCAAATTCTGCTGCGTGGGGTGAAGCCCAGCATGGTGCTGGTCGAGGAGAAGCCGACCTGATGATGCTTACCGTCGGAACCGGAATCGGTGGCGGAATTGTTGTGGACGGCAGTTTGTATCGCGGTGCATATGGTGTCGCCGCCGAATTTGGTCACATTCGAGTAGTGCCCGAGGGTCACCTTTGTGGATGCGGAGCGCGCGGTTGTTTCGAGCAATATGCCTCTGGAAATGCGCTGATGCGCCATGCTCGCGAAGCTATTAATGCTGCACCGGATGCGGCCCACAACCTGTTAGCGCGAGGTGACGGCACTCTCCAAGGTCTAACAGGAAAGCACATCACGGAAGCGGCCCGCGAAGGCGACATGGTTGCCCTCGCTGCATTTAATACCACCGCTCAATATTTAGGTGCGGGTATTGCAACGCTTTCTATGATCCTTGATCCGGCATGTGTTGTCATTGGTGGGGGAGTAATTGATGCAGGTGAAATACTGTTGGCCCCAACTCGCATTGCACTCGAGCGATACATGCCCTTTGTTGGTAAACATCCCAGCCCGAAGGTTATTGCTGCGGAATTAGGGAACGATGCTGGCCTTGTCGGAGTTGCGGATTTGGCTAGGCGCTAATAAACCAAACCAATTTGTCCTCTGATTTCATCCATACTTTCTAATATTTCCAAAGTTTCGGACAATTTCATCATGGGGCTTTCTAAAAGTCCTGCCCGAACACAGCGCGCGAATTCGATCGCTTCTTCGCGAGAACCTCTGCCGTCATATATGCGCGGATACTCGGTTGTCTCGCCGTTGCGCATTATTACTCGATACGGGCTAACGGCGTAGAAGCGAGTGTCGATTTCGATTCTGCCCAGGGTTCCGGTGATAACTGCTTTGCAGGGTGTGGCAGCATTTAATGAACAGGTAAGAATTGCCTGCGCCCCAGATTTATAAGAAAAGATCGCAGAGGTTTGTCCATCAACGCCAGTGAAAGCTTTGGTGGAAGCCGATTGAATCGAGTCGGGCACCCCAACGACCATGTGGGCAAAACTGATCGGATAAACACCGAGGTCGAGAAGTGCACCGCCACCAACTTCGGGATCAAAGAGTCGAAACTTTGGATCCAGCGCAAACCATTGGCCATGGTCGGCTTCGACCGTCATGATTTCGCCTAATACTTTTGCGTCCAGAAGTGAGCGTATGTGGATGATGTGGGGGAGAAATCTGGTCCACATGGCTTCCATGAGCATCAGATTCTTCTCGCGCGCTTTCGCAATCATGGTTCGAGCTTCCGCGGCACTCATGGCAAACGGCTTTTCGCAGAGGACAGGTTTGCCCGCTTCTAGTGCAAGTAACGTGGCAGGAAGGTGATTGGGATGCGGGGTTGCGACATAGATGCCATCGATGTCGGGATCGGAAACAATTGCCTCGTGGCTGCCATAGGCGCGCGGAACTTTAAGTTCGGCAGCAAAACGATCGGCACTTTCTTGAGTGCGCGAACCAATCGCCAAAACTTCGTGACCGGATGTAAATGTGAAATCTCGAACAAATTCTTTGGCGATTCCACCAGTTCCAATAATTCCCCAATTAAAAGTCATGATTAAACAATAGCTCCATCATCAAAATCATCCTCTGGTCTTGCGGTTCGCCACACATAAATTCCTATACCTGTGAGGAATGCAATGATCCCGGGCCATGGTCCCAATCCCAAGAAATCAAAGTGAAAGACTAAATGCACAAAAAGATAAATAACTCCTCCGATAAGTCCGGCAAGGCCAGCGCGTTGGATTTGATCAGGAGGGGGGATGGTTGGATCAGGTTGGCGAAATTTGTCTTGTTCTTCGAGGGCATCCAGATCATCCACGAAAGTGGTTGGAGCAGACTCGTCGAGGGAGAGACCCGAGACTATGGCACTAAATTCGGCGTCGATGAGGTCTCGTTCATCTTCATCTCCTGATCTTGCTAATTCTCCAGTCAGCACGTCATGAATGAATTCAACGCTTTCTTCGACGAGGGCATCAGATTCAACGTCCAGGGCAACATTGTGAAATGATTTTTCGAAAATTATTTCACGTATATCTACCGAGTAGACGTTATCGATCACGGTCTCACTGTTTGCTGGGTGAACAACGTGATCGTTTATGGAATAGCCCACCATTAATGGGGTGTCGACCAAATGTAGGTCGTCCTCAACAATTCTCCAGAATTTTCGCAACGAGTTCAAAGCACGAAGCGGAATTCGGCCGTAACTGTGGCGGGGCGCATTAGCGATAGAGATGTCACTGCCGCTTGATTTAAGAGAGGGCAAGATATGTTGAAGCACAGGCAGAAGGCGAAAGAACTTGCGCTCATCGTAAATTGAAGGATTAAGGACGATCAGACCCTCCATTTCTGATCCGCGAATCTCTGCCAATCGAAGTGCTAAAGCACCGCCCATGGAGAAGCCAGCAACAAAAACTTTTGTGCACGTTTGCTTCAAGGTAAGGAATTCTTGCTCTGCACTTCTGAACCAATCTTCCCAAGTGGTTTCATTGAGATCCTCCCAACGCGTGCCATGGCCAGGCAGACGGGGAGCGCGGACCGTAAAGCCGGCCGAATGGAACCCTTGCGCCCAGGGCGCGATCGATGCAGGGGAGCCGGTGAAGCCGTGTAGGACCAATACCCCGATTTTGCCGCCCGAAAGGCTCAAACTTTCGGAGTTTGGGATGTCGGTCACCTTCAGATGGTGTCACATATGGGGGAATAACCCCTAAATTATGTTCTGTAATTTCGCGACTTCAGGAAGTTGTCGCTTCAAGGAGCTTCGGAGGTGAGTCGTGGCATATCGCCTTTTAAAGTCTTTCCTCATTCCGATCCTGACTTTGCTTTTCCGCCCCAAAGTGACGGGCTTGCGAAATGTTGCCCACACCGGCCCCGTCATCATCGCCTCCAACCACCTCTCTTTTAGTGATTCTATTTTCATGCCCTTGGTTGTGCCCCGAAAAGTAACCTTCTTAGCGAAGAGTGAATATTTCACTTCACCTGGTTTTAAAGGTTTTCTAAAAAAAATCACCTTCATAGCCCTTGGCCAAGTTCCGGTCGATAGATCCGGTGGGCGCCGAAGTGAAGCCGCGTTATTAACCGGGCTCACTTTGCTCGCAGCCGGGGACTGCATCGGTATCTATCCTGAAGGAACTCGATCTCCGGATGGCCGTCTTTACAAAGGTCGAACTGGAATTGCTCGTTTAGCTATTGAGTCCGGCGCTGCTGTGGTACCAGTTGCGATGTTTAATACCGCTGAAATTCAACCGACCGGTCAGGTAGTTCCTAAGGTTCGTCGGGTGGAAATGATTTTTGGCGAGCCAATGTATTTTGAAGGCGACAGCAACGACCTCAAACTTTTGCGCGAGATCACTGATCGCATCATGAACACGATTCAGTCGATTTCAGGTCAAGAGTATGTAGATATGTACGCTTCTGAAGCGAAGATTGCATTGTTGAAAGAAGCACGTGAAAATAAAGCCGAGGACGAGTCAGAGGACGAGAGCGAAGACGAGTAAAGCTACTCGTTACCTAGGATTTCTCGACGATTTGAAATGTAACGACATTGATCGCACGTTGGCTTAGACGTAGGAACTTCAGCCGAAATAACTCCGATGAAATCCTTTAACCGAGCAGCAAGTGCTTGCGGATTGCGCTGAATCGGATACCAACTGCAACTAAGCTCTAGGCCAAAACCAACCGCAGCATTACCGCGAGGGCGTACTGGAGACCAGACCAAGAGTCCTAAAGAAGAGATCTGCTTTGGTTCGCCCTTGGCGGGATTTTCTAAGGCAAAAGCGTACGCTTCTAATTGCGGCGAGTAGAAATCACTCTTGTCGTTATCTCGCGCCTGGAATTTGCAATCGATCACTCCGTAAGTTCCATCAGGAAATTCCATGACTAGGTCATATTTTCCCCGAATGGCAAAGGCGGAGTCGACGCCATCTACTTGGATGGGACGTGACTGTACAAATCCACCATGGCTATGAACTTTTCCGGCTGGTATGGCGGCATGTAAGTGTTCAGAGCTGGCGCCGATGAAATAGCGCTCTTGCATATCGGCAAGTTCTGCAACAAGTGGCATGAAGTTCGGAGCTTTGACTTGATGGTTGTAGTACAGCCAAAGACAACGGTGGCAGCCATCCCAAGAGAAGGTAAGGTCGCTGGGACTGATGAATGCTCGTGCGTTGCTCATATAAACCTGCTTTGCTCGCACACCAGATTAAGGTGTTCATTTTTTTAGGAGTTGAAGTCTTGCCGTTGCCACTGACATAGGCAACAGCCTCGCCGATTCAGTCGAAATATTTAGCTAGAACGGATAGCCGAGATAATCGTAAAGAGTCCGAGTGCGATCATGACCGAACCGCCTGCGATACGCATGCGCACCAATCGCTTGATTTCTGTGGCGAGCCAATTACGAATCGTGCCGGCAAGAATTCCCCAACCACCGTCAGAGACCAGGGCAATGGCTGAGAAGATGGCGCCCATCAGGATCAGCTGACCGGTGACGTGGCCACGATCTCGATCCACAAATTGGGGCAAGATCGCCGCAAAGAAGACCATGCCCTTCGGGTTGAGAGCCCCGACCCAGTACCCGTCGCGTGCCGACCTGAGCATGCTGGGGCGATCATCGCCCTGCTGGGTCATATCGGCGGCATGAATAGGGCTGTGGCGGATGGCTTCGACCCCTAAATAGACCAGATAGGCCCCCCCAAGAAATTGAACTGCGACAAAGGCCAGGTGTGAGCGCTGCAGGATGGGGCCCAGGCCTATTGCAACCACCACAGAGAGCGTGAATGCCCCTAAAACGTTGCCTACGACCGTTGCCACGGCTGTGGCTCTACCCCAGGCGATGGCTCGGGCAATAGTAAAGAGCACGCTGGGACCAGGTGCTAGAACGATCACCACCGCGGCTGCTACGTACTCCCAAATTCGTGTTGGAATGAGCATTGGCAGAGTTTACGGCCAGCCAAGTTGCGCCGGAGCTCAATTCCAAGTTTAATATCCAATTGATATATCGCATCGATATATCTGATATTCATATCGCTGGCACATATAAAAAGCGATGGGTAGCGGAAAAGGGGGTGGGCATGAGATCGCGAGCTGATTCTTTGGAATTTGCCCTTCTTGGGCTGCTCTCTCAAGGGCCACTTCACGGCTACGAACTGCGAAAGCGCATGATCGTTATCTATGGACCGTTTCGAGCTCTTTCCTTCTCGGTTCTCTACCCGCAATTGCGTCGCATGTTGGAAGCTGGGCTCATCGAGGAAAGCCTGGCTGAAAGCGGTCGACTTTCGCGCCGCGCTCGCATTGTTTACAACATTACCGCGCTCGGGAAATCCCGCTTCAACCACGTAACCGAAGATACTGGCCCCGACAGCTGGGAAGACGACTCCTTCGAAGTTCGTTTCGCATTCTTCGGACCAACCCCACAACGCAATCGGCTTCAAATCCTAGAAGGTCGTCATAGACGCCTATCCGAGAAAGCCGCGATTTTGCGGAACGAGTTAGAAAAGTTTCCAGAAGATTCAGATCGTTATTTAGTCGAGTGGCGCCGCCACTCTTTGGAATCGGCCGAACGCGAGATTGTTTGGATCGTCGACATGATCAATACTGAAAGGGAGTCATCTTGACCTCAACAAAGGGCGAAATTCGAGTAGCCATAATCGGCGTCGGTAACTGCGCCAACTCGCTTATACAAGGCGTCACATACTACAAAGATGCAACGCCAGATACAGAAATTCCAGGCCTTATGCACCCAGTACTCGGCGGGTATCACATCAGTGATGTCAATTTTGTTGCTGCCTTTGATGTCGATGCCAAAAAAGTTGGTTTGGATATGGCCGAAGCTATGTGGGCAAGCGAAAACAACACCATCAAATTTGCAGATGTTGCTCCCACCGGTGTCATCGTTTCTCGCGGCACAACTCTTGACGGTCTTGGTCGCTACTACCGCGAAACTATTACCGAGTCTGATGCGCCTGCTGTCGACGTAGTAGCGATTCTTAAGGAACGCAAAGTGGATGTACTTATCTGCTACCTGCCGGTCGGATCTGAACAAGCCGCAAAGTTCTATGCGCAATGCGCAATTGACGCTGGTGTTGCATTCGTCAATGCACTTCCAGTCTTTATTGCATCAGATCCAGTCTGGGCTGCGAAATTTACCGCCGCTGGATTGCCGATTGTCGGAGACGATATCAAATCTCAGGTTGGCGCAACTATCACGCACCGCATCATGGCAAAACTCTTCCAAGATCGAGGCGTCCACTTGGATCGCACCTACCAACTTAACGTCGGTGGAAACATGGACTTCAAGAACATGCTTGAACGTGATCGTCTGGAGTCCAAAAAGATTTCCAAAACTCAATCTGTGACTTCGCAGCTCGATCACGATATGGGAGCCCGCAACGTTCACATCGGACCATCGGATTACATTCCATGGCTCGATGATCGTAAGTGGGCTTACGTTCGCCTTGAAGGACGGGCGTTCGGTGACGTTCCGCTGAATCTTGAATACAAGCTTGAAGTTTGGGATTCACCGAACTCTGCTGGTGTCATTATTGATGCTTTGCGTTGTGCCAAGATTGCATTAGATCGTGGTATCGGTGGCCCATTGCTCTCACCATCAAGTTACTTTATGAAGTCACCGCCAGAGCAATATTCAGATGAGACTGCATTCAATCGTGTTGAGCAATTCATCACTGGCGAGATCGAGCGTTAATCGTTTCTAAAACAAATTAGTTCAAAGTATTCGAGCAGATAAAAGGCCCCGTCAAAAATCTGGCGGGGCCTTTCCCTCACGGAGAGATGAGGGCTATATCGCCGCGCTTTCATCCGTGCGACGAAGGTGCAAGTAGCCAAGGAGTGCGAGGATGAGGAAGAGAATTCC
>CANCSL010000038.1 GCA_947380835.1 Actinomycetota bacterium | reverse complement strand
TACAAGCTGCAAATGACTGTCGCGGTCATCGCCATTCTCACTTACGGAAACTTGCGCGGCGTTAAAGAGGCTGGTGCAGCGTTCGCACTTCCCACATACTTCTTTATTGGTGCGCTCGCAGTGGTATTTGGAATGGGCATCTACCGCACGATTAATGGCACCTTGCCTAAATACGACCCTAATGTTGCAGGTGCTGTTCACGTCGGAACTTCCCAAGGACTTCTTACATTCGCCGCCATATTTATTTTGCTGCGCGCCTTCGCAAATGGTGGCTCTTCCTTGACTGGCTTGGAAGCAATCTCTGATGGCGTCTCACTTTTCAAAGTTCCTGAAGGCATCAACGCTAAAAAGACGCTGATGATCATGAGTGGAATTCTCGGCACTTTGGTTTTTGGTGTCTCTTGGTTCGCGCATTCCACCTGGGCAACTCCGTACCTCAAAGGATCGCCAACAGTTATCTCTCAAGTAGCAAAGGCTGCGCTTGGAACTGGGGGATTCGGCTCGGTCTTCTTCTATGTAGTTCAAGGCGCAACCATGTTGATCCTGATCACAGGCGCCAACACTGCCTATAGCGGATTCCCATATCTCGTTAACTTCGTAGCCAACGATGGCTTCTTGCCTCGCCAGCTCACCAAGCGCGGGCACCGTCTTGCCTTTTCTAACGGAATTATCTTGTTGGCCGGCTGTGCCACCGTGCTCGTTATCGGCACAAAAGCATCTGTAGACCACCTTGTAGCCTTCTATGCCCTTGGTGTTTTCACTGGATTTACGCTGGTTGGGTTTGGAATGGCCAAGCGCGCCCGCACCTTAAAAGATGCCAGATGGCGCTTGAAGGCTGGCATTAACTTGTTATCTGGTTGCGTCTCCTTCGTCATCATCATTATTTTCGCAATCGTGAAATTCACCGAAGGTGCTTGGGTTATCTTGGTCATCACACCAATACTTGTTGTGATCTTGTTGCGTCTCAACCGCCAGTATCGTCAAGAACAAGCAGCCTTGCGCGTTACGCAAGAGCAATCACGCGCCACTTCCATCACGCGTCACGATGTTTCCGTTCTTGTAGACAGCGTCGACATTGCAACAGTTGGTGCGATTCGATACGCGCGATCTCTCAGCCCGCGCAATCTCTCGGCCGTTCACTTCGTGATTGATGATCGCAGATCCGAAATGATCAAAGAGGAATGGGCTCAAAATAAAGCGTTGGCCGACATTCCACTCGAACTTATCGATTGCCCTGATCGACGAATCCCAAATGCTGCGTTGGACTATGCAATTCGTGCGACCGTTGCTCCGGATGTTGAACTCACTCTGCTCTTGCCTCGTCGTTCTTATTCGGCATTTCTAGGTCGACTTCTTCATGATCAAACTGCTGAAGAGATTGCTCGTCCGATCTCTCAACTTCCTCGCGTTGTTGCGACCATTATTCCTTTTGACGTGGAGAAGATTATTTCTGGCGAAGAAGTCGAACTTCATGCGCAACATTCACGCATTGCGACGGTTGCTCCCGAGATTATTTTCCCAGCCAAATCGGCATCAGATGATGAACCAATTCTCGCTGCCGCAGACGAGCGCATCTCACATTACGCCGAGAGTATTTATCCGATTGATAAAGCTGTCTGGCGCAAACGTGCCCATGTTCGTGGCCGCGTTTCTTCTATTCGCACCGCACCTTCTGGCGGCGCACCAAAAGTTGAAGTTGAGGTCTGGGATTCAACTGGGGGAATTACTTTGCAATTCTTGGGACGACGAGAAATCGTGGGTTTAGAAGTAGGTTCCACAATTTGCGCTGAAGGAATGGTAGGCGAGCAAAATGGTGCTCTGACAATCCTCAATCCTTCGTACGAACTCGTTATTTAGTTAGCACGCCGCAAACCCGCCGTCACCTTGAATTTCAAAGGCTGAAGGACGATAAGGAACGTCCAGGTTAGTGACGTTCGGCCTTTCAGCCGAAGAAATTCAACAAACTGGCGGTGGCGGTGGGATTTGAACCCACGGTGGAGTTTCCCCCACACACGCTTTCGAGGCGTGCTCCTTAGGCCGCTCGGACACGCCACCATGGGTGACGATACCTCAGCAGTTATTTACTTGCGAAACTGTTCAAAGAACTCCATTAAAAGACCGGCGCATTCTTCGGCCATGACGCCAGCAACGACTTCTACGCGGAAGGGCGACCTGGGATCGCGTAAAACATCCCAGACCGAACCCACGGCGCCAGCTTTCTCATCCCACGCCCCAAAGACCACTGTCTTGATTCGAGATTGCGAAATAGCACCAGCGCACATTGCGCAAGGTTCTAGGGTGACAACGAGTGTGTGATTATCAAGGCGCCAATTGCCCACCATTTTTGCTGCGGCACGTAGGGCCACTATTTCAGCGTGGGCAGTCGGGTCGTTATCAACTTCGCGACGATTATTTCCGGTGCCTACGATTTCACCCAACGAATTCATAACAACAGCCCCAACTGGAACATCTCCGGTTGCAGTTGCTTCACGCGCGATTTGAATTGCTTTGCGCATCGCGATTTCGTTAAAAGTGCTCAATCGTTACGCCTTAGGGCAGTTCGTAAAGTTCAACGAATTCATCGCCGAATCCTATGCGAGCTGCAATGGCATCTATCTGCTCATCAGGAAAAAGTTCGGAGTCATCACAAAGCGCTTCGAGTTCCATCGCGCTCATTCCGAGATCCGCTAACAAATCAATATCTCCGCCTGGTTGAGAATCGTCATCATCCTCTGGGAAAGGCAGGTCGATAATTTCAACAAGTTCGGCAGCGACTTCGTAATCTGTGGCGTAAGTGACGTCGCTAATCATCATCTGCATGCTGGTGCCTAATGATCGTGCAACTATAAAAAATTCATCCTCGATGGCAATAAGAGCAACGGCGCCACCATTAGTTTGGTGGGACTTAAGCTGATCAATGAGGAAACCAATGTCTCTGGTTTCGTCGAGAACTGAAAGCGTCCAGCGGCCATCTTCGTGCCAGGCGATAACTCCAAAATCTGCAAGCATGGCGAGCCTCACTTTGCGATCCGGCGGTTCCCTTAAGTCCTCCTTAAGGCGTTCATAGTGACACCGAAAGGGTAGGTGCGACAAGCCTCTCAAGGGTGAGTAAGGTGGGAAGGTGAAAATTCATGTTGTTGACCATCCGCTGCTGACCCACAAATTGACGGTTTTACGCGACGAAAGAACCGATTCGCCCAACTTTCGTAGGCTCACTGAGGAAATTGTGACTTTGCTTGCATACGAGGCCACTCGAGAAGTGCACGTCACGCCTGTGACTATCAAGACGCCGGTCACCACGACCCAGGGCAAAGTCCTGGCCAAGCCTCGCCCGGTTGTAGTTCCAATTCTGCGCGCAGGTCTGGGAATGCTAGAGGGCATGACTCGCCTTATTCCTACGGCCGAAGTTGGCTTCCTCGGAATGGTGCGCGATGAAAAGACACTTCAAGCTTCTACTTATGCCAATCGACTTCCAGAAGATCTCACTGGACGTCAGTGCTACATCTTGGATCCGATGCTAGCCACCGGCGGCACTCTTATCGCAGCCATTAACTATCTCTTCGAACGCGGTGCCCGCGACATCACGGCGATCACAATTCTTGCCGCCCCTGAAGGTATCGAAGCGGTAAAAAAGGCCTTTGAAGGTAGCAACGCTCCAATAACTATTGTTACCGGCGCACTTGATGAAAAATTAAATGAACACGGATATATCGTTCCCGGACTGGGTGACGCAGGCGATCGTTTATATGGAGTTGTGTGAAATAGATGGCATCAACTAGCCCCGGCTATGCAATAACAATTCGAGTTGATGGTCCACCATCGGCCCAACCTGTCGCAGAAGTTACCAACGCAATCACTGCGGCTGGTGCCAGCATCACTGCGCTGGATGTGGTCGAGTCATCTCTTGAACATGTGGTCATCGATGTAACTTGCGATGCCATCGATGCCGAACATGCCGAAGCCATTACTGAAGCCATAGCGCAAAACCCTAATCTGAATGTCCGCAAAGTTAGCGATCGCACCTTTCTATTACACCTTGGCGGAAAGATTGAAATTCATTCTAAGGTTCCGTTAAAGACCCGCGATGATCTATCTCGCGCTTACACACCTGGCGTGGCTCGAATCAGCATGGCGATTGCAGCCGATCCTTCTGATGCCCGTCGCCTAACAATCAAGCGCAACACTGTTGCTGTAGTTACCGATGGCTCTGCCGTCCTAGGTTTGGGAAATATCGGCCCCGCCGCCGCCTTGCCTGTCATGGAAGGAAAAGCAGCGTTATTCAAGCGCTTTGCAGATGTGGACGCTTGGCCCGTATGCCTTGATACTCAAGATGTAGACGAGATCGTTCGTACCGTTCAAATTATTGCTCCTGTTTATGGCGGAATTAACCTCGAAGATATTTCCGCGCCACGTTGTTTTGAAGTCGAACGTCGCCTGCGCGAACTTTTGGATATTCCGGTATTCCACGACGATCAACATGGAACTGCCATCGTTGTTTTAGCAGCCTTGAAGAATGCTCTCAAGCTGGTCGACAAGACTTTGGAAGATGCCAAGATCGTCATGAGTGGTGCTGGTGCTGCCGGTACCGCCATCGCACGCTTGCTCGTTGCCAGCGGAGCAGGACACATAATCGGATTTGATAAAGATGGTTTGGTCAATGCCCACAAAGAAGGTGATGACCCCATGCGCACTTGGTTTGTAGATAATTGCAACCCTGCTGATTTCGATGGAGATATCTCTGCAGCGATGCAGGGCGCCGATGTCTTTATTGGCGTAAGCGCTCCAAACGTTTTGAAAGAATCCGATGTTGCCAGCATGGCTGCTGGATCGATCATCTTCGCATTGGCTAATCCCGACCCCGAAATCGATCCCGTTATTGCCCGCAAATACGCGGCTGTAGTGGCAACGGGTAGAAGTGATCATCCCAATCAGATCAATAATGTTCTGGCTTTCCCAGGAATCTTCCGCGGATTGTTGGACGGGAACATCACCAAGATCGATGACAAGATGTTGGTTGCGGCGGCAAATGCCATTGCTAACTGCGTTTCCAGCGAGCAGTTAAATGCCAACTTCATCGTCCCGAGCGTTTTCGATGCTCGCGTGGTCGCCAGTGTGGCTCTAGCCGTGAAGAGATCTGTCTAACCGCTCGTGACGCACTATCAAGTATTGGCGGCCTCTTTTAGTCACCAATTGACGCCACTTGCACCTTTCCTCTTCTACTTCGTCGCTGGACTTGTTATTTTTGTTGAGACTGGCCTGCTCTTCGGTTTCTTCTTTCCCGGCGACTCATTGCTTTTTAGCGCGGGGTTAGTGGCTGCTAAAAGCCACAATTTCAACGTCGTTATTCTGCTTTTCGTAGTATTTTTTGCCGCCTTTATGGGTGATCAGGTGGGGTACGTGATCGGGAGAAAGTTCGGTAGACCGTACCTGGCCAAGAACCCCAAATTCTCAAAATTAGTAACCCGCTCAGAGGCTTTCTATGAAAATTATGGCTGGTGGTCGGTTGTTGCTGCCAGATTCTTCCCGTGGGTCCGAACATTCGTTCCACCTATCGCTGGCGTTGCATCCATGAACTACTACAAATTCCTCTGGGCAAATTCCTTGGGAGCGCTGCTGTGGGGTACCGGAATAACTCTCGCTGGGTTTTATTCTGCGACTCTTCCCTGGGTTAAGAATATTTCGTACGGGCTTGCTGCATTCTTTATTTGTGGTTCATTTGGTTCTGGGTTCTTGCGCTATCGACGAAATAAACGCGACTGACCGCCAACTACTACTCCAACATATGTCAGGGCAATTCCTGAAATCAGATACCCAGTAACGTGCCCACCATTGGTTGGTGAAATAAGATCAATTAACAATGACCCCAGTAACTGCCCACCTACGCTAAAAAGAGTGAAGGTCAGAACACCTAAGTGTTGAACGATGGTGGACGCGAAAGCGATGTAGATGACTCCGGTGACTCCGCCAAGATAAATCCACCAAGGGCCGCGGGGTAATGCATAAAGATGATCATGGCGAAAAATCACGAGATACGAGAGCAAGAGCGCCAGCAAAGTAGTTCCCATAATGAAGTTAAGCAACGACGTGGCAAATTGCTGATGCGAATGCTCGTTGATTAAGCCATTGAAGGATCGTTGAATTCCGATAAGCGCTCCGGCAAATATAGTGGCGACCACTCCGCCAATCGCAAAATTCTTGAGGGAAAGCTTGTCAAAAACCGAGAGTAGAACGGCAAGAATTGTTAACGTGGCGGCAACCACTCGCCTAGGTGAGATGTGCTTCTTGCCGCCGCCGGTAATTCCTAACCGATCGATTACTAAAGAAATAGCGGTCTGGCCAGATATGGCCGCTACTGAATAAATAGCTACCCCGATGGCTGGAATAAAGTGGGTTTGCATGCCAATCACAATTCCCCCTAAAGCACCGGCAAAAAGCGCATATTTAGGTAGGTTTTTTGCCGCTACGGCCCGCCTCATATCGCGTATTCCTTGCTGCATCGATTTCGAGAACAGCGCCGCCGTGCTGACTATCAACAGCCCTGAACTAAAAGAGATGAGAGCGGCTTCGACCGAGTTATGCACCAAGTGCGAAAGTTGACCGTTGGCGCGAGCTTGTATTGCGATCAGGAGACCAGAAAGAGCAGCCAGTATTTCCAGGCGAGCTACCGAAGTCTTGTGGCTAATTTTCTTACCCTTCAAATTCTTCCAGTTTGGATGTTGCTTTAAGCCAGGCTTCTTCATAATCGGCGATACGAATATGAAGTTCGGACAATTCTTTCATGATCTCGATGAGACTTTGATGATCGGCGGCATAAGTAATTTGGTTTTCACGTAGTACGCCTTCCTCCGCCGTTGCCTTCTCAATCTGTTTTTCTAGGCGGGCAATATCTTTCTTGACCAATCGAGCCTCTGCCGCATTTGATTTGTTCGACACGGTGGAAGTCGTGGCTTGGTTGGCTAGAGATTGTTGACGCATCTTCAAGAATTGGTCAATGCCTCCTGGAAGATCTTGCAATTTTTGATCTCCGAGTAAACCAATAAATCTGTCACACACGCGCTCCAGAAAATACCTATCGTGCGAAATGACCAGCATGGTCCCACCATAGGAATCCAGTAGATCTTCCAAGGCGGTGAGGGTTTCGACGTCGAAATCGTTTGTAGGTTCATCCAGCAAAAGGACATTGGGGCTATCCATCAAAAGCCGGGTAAGTTGCAATCTACGACGCTCGCCACCAGAAAGATCGCCAACCGGTGTCCATTGCGAATCAGTATTGAATCCCAACTTCTCACACAATTGACTTGCAGAGAGTTCTTTGCCGTTACCTAACTGCACATGATTAGCCACGTGCTCTACCGCTTCCAGCACGCGCCATTCGGGATCGAGCTCTTCCAAATGTTGGGATAGGAAAGCAGGTTTCACGGTCACGCCGGTAATAATTTTCCCGGCGGTGGGCTTGATATAGCCCAATAGTGCCCGTATTAAAGTGGTTTTACCTGCTCCGTTAACGCCGACTATTCCAATGCGATCGCCCGGACCGATATTCCAATAAACGTCATCCAGAATTGGTTTGTCACCGGCTCTGATTGAAGCTTGGTGCATTTCATAAACGGTGTTGCCCAAACGGTTCGCAGCGAAGTTAAGAAGTTCGGTCTGGTTGCGCGGAGGTGGCTCGTTGGCAATCAAGGTATTAGCCGCTTCGATGCGGAACTTTGGCTTGGCAGTTCGGGCTGGTGCTCCGCGACGAAGCCACGCCAGCTCTTTCCGAATTAACATATTGCGCTTGCCATCTTCGACTGACTGCTGGCGACTTCTTTCAGCTTTAGAGAGCACGTACGCGGAATACCCACCCTCATAAGAGAGCACATCTCCGTCTACAACTTCCCAAATTTGATCCGAGACTTCATCAAGAAACCATCGATCGTGAGTAATGACAACAACCGATAATTTGGTCCGAGATTTCAGATGCGCTGCCAACCAAGCAACACCCTCGACATCGAGATGGTTGGTTGGCTCATCCAGCAAGAGCAGATCTAAATCATCGATCAATAATTTCGCCAGGTTTACGCGTCGTCGTTCTCCACCAGAGAGAGAGGCAAAGGGACGATCAAGGAGATCGTCAGTAAATCCACCAAATAAGCCAGTAAAGATTTCCCGAACTGCCGAATCTCGGGCCCATTCATGGACTTCCCGATCCCCAAGAACTACCTCGCGAATTAAGGCGCCAGGACGAGCATTATCGACTTGGCTGAGGATTCCAATGCGAACCGAGCCCGCCTTGGCGACACGTCCAGCATCCGGCGCCTCTATTCCAGCCATCACCTTCAAAAGCGTGGATTTACCGCCACCATTTCGTCCAACGATGCCAATGCGTTCACCTTCATTGATGCCTAATGAGACAGAAGCCAAAAGGGGACGTATATCGAAAGCCTTTGAGACTGCTTCCAGATTCAATAAATTCTTAGCAGCCATAGGAGTAAGCGTATTTCACTATTGCTAGAGTGGGTTAATGACCGTGACCGACCGCTCTTACGCACTCGCCCTGGACGAAAAAGACCCGTTAAAAGCCTTCCGTGAGCGTTTTGTAATCACTGACCCAAATATTTGTTATCTGGATGGCAACTCTTTGGGCCGTTTGCCTAAACAGACGATTGAAATCGTCAATAAATATCTCATCAACGAATGGGGTACTCAAGCAGTTGAAGGTTGGGCTCATTGGATTGATGAAGCTCAGAGCACTGGTGACCTGATTGGGCGCGCCACTTTAGGAGCCGCAGCAGGACAGGTATTGGCTTGCGACACCACTTCAGTGAATTTCTTCCAATTGGTCGGGGCCGCAATCGCCGCACGCCCTAATCGCAAAACCATGATCATTGATGCCGCAAATTTCCCAACCGATCGATACATCTTGCAAGGGATTGCCGAACGTCATGGCATGAAATTAATCATCATCGATAACGAATCGGAAGGCGCTGCAGAGTACGAGCGCATCACGCCCGATATTCTCGAGCCTTATCTTTCAGATGACGTCGCGTTCGTAACTCTTGAAGTCATTCAATATCGATCTGGCGCCCGCACCGATATCAAAGCAATCACCGATTTGGTAAGAAAGTATGGAGCGCTCACCATCTGGGATGCCAGTCATGCTGTTGGCGCCATCGATATGGACTTTGATGCCAATGGCGTGGACTTAGCCGTCGGATGTACATACAAATATGGAAACTCCGGACCAGGCTCTCCTGCTTGGTTATACGTGAACAAGCGCGTTCAAAACGAATTACAAGTGCCGATTCAAGGTTGGTTTGCCCAATCCAATCAATTCGAAATGGGCCCTGATTTTAAAAAGAATCCAACGATTCGTGGATTCCAGATTGCAAGTCCATCTTTGATCGGTCTGCGCTGCATTCAATCGGCGTTTTCTATGATTGAAGAAGCCAGTATCGAAGCCATCGCTCAAAAATGCGCGGTGGGCACTGAGATGATGATCAATCTCTACGATGCTTGGCTAGCCGATCTCGGTTTCACTCTCAATACCTCACGCAATCCATCAGAGCGCGGCGGACATGTCTCGCTGATTCACCCAGATGCGCTGAAAATCTCGATCGCGCTACGAAAATTTGCCAATGTGGTGCCGGATTATCGGGTTCCAAATTCAATTCGTTTGGCAATATCGCCGCTGCCCACCAGTTATGTAGAGGTGTGGGATGGCTTTCAAAGACTTCGAGATTTGGTTTCCACGAGACAGTACGAAAAAGTTGAGATCGAAGGAACCAACGTCACATGAGCGAATTTGATTCGGCCCTGACTTACACCTCTTATTTAAAGGTCAATGAACTTCTGCAATTGCAAGAGCCACTTTCAGATGGACCCGAGCATGATGAACTTCTCTTTATTGTTATCCATCAAACGTATGAGCTCTGGTTCAAGCAGTTGATCCATGAAATTGTTGGAGCCCAAAAGTCACTCGAGAGTGGTGACAGTTTCATTTCGCTCGCGATTCTTGGGCGAATTCGAACCATATTGAAGATCTGCGTTTCGCAGGTAGATATTCTGGAGACGATGACGCCGCTTCAATTCAATGCCTTTCGCGGGCGTTTAGAATCATCTAGCGGTTTTCAATCAGCACAGTTTCGTAAGGTTGAAGCCCTCTTTGGTCGACGCGATCTGCGCATGGCCAGCCATCTACCAGCACAAGAGCAGAGTGAAATCGCAACAATTACTAACCGCCGATCTATCTGGGACTCCTTACTGGCCTATCTTTCAGAGCGCGGCCACAAAGTCGCCGACTCATGTTTGCAGCGCGATTTCGGAGTTGCCTATGTTCCAAACGAAGAAGTCCAAAACCTTCTCCTTGAGGTGCATCGTCAAGACCCCGAGAGTGCCATGGTCTGCGAACGACTTCTCGACATTGATGAAGGACTTCAGGAATGGCGATATCGCCACGTGAAAATGGTGGAGCGAACAATCGGTCGCAAATCCGGCACGGGAGGTTCCGCTGGTGTTGGATACTTGAGTTCAACCCTATTTCATCCTACTTTTCCCGACCTCTGGGCAATCCGCGACAGATTCTAGAAAGGGCAAAACC
>CANCSL010000037.1 GCA_947380835.1 Actinomycetota bacterium | reverse complement strand
CATGTCTTTCCTAGTTACTACCCAACGATCCTTAGCTCTGCCGAAAGAAGCGGAGATCTGGTTGAAGCGCTGCATTCCCTCAATAATTATTTAGAGAGAGATTTGCGATCTCGCCGAGCCGTTCGATCGGCAATGATTTATCCGATCGTTCTTATTTCCTTGACCATAGTTGCCATCGCAGTCTTGTCGATTGTGGTCCTTCCACGCTTCCAAGTCTTCTTCAATTCACTGGACGTCAAACTTCCTGTTACCACCCGCATGCTGCTGAACTCCACCCACTTTGTAGCGCAGTGGTGGTGGCTGTTGGGCTCGGGCATCGCCCTATTTGTGGTCGGTTTTGTCGCTGCCGCCAGAAACCTGAAGACCCGAATGATCATTGATAGGGCGGTTTTGTCGTTGCCTGTATTTGGTGGTCTAGCCCGGTTGGTTTCCATTGAACGTTTCTGCCGCGTACTTTCGACTTTGGTAAAGACCCAAGTGCCACTTCCGGACGCTCTTGAACTTGCCGGTAAAGCAACGGGAAATCTTGTTTTTCAACGCGCAATTGCCGAAACTCGCACCCGAGTTTTGCACGGCGAAGGACTGGCCGATCCACTTTCCGAGTACAAGATCTTTCCCATTGCTGCCATACAGATTCTGCGAATTGGCGAAGAATCCGGTCAACTGCAATCACAATTACATCAAGCCGCCAGCTTTTATTCTGATGAGCTCGATCACCGCATGAAGAACTTCACTGCTTTGCTCGAGCCAGCGACTCTGCTCTTTATTGGTGGTGGCGTCGGGTTTGTTGCTGTGGCGCTGGTCTCGGCGATGTACGG
The DNA here is from genome assembly GCA_947380835.1 of Actinomycetota bacterium. Classification (GTDB taxonomy): domain Bacteria; phylum Actinomycetota; class Actinomycetes; order Nanopelagicales; family Nanopelagicaceae; genus CAIMZW01. Next base: position 10,093 of record CANCSL010000037.1, on the reverse strand, counting down.
AATTTATAGCGGGGTAAAAGCATGAAACGCAGTGAAACAGGCGAATCTCTCATTGAAGTAGTCGTCGCTGCGGTAATCATGGGCATTTTGGGTCTGACCATTGTCGGAGCGATTGTTGCGGCAAAGCCGCTCTCGGACAAGGTCAACCTCACCGGTCAAGCGATGGCGAATGTAAATACCGCCGCGCAGCAGATTCAGTTACAAAGTTTTCACACATGCTCGCCTAATAATCCGCAACCCTATGCATTGGCAGCCACGGGTATGCAAGGAGCCTCCACGGGCGGCGGACCGCTTGCGGTCGCGACAAATTCGCTACCGATTGGCCAAGCACCCAGTGGCGCTATCGGTTTTCCATTCTCTTTCACTTTGAGTGCGACGGGAGGTGACGGCACCTACTCCTGGAGCGTTTCTCCAAGTTTGCCAACTGGGTTGGCACTAAGCGCAAGTGGAGTTATTAGCGGTACACCGATTGCGGCAAGTACCGCCGTATATAAATTTGGAGTTACTTCGAACGGCGTGACGATGACGAAGTCCCTTCTCCTGACTATCGTCAGTATCAGCGTTCAAGTTAATGATTCTTCGGTCTCGTGGTCTTCCTGTGCTGCCGTCCCCAAGGCCACCATTACTTCTGCGACAGCAACCGGGTCGGCAATTACGTACACCTATTCATCTGCTACCACCTTTGTTGCTGGAGATACGGTGACAATTTCGGGAATATCGCCCAGCGGGTTCAATTTGGTTTCCGCCCCGATCGTTTCTGCCACATCCAATCAATTCGTAGTGGCAAGTACTGTGACCGGCACCTACGCCTCAGGCGGGGAAGTGGGATTGACGAAGAGCGTCAATGTCCAGCAAATAACGATCTCAACCCTTCTCGGTGCGCGCCAACTCTCTCGCACCATTGTGGCGGCGATCTAAATGAAGACATCGGCGAAGCAAGGCGATGACGGATTCACAGTTGTGGAGCTTTTACTGGCGGTCACCTTGACCGTCATCTTGGCAGTTGGCGTTAGCTCAACTTTTGCCTCTAGCGTTACTTCTATTGGAGGAAGTCGAAATACTTCCTTCACCAGCTCGGGAAATGCCACCATAAATTCGGTTTTTACCCGCGATGTTGAGTCAGCCAACGGATTCTTAGTTCCAAATAATGATTCTGTTGACACCATTTCAGCGGTAAGTGGAAATGGAACTTCGGTCACCTATACCTACTCTGGAAAGAACTCTCTGAGTGTGGGTCAGAATGTTTCGGTTCTTGGCAACGTGCCCACTGGTTACAACGCATCGAATGCTCAAGTGCAGAGCTTCTCCAACACTAATCACACCTTTACTTTAAACAACACCTCGAGCGGAAGCCTCACTACTCAAGGATCTTTGGTAGCGCAGTGCACTAGCTGGGTTGGTTCGGATTCATCTTTTACTTTGGTGCGTCCATTGCTGACGCTCAGCCAACAGGCCGGCGCCCCCATTGTTGCGGCAAGTGGTAACGGAACAATCATGACTTACACATACACCGGACCTATCTCATTCTCAGCAGGTCAAACCGTGACTATTTCTGGCGTACTTCCTAGCGGCTACAACGTTTTGAATGCCACGGTCATTAGCGCGAATCCCAATGCTCAAACTTTTACTGTCGCAGGAAGTGCCACGGGGTCGTTAACTACGGCCGGAACAATGGTGTACAACAATTTCATTGGTTATGAAGTTCGATCTTCTACAGACAAGAACGGCCAACTGTGGCGGATTCACTGTGCGGTTCCTTCATTGGGGATCACGGATGCATCGGCGCAATTACTTAGATCAGGTTTGCCACTCCCGTCCAGTAATGTCGATTGGGTAGGAACAATTCAATGTGCCTCATCCACGGGAGCATCGGTAGTGGCATCAAGTTGTCCCGTGAACACTTTCTTGAATTCGATGGTTCTCAATCCGGGAATCAAGTTCGCGATTCCAGCCACGCTTTTGTCCGCACCAAATTTGTACCCCCTCCAAGTAATACTCGCTTCTAGGAGCATCGCATGAAAAGAAATCTAAGAAGTGACGGCGGATCGGCCATGGCATTGGTACTTATCTTTGTTACGGCGCTTGGTGGTTCATTAGGCGTGACCATGCTGGTGACTCAAGCGTCAACCAGCGGTGTGCAGCGTCTCAATCTCCAGACCGCTAGTTCGAGTCAAGTGGCCTCAGTAACTGCCACCGTGCTGGAACAGTTAATTGTTAACCCAAGTTATGGTTCCAGTGCATTTACGCCTGCCACCCAACCTAATTGTGGACTGCCAGCAACGATCTCTGGCGTTGCCGTGAGTTGCACTCCCGTAACATCAGGGAGCCAGGCTCTCACCTCGTCTGCGGTTACGACAACATCTGCGTCTGGCACCACAACTGGCGTTGACAATGGTATTTCTGTTTCAGGCTCACACGATTTCAATAGTGTGATCCAGTCTTTTAGCGACAACGTCACAGTAGCTTCAGGAAACGTGACGGCTCCACAAGTTCTCACTCCGGCCGGTGCGACAATATCGGGGGTTACTGCGATTTCAGCTGCCGTCACAGGGACCACAGCGAATCTCCCATCGAGTTCAGTGACTCCCATATTGCCCGTTTCAGACCCGGGTACTGGTATTTCAGGATCGATCAATTCCTATCTCCCTGCCAGTTGCCCAGGTTTGAATTCGACAATCACGATTCCCAGCGGAAATTACAATGATGAGGCGATAGACCAGCTCAATGAACTTTTCAATCTGGAGATTATTCGCACTTATAAATCTAACGGCTCTTATACCGATAAAGACTGTTCGCAGAACGGTGGCTGGAGCCACAAAATCGATGTTGCATTTGGGCGCGGTGAAATTTATTTCAAAGGCACCAAAGTCTTGGACATTCGCCGAGATTCTGACGACAACACGGAAAGCATCAAGATTCATAATGACAATGACGATGCGGTTGAAGACTTTGATTCGAAGGGCAATCCAAGTGGATGCGAATATAAGCACGGTATATCTGCCTTGAATCCCACTCAGGCCTCCGATATTTCTGGAACTCAAATTGTTTTTGGGGGATCAGCGACACTTTCCAATGAAGATGGTGATTTTTCGCTCTGCGGGCCGCATCTAGCCATGGGCCAAAGTTTTGCGATCATGTCTCTTGACTCCTCTCACGCAACGGTCTGCGCCACCAAGAAGCGCAGCAGTTCAAATTGCCCAGCTGTCCATTCCGGAACCGCACCTTTGTTACGTGCCTACGGAAATTCAAATACAAAGACGTATGTATATGGAACAATTTTGGCGTCGGGTTCGAATGTGCGGATCGATCAACGAAGTAAAGGCCAACATGAGATTGATGGCGGAATCGTGGGAGACGGTGCCAAGTTCACCTGCACTCTCGCAAGTGGTGCCTGCCCCTTCCCGGTTCAGGCTGGACCTTCGGTGACCGGGCGACGATTGAAGATCAAGTTAACGTGTGCCTCAGGAGCAGTTGTCGAACACGTTGTCGTCATCAATGACAACTCTGGTTTAAACCCTGGTAGCCACATATCAATAACGAACTCAGGTTCGTAGTGAAAAACCCGGCGAGCGATGACGGTGGATTCACCTTGGTAGAGATGCTGGTGGTGCTGGTCATCATGGGCGTTTTAGCTGGCGTGACTTACGTCGGATTGACCTCAAGCCGCTCCAATTCCCTTCAAAATTCGTGTCGCACCGCCTATCAGGCGCTCTCTCTCGGGGTTTCCGCCTACCAGAGCGATAACAACGGCACTTTGCCTACTTCGGTGACTAGCCTGCAGCCGACTTACCTCAATGCCGGGTTAGTGAATTCTTACGCCAATAATTTCTCGCTGCAATTGGGTACCTTCGCGGTCACTAATGAGGCGCTTTCGGGGAAGGTTGCCACCTTGCAAATCACCTCTTCGTTTTTACCTCCCATTGTCGTTGGCGGAAACATTCAGGTTTCAGGGGTGGATTCGACCAACCTTGATGGGAGCTGGGTGGTCACGGGCTTTACGGGAAGCGCATCTCCGTACACCGTGACGTACACCGCCACTTCCGCCGCAACTATCGCAAGCACGTCAGTTTCCTCCAAAGGAGCGGTGCTCAACTCGGTGACAAATGCCCAGAATTCCTATGACGTGTACCTCTATGACGCCACCATAAAGAACCGCATAGGAACTACCGCTCCAACAGCATGTGCTTTGCTAAACTAAAACCATCGTACAAGGGAGAAAAAATGCACGATTTACTACGTAAGGCCAAGGCTCATAAAGCTAACGGCGAAAAAGGCTTCACACTTATTGAACTTCTTGTTGTTATCTTGATTATCGGTATTTTGGCCGCGATCGTTGTTGTCGCGTTGTCAGGTACTTCTTCAGATGCCAAGGCAAAGGCGTGCTCGCAAGACGCTTCCAACCTGTATTCGGCTCTGACCAACTTTGAAATTTCCACTACTGCCAATCCAAACGGTGGCTTCCCAGCCGCAACTGGTGCAACTGGAACTGGCAAAATCAATGGTGCTGGCGATGTAGCTCAGGCTTGGACCAAGTATGTTGCAGCAGATCTAGCAGCACTTGCTCCGTCCTTCATCTCAAAGCTTCCGACTGACGTCACGGGATATTTGATTACTTCAAATACTCCAAACACAGTTGCAGTTGGTTCTACAACAAACATTGCTGGTTGCGTTACGGCCGGTTTGTAAATTGATTCATCGAATGGTGGCAGGCACTGGCCTGCCACCATTCTTTTTTTACACGATTGCCATTCTTGTTGGCATGATTTTAGGATCTTTTAATTCGGTTTTAGTTGGACGAATTCCGCTTCGTCAAAGTATTGGCGGTAGATCTCGTTGCCCGCATTGCGATGTGCAGATCCGTAACATCGATAACATTCCGATTTTGGGCTACTTATTTTTAGGCGGACGATGTCGCAGCTGCAAAGCCAAGATTTCGATTCGTTATTTGATTTTAGAAACGCTCACCGCGGGACTTGTCTTGGTTCCGCTCTTCAAGTTCGATCGCGTCTTTGAATGTATTGCTTGGATCTTCTTCGTAGTACTCGCGGTTGCATTGTCTGCCATTGATTTTGAACATCACCGGTTACCTGATCCACTTACGGGCACGCTTTATCTATCCGGTTTAGTTTTTCTCACCATAGATTCATTTGCACATCACAACTTAAGCCGGCTCAATCATGCCTTCATCGCCTCCATCGCTTTAGGCGGCTTTTATTGGATTGTTAATTTTCTCTCAAAAGGCGGAATGGGAATGGGCGATGTAAAGCTCGCTACCTCGATTGGACTTTTCTGTGGCTACATCAGCATGTCTACGGTTTACATTGCATCGATGATCGGATTTGCGCTGGGTAGCGTGGTTGGCGTCGGACTCATCATTGCCAAGAAAGCCAGTCGTAAAAGCGCCCTTCCTTTTGGCCCATTTATGTTGATGGGGGCTATTGCATCCATTTATGTGACTCCGTGGATCAGCCATGTGCGAGGACTTTCTTGATAGAGCTGCGCGGATTTACTGAAGCCGAATTACCGATCGTCGTGACATTGCATCATTTAGATACTCCCGAAAAGATCGAAAAATTTCGTCCCCGCTTTGAAGCCACCGGGCGTTGGGATGATCACTACTTCAATTGCGCTATCGACGTCGATGGGGTGGTCGTGGGTGAAGTTCAGGCACGCCATTGCCCCAAGTCGATGCCACCGGGGACTGCTGAAATGGGCTTGGATTTGTTGCCAGAATTTCGCGGAAAAGGGTTAGGCACCAAGATTTTAGGCGTTCTCGCACGACAACTTTTTGCTGAGGGTTATCACCGGATTGCGGGATCGACCGATGTCGCCAATATCGCCATGCAACGCGCTTTTGAAAAGGCTGGCTGGAGATACGAGGGTACGCAGCGCCACTTGATGCCCGAGGGCGATGACCTTCCGCATGATTACCGTATGTATGCCATTACCAAATTTGATGATCTTCCCGAAATTTCCGCGGAATAACTTAGACGGGGGAGTTGTTTAATTAGTTGAAAGTTCAACTAATTTGATGATAGGGTGATGCCATGACAACGAAGATGCCGGCTCTGTACATAGGCCACGGAGCTCCACCGCTTCTGGACGATGACATCTGGAGTGGCGAACTTGCGCAGTGGTCTTCACAACTTGCTAAGCCAACGGCGATCTTGGTCATTAGCGCTCACTGGGAATCTGCACCCCTAACGCTCGGCGCAACCGATCCTGGCGTTCCTCTTATTTATGACTTTGGCGGTTTTGCACAACGCTTTTACGAATTGCAATATCAAGCCCCTGGAGCCCCTGAACTCGCGGAACGCATCAAAGCAATGATGAGCGAACCCGTTACTGAACAACCACGACGAGGCTTGGACCACGGTGCCTATATTCCCTTAATGAAGATGTATCCCAATGCGGATATTCCAGTTCTGCAAATGTCGATTCCGACTCACGACCCTGAAAAACTTTTCGAGATCGGCAGGAGACTTGCACCCCTTCGCGATGAAGGTGTCTTAATCATTGGCAGTGGATTCTTGACGCATGGCTTGCCCTTCTTGAAAGAATTTCGAATTGAAGCAACGCCACCAGGCTGGAGCACTGAATTCGATCTCTGGGCTAAGGATGTTCTCGAACGCGGCGCAGTCGATGAATTGATGGATTACAAGCGGTTAGCGCCGGGTATGCCGTACGCGCACCCCACCGTCGAGCACTTTGCACCTATCTTTATTACCTTAGGTGCGGCCACACATTCCGATGTTGCACCTGAAACTCAAATTGAGGGCTACTGGATGGGTTTAGCAAAGAGATCTTTTCAGGTTGCCTAACGAGATTTAGTTAAACGTTGTCACGCTTGGAATAAAACCTTCCGAGAAAATCGGCCTTAAAATCGAAGAAGTTTCCATTGGTAATGGAAACCCTCATGCGATCGACCAAACGAACGATAAATCTTTCATTGTGAATTGTGGCCAAGGTTGCAGCCAAGATTTCTTTTGATCTAAAGAGATGATTGATGTATGCGGCGGTGTAATGAGCGCAGGTGTAGCAATCGCAGTTTTTATCAATGGGGTTAAAGTCCCGGCGATAAGGCGCATTCGAAATATTGACACGGCCATCTTCAGTAAAGACCGCACTGGTGCGCGCTTGCCGTGAAGGTGCAACGCAGTCAAAAGTGTCAGCACCGTTTTCGACGCCCACAAAGAGATCGTCCGGTTCGCCAATACCCAAAAGGTGTCTTGGTTTATTTACTGGCAATTCTTCGGCTAACCAGCTGATGATCGTTCCCAAATTGCCTTTATCTAAAGCACCGCCCATGCCAAAGCCATCGAATTCAACATCGGCGCCATCAACCGAAACTTTCATCGATCCAAGATCGCGAGCACCTTTTCGTCGTAGGTCTTCATACTGCGCGCCTTGTAACACCCCAAAGAGCGCTTGATAAGGACGATGGCTACGTTCAACCGTTAGCTGGTGATGGGCAATGAGACAGCGCTGCGCCCAAAGCCGAGTGCGTTCCAGCGAGCGCTCTTGATACTTACGGGTGTTATGCAAAGTGGTGCATTCGTCGAAAGCAAACATGATGTCGGCGCCAAGCTGATGCTGGACCTTCATTGACACTTCTGGAGTAAAGCGATGCATCGAGCCGTCGAGGTGAGACTTGAAGGTAACGCCATCGTCGTCGACGTGGGCCAAGCGCTCCTTTTTATCTGCGATCACTTCATCTGACCGGAAGGTGTCTTCGTTCATGGCGATGACCTTTTTGAAACCCACTCCGAGGGAGAGGACCTGGAAGCCACCGCTATCGGTAAAGGTGGGGCCATCCCAGTTCATAAACTTGCCGAGTCCGCCTGCTTCATCCACGATATCTGGGCCAGGCTGGAGATATAAATGGTAGGCATTGGCCAGAAGCGCCTGAGCGCCTAAATCTTTCATCGATCCCGTCAACACCGACTTCACCGTTGCCTTGGTTCCCACGGGGATAAAGGCTGGAGTCTGGATTTCACCATGAGGTGTCCGAATAATCCCGGTTCGACCGAGTGCGGAGGAGGAAGTGGTGCTGGCCAAGGCGGTCCCTAGTTCAAAGGAAAATTGGCTCATAACCAACTCTAACGCGGGTAGAGGTAGCCCTTCCCGTTATTACATTTGGGTAAATCATGACTTTGAGAGCAATTTCATTGGTAATTTTGATGAATTTTGGGCTACCTTTACCCTTCTTACCAGTGAGTACTGAGCGTGAAACGATAGGGGTAGCCAATTGGCTCAAACAGTCTTGACTGATGACGAAGCGGTCAGCAAGGTAGTTCTGCGCACCCCGCGCCAAATTTCCTGGATGCGCTTTAAGCGCAACAAAGCGGCGGTTATTTCCGGTGGCGTCGCACTCTTCTTTATTCTTTCGGCCTTCTTAGCTCCGCTTATCACGCGTCTAGTTGGCGTCAACCCAACATCGACTTATCCGGATGCGCTCACGCAATTCGGAATGCCGCAAGGTCCATGGGGCGGTATTAGTTTGGCTCACCCACTGGGTGTAGAGCCAGGCGCAGGTCGAGACCTGCTAGCACTTCTTCTGTACGGCTCTCGCATCTCCTTCACCGTTGCTTTGATTACCAGCGTGGCATCCATCGGTCTGGGCATGCTCATCGGTATCACCGCTGGATATTTCCGAGGACGCGTTGATGCCGTCATTGGTCGTTTTTCTGACTTTATTCTGGCTTTCCCGTCCACCTTTATGATCGTTGCGCTCTCCTTGCCCTTGGTTCAAAGAGTCGAATCCCTTCACATCGCTAAGGACAATGGCGCTCGCATCGTTGTCTTGATTGTCTTCTTTGTCGTCTTTGGCTGGCCAGGGTTTGCCCGTTTGGTGCGCTCGCAAGCGCTGAGCATGCGCGAGCGTGACTTCGTCATGGCGGCACAAGCGCTAGGCGCCTCCAATTGGCGCATCATTACCAAAGAGATTTTGCCAAATTTATGGCCAACTGCCATCGTCTTTCTCTCATTATCGCTGCCGGGCTTCCTTTCTGCCGAGGCCACCTTCTCCTTCTTAGGAGTAGGCGTCCAAGCCCCTGCTGCAACTTGGGGCCTCGTGCTCTCTGATGCCGTCACCTACTGGCAGACCGACCCCGCATACCTCATTATTCCTAGCGCCATGCTGGTCATCATCGTCCTTGCTCTCAACCTCATGGGTGATGGCATTCGCGATGCTCTCGATCCCAAGGCGGATTCGCGTTAAATCTTTAGATTTGTGGACCCCCGTCTCAAATGTAAAGATTTGATTAAGAGTTGAGGAATATGTTCCAAAGTCAGTATTACCAATCTAAGATGGCCGTACTAAATGTCCGAATCGCGCACCGCGGCTCGGAACAGACTAGAAATAAGGAGGACTGATGTCCGATAAGAATATGGCAGGCCTACGCCGTCGTATCATCGCAACAGCCGCCGCAGCTGCACTCGCAGCAGGTGGACTGCTTGTTGGTGGAGCGACTGGCGCAAGTGCTGCTGCGAAATCTGGTGGCACGTTGTACATGGTCACCCACAACGGGCAATTTGCGCATGCTGACCCACAACGTAACTACACCGGTCAGGACATCGCATTCTTTAACACCTATCTTTATCGCAACCTCGTTGTCTACAAGCCAGCTGCCGGTCCATCCGGTTCCGGACTTGTTGCCGACCTTGCAACCAACACAGGTGTCCCAAGCAATAACGCTAAGACCTGGAAGTTCACATTGCGTCCAGGCGTTAAGTGGGAAGATGGCTCCGCCATCACCTGCGCAGATGTTAAGTACGGCGTTTCCCGTACCTACGCAACTGACGTAATCACTGACGGTCCTGCTTATGCACTGTCGATGTTGGATATCCCTAACGCTGCAGATGGTTCATCTCAGTACAAGGGCCCATACAAGAAGACCGGTCAGGCTCTTTTCGACAAGGCAGTTACTTGCTCGAAGGACAACCGCACCATCACCTTCAACTTGGGTCACTCTGTTGCTGACTTCAACTATGCAGCTTCTTACCCAGCATTCGGTCCAGTCAAGCAATCCAAGGACACTGGCGACAAGTACGACCTCAAGCCTTTGGCATCCGGTCCATACAAGATCGCTAA
>CANCSL010000036.1 GCA_947380835.1 Actinomycetota bacterium | reverse complement strand
GCATATTCGAACAATCAAAAAGCCATTTTAAAAACGCTGGTTCGTTTGAAGAAACTGGCTGAAACTTCTTAAGTTATTTATTCTTTAGGGGAGCCCAGTTGGGTCAGGGGATCGCCAGAAACACGGTAGATAGTCCATTCATCCATCGCTTTGGCTCCGAGCGAACTGTAAAACTCGATGGCCGGGCTATTCCAGTCCAACACCCACCATTGAAATCTCCCGTAACCATTTTCGACGCATGTGGCGGCAAGATGTTGCAAGAGAGCTTTGCCATGACCCTTGCCGCGATATTCGGGTTTTACAAAGAGATCTTCTAGGTAAATCCCGTGGACACCTAGCCAAGTGGAGTAGTTGAGAAACCAGATCGCGAAACCTGCAACCTCGTTCTCATCTTCCACAATCTCGCAGAAGACTTTAGGAGCATCCCCAAAGAAATGCGTTTGGATCTGCTCGGCGGTGATGAGGACTTCCTCGGGCGCCTTTTCGTATACCGCAAGGGCGTGGATGAGCTCCAGCATTGCAGGAATGTCGGCAAGAGTTGCAGAACGTATGCTCATAAGGAAAAGAACGTCAAACTAATGATGTCCATCCTCGAGCTCTTTGCGTTCAGTGACCGTGGCGGCTGGAATCTGTTCTGCATTTGCAACGCTCCAACGGGCGCGGATTCGACCCTTAATGCCAGCAGGGTTGCGTACGCCGTGCTCATCCACGTTCTCTATTGCGAGAGCTGGATCTTGCAAGTGTTGTGTCAATGTCCACGCTTTTGCGGCCGAGATGGGCTCGTGAACTTCGATAAATTCGCCAGCAGGTGTCATAACGAGTCGACCAGTTTCACGTCCGTGAAGGACTAGATCGCGATCTGCGCGCTGCAGGGAGAGACAAATGCGCTTGGTGATGACAAACGCGATTGGGGGGATTGTAAAGAGCCCAATTCGGGTGAACCACATGATGCCATTAATGGTGAGATGAAAATGTGTAGCAATGATGTCGTTACCGCCATTGATCAGCGAGATCAGCATGAAGGTTAGGGACATAATGCCAAGGGCGGTTCGATTAGGAACGTTTCGAGGACGATCCAGCAAGTGATGCTCGCGCTTATCTCCCGTTATCCAACTTTCGATAAAGGGATAGAGCGCCATGCCGGTAAAGAGAATCCCGGGAATGATTAAGCCTGGAATCAAAATGTTCCAGGAAATAGTGTGACCGAACGCGTGTGTTTCGATCGGTGGTGACATACGCACTAACCCATCGAGCCAGCCCATGTACCAGTCAGGCTGAGAACCGGCAGATATCTGTCCTGGCGTATATGGCCCATAGAGCCAAATAGGGTTGATCGAGGCAACTCCACCTAGGAAGGCTGTGACTCCGAAAACAATGAAGAAGAAGCCACCTGCCTTGGCCATATAGACCGGCATGAGTGGGTATCCGACTACGTTCTTCTCGGTGCGTCCTGGACCTGGATATTGGGTGTGCTTCTGGTACCAGACCAACATCAAGTGAATGGTGATCAGAGCCAAGAAAATTCCAGGTAGAAGCAAGATATGAACCATGTAAATGCGTGGGATAAAGACATGACCAGGGAATGGACCACCGAAAGCAAAGAAGGAAAGGTAAGAGCCGACTACTGGGATGGCTTGGATGATAGCTTCAGCGATACGAATTCCGGTGCCTGAGAGTAAATCATCTGGAAGTGAGTAACCCAAGAACCCTTCAACGATTCCCAACGTCAAAAGCCCAACACCGATCAACCAGTTAAATTCACGTGGCTTGCGGAAGGCGCCAGTGAAGAAGACGCGCAATAAGTGCACAACGATTGCCGTCATGAAAATGAGGGCTGCCCAGTGATGAATCTGACGCATAAGAAGTCCACCACGAACATCAAAAGAGATATGCAAAGTGGAGGCATAGGCGGCGGACATCTGCACATGAGAGAGCGGAGCGTACGAGCCATTGTAAATAACATCACGTTGTGACGGATCAAACCAAAAGGTGAGGAAGGTTCCGGAGAGCAGCAAGATGATGAAGGAGTAGAGCGCGATTTCGCCCAGCATGAAAGACCAGTGGTCTGGGAAAACTTTGGTGAGGTTCTTCTTTAACCACTTGGCGGCGCCAGTTCGGTCATCGACGTAACCGGCAACGTTGCCTGCGATGCGTTCTTTATTGGTCATGAGGAGCGCTCCCAGAAACTTGGTCCGACAGGTTCGGTGAATGGTTGTTGTGCAACAAGGTAGCCATCAGCATCAATCGTGATTGCCAGTTGTGGAAGTGGGCGAGCTGCTGGTCCAAAAATTACCTTGGCAGCTCGGGTAACATCAAAAGTTGATTGGTGACATGGGCAGAGCAAGTGCTTTGTTTGCTGCTCGTAAAGCGCAACTGCGCAACCCATATGCGAACAAATTTTAGAGAAAGCGATGATGCCTTCGTGTGTCCACGAAAGCCGCTCGGTGTCCAAGTTAAATTCTTCTGGACGTAGACGAATGAGAAGGACGGCATCTTTGCCAATATTTTCTAGGGATCGGACGGTTCCGCCTGACAGTTCGGGAAGAACTTGGGCTACGGCGCCAACTTCGAGATCGGAAGGTTTGATGGGGCGATCGCCTGGATCAGTCACCAATCGAGTGCCCTTCTTCCAATCCGTGGTGTCGAACTCCTTCTTAGGAAGTGGGCCAAGATCGCGCAACAAAATAAGTGGTGAAAGCCCGGCTAGGCCTAAGGCCAAGCCAAGTGAGCGTTTGATCAAAGTGCGACGGCCAACATCGGCCAGCGCGGCTTGTTCCTTTACGGTCGCGACGAAATCGGCACGATCTTCGTCGGGAGAACGAAATTCGTGACGCTCGGCGATTACTTCAGTGTCCGACATCAACTTTCGAGCCCATTGAACCGCGCCCATGCCAATGAAGAAGAGTGACATGGCCATTCCAACACCGAGAAGGAGTTGTTGGGTATTGGTATCACCGAGAACTGGAAGGTAAATGAAAGAGGAAGGCTTAATGAAAATGTAGGAACCGATAAGCAGAATAGTTCCTAGAGCAGAAAGCACAAAAAGGATAGCTACCTGTTGCTCTGCACGCTTTTCGGCGATGGGATCTACATCAGCATTTCGGTGGACATGCTCTGGAAGTCCTGGGTCGGAAAACTTTTCGAATTCGTGGTTCACAACTATCTCGCCTTCGATGCTAGCCAGACTGCAACTCCGATGAGGAGTCCAAGTCCGAGAGTCCAACCTAACAATCCTTCAGTTACTGGCCCTACGCGACCGAGTGATGCTCCGCCTAAACCTGGCTCTTTCTGTGCTGCTTTGATCCACTTGATAATCGACAACTTCTCTTCGGGAGTGATTGTTTTGTCCGAAAAGACTGGCATTGATTGTGGGCCAGTAATCATCGCTTCATAAATTTTGTTGGCTTCTGTGCCCATAAGAGAAGGCGCATACTTGCCGTTGGTGAGTGCGCCACCTTGGGCGGCAAAGTTGTGGCACATGGCGCAGTTAGTTCGGAAAAGCTCGCCACCTTGGGCAGTATTTCCGTCACGTTCCCACGTCAGTTGATCGTTCGTTACGGCAGCAGGACCGGGTGCCAAGGAAGCGACATAAGCAGCAAGCGCTGCTGTTTCTTCTTCGTTGTAAATCGGTTTCTTAGCCATAGCCTGTTGGCTCATATCAGCCATGGGCATGCGTCCGGTTCCGACTTGGAAATCTACTGAAGCGGCGCCAACGCCAATGAGTGAAGGAGCAATAGAGCCGCCTTCGGCATTGAGTCCGTGACAAGAAGAGCAACCGCGGGCAAAAATTTGCTTACCTTCGGCAATTTGCGTTGTCTGGGCCGTTGATTCCATGCGTTGTTGGCTAGGAAGGGCGCTTGCGATCGAGAAGGTAGTTCCGATCGAAATCAAGGCAGCGACGATGAGTGCTGGCGCGGCAAATTTATGTCGGCGATAGCGTGAGAGTCGTTTCATTCTTCTTTAGTAGCCCAATCTCACTTGATGAGGTAGATCGCCGAGAAGAGCGCGATCCAGACGATATCGACGAAGTGCCAGTAATACGAAACAACAATTGCAGTAGTTGCTTGTTTGTGACCAAACTTCTTAGCCTTATAGACGCGCAATAAGACAATAAGAAAGGCGATTAATCCACCAGTTACGTGGAGGCCGTGAAATCCAGTGGTGATATAGAAAACTGAACCATAAGCTCGGGATGAAAGTGAAAGACCTTCGTGTACCAAGTTGGCGTACTCGTAAACCTGACCGCCAATAAAGAAAGCGCCCATCAGAAAAGTGAGAGCGAACCATTCGCGCATACCCCACTTGGCAAACTGAAAAAGCTTTCCGGTGCGACGGGCTTGAAAGCGCTCGGCTGCAAAGACTCCGAACTGGCAGGTCACTGATGAAAGCACCAGCACGGTGGTGTTGATGGCGGCGAAACGCACATTCAACATTCCGGTTGAGGCCAACCAGACCTTCGGTCCTTGAACTGCGCGCGTTGTGAAGTACATTGCAAAGAGCGCTGCGAAGAACATAAGTTCGCTGGCGAGCCAGACGATGGTTCCGACTGCGACGAGGTTTGGCCTGGTCACTTTTCCTGGGGTTGCTGCCACTGTGGTCACCCGCGCATTATTCCTGATTTTCACCGCAAATAGGACCTAACGCCCCCGAGCCACCCACGGGGAGTCGTGACACTAATCACGGCAGATGTGCAGCGGAATAGCGACCAATTTTCCGCCATCAAGGGCTCGGAACGGGCAAATGGTTGGCTAGACTTGCCAGCCATGAGCACCCCAATAATTGTTGTGTATTCCGACGACCAGAGCGTTCGAGCCAGCATTATCGCCGCCTTGGGCAAGAAAGTGGCTGGCGACCTCGGGAGCCATCAGATCGTCGAGTTCGCCACCGGTCCTGCTCTCTTTCAATATGTCGATGCCGGAAAGCCGGCGGCCCTCTTTATCCTGGATGGCGAGTCCGTCCCCGAAGGTGGAATGGGCATCGCCCGCCAGCTGAAGGACGAAGTTTTCCAATGCCCACCAGTTCTGTTAATTACCGGTCGTCCCGAAGATGCATGGCTTGCTTCGTGGTCTAGAGCCGACGATGTCGTAATACACCCCATCGACCCCTTCACCTTGGCCGATCGTGCGGCAGCCTTGTTGCGCCTGCGCCTGGCCATTCACTAATCCTCGAATCTATTGAACACTTCCCTGAACGGCCTCTCCCATGAGGCGCGCTGGGCGGAAGTCTTGGCCCAACTGGGTCGGTTAGAACTTCTCTCCACGGAGCAAATCCACTGGGCGATGGGAACCATCCTCGCTGGCGGCGCGAGTACCGAAGAGATCAAGGCTTTCCTTTTGGCTTACAAGGCAAAAGGGGAGACCGCATCTGAAATTTCCGCGATGATCGAGCAGATGTTTGCTTTCGCGGCTCCCATTTCCATCCCCGACCGGTCCTTGGACATTGTCGGCACTGGGGGAGATGGGGCTAACACCATAAATATCTCGACCACTGCTTGCATTGTTACTGCGGCGGCTGGAACTCGGGTCGTCAAGCACGGAAATCGAGCAGCCACTTCGTTGGCTGGCTCCGCCGACCTCCTGGAAGAGTTAGGTGTTGTCATCACTTTAGATGGCCCGCAAGTTGAGGAATGCGTTCGTCGTATTGGTATTGGTTTCTGTTTTGCACCAAAGTTTCACCCAGCCATGAGATTTGCAGCGCCCGCCCGTAAAGAACTGGGGACGCCCACGGTCTTTAATATTTTGGGTCCACTATCAAATCCGGCAAAGTCAAAAGTTGTTGCTATCGGAGTGGCTAGTGAGCGGATGCTTCCGATTATGGCAAAAGTTTTAGCAGATCGAGGCTGTGAAGGATTCCTCTTCCGCGGTGATGATGGATTGGATGAGATATCTATTTCCACCACATCCACGGTGATCCAGATTAATGACGGGAAAATGCGAACCGAAACTTTTGATCCACGAAATATCGGAATTAACTTTTCGCCAATTTCTGAGATCGTGGGCGGGGATCCAAAGTTTAATGCCGACGTTCTGCATTCGATTTTTGATGGCGAACAGAGCGCACGTCGAGATGCGGTGTTGCTCAACGCGGCGGCGTCAGTTGCAGCGTTTAAGGCCGATTTCTCCTTGAGCGTCGAACAGCAATTTGCCAACGGTCTAGTCAGGGCGGCACAAGCTATCGATTCTGGAGCAGCCAAGAAACTTTTGAAGAACTGGATTGAACTCTCGCAGCAATTGGCCGCTACTCCAGCGGAATAGCACCCTCCCAAGCACTTCTTTGTTCGCGGAACTGCGTGTGCATATTTCCGGATCCAAAAATTGGCAGCGACCATTGGCCATCAAGTTCGACTAATCGAACCCCGGGGGTTTCTAGGTATCCGAGCAGCTTTTCAATTTCTTCGTACGAGGATGCAGGTAAGACTTCATCGCTAGGAACAACAACCTCTGCCGTTAAAGTCAACGAGCTAAGTACTTCAGGTATTGCCGAATTATTTTTGGCGCTAGCACTGGCGGCGAGTCTTCCAAAACGAATGCAAATGAATTCCCACCCGCTATCTGTGATGGGCGTAGCGGCAACCAGGTGAGGAATAGTGGCCAGAGCGCGTATCCGTTGGGCGCGAGAAGCGCCTTTCGTGAAGGAGCTGAGGCGATTTCGAAATTCGCCAGCCTCCTCAAATCTCTCTGTTTCTGCCAAATCGTGCATTCTCCGAGAGAGATGCACCTCAATATGAGAACTATTGAAATGAAGGAGTTCGCGGGCATTCATCGTGTGTTGAGAATATGCATCAGCATCTTGTAGACCGATGCAGGGGGCTCCGCACTTGCCCATATCGAGCAGCGCGCATGAAGTGTCCTTCGGAATGCTTCGGACCGTTATTTTCTTGGTGCATTGGCGCAAGGGCACAACTTCGTGAATAGCCTCCATCGCATATTGCGCTTCTTGCAACCCATTAAATGGTCCGGCCCAACCAGATTCATCAGAAAGCGATGAGGAACCCCTAACAGCAGAGAGTCGGGGAAAAGTTTCGTCGGTCAATTTCAACCAGATAGCTTTCTCTTGTTGCCTGGATCGTCGATTGAAACGCGGTTGTTTCTCTGAGATAAGTCGTAGTTCACGTATCTGTGCTTCCAGAATGGTCGCGCAGGGAATGACATCTATTCGCTCCGCCAGGCTCACCATGTCTCGAATGCGTCTCCTAGTTTCACCTGATCCGAAGTAGTTGCGGACTCGCGAACGTAAATTACGTGAGGTGCCAATGTAGAGCGCCTCATTATTGCGATCGCGGAATATATAAACTCCAGGAACGGCGGGAATGCCATCGGCAAGATGTTTTTTCTGGCGTTGTTCTGGTGTGACGCGGTTGGTAAATCCTTGGAGATCCTCCAGTGAAGAAATACCCATAGAACCCAGTCGTTCAAAAAGCCCATGCAAAACATCAACGGTGGCTTGTGCATCATCCAACGCTCGATGGGTGGGCTTAACGACGGTATTGAAGAATCGAGCGAGTGTTCCAAGTTTGCAATCGCGTACTTCTTCTTTGGAGAGAATAAGGCGAGCAATGCGAGCGGTATCGAGGACTGGGAAGTTTGGCCAGCTGTAACCCAATTGGGCTGCCGCGCCCTTGAGAAATCCGACGTCAAAAGGTGCGTTGTGGGCTACGAGTACGGTCTCCTCTTTGGAACCGCAGAACTCGAGGAAAGTTGGAAAGGCTTCCGCGATGAGGGGGGCGTGCAGAACCATGGCGTCGGTTATGCCGGTCAGCACGGTTATAAAGGCAGGGATAGGCGAATCGGGATTAACAAAAGTCTGGAACTCTTGAATTACCTGGCCGCCACGAACTTTGACCGCACCAATTTCTGTGATGGCGCTGCCATCTCGGACCGATGCCCCAGTAGTTTCTAGATCCACTACGACGAAGGTGATTTCTTGGAGCGACCTACCCAAATCGTCGAATGACGGCTGCCATTCTCGCGGGGTGGACATGAGAGAAACCGTACGCCAGAGTGGTGACACATACCTATCGGAGCCAATAGGCTTTTTTAATGGCTACTGATAGCGCTCCCGAAGGTTGGCTCTCCGATTTTGCATTTGATGGGCGAGGGGAAAATGCCCATATAGGTATTGTTTTGGTTCATGGCTTCACTGGTTCGCCGGCATCGATGCGACCATGGGCACACAACTTGATCGAACACGGCTATTCAGTCCGTGTGCCCCGATTGCCAGGCCACGGCACTCACTGGGAAGACTTAAACAAGGTTTCGTGGAATGAATGGCCCGATCGTGTAGTCAAGGACCTGCAAGACCTCCGGCGAACATGCTCGAAGGTATTCATTTTTGGATTATCAATGGGTGGCTGCACCACCCTCAATGTGGCTGAAAATCATGATGTCGATGGATTAGTGCTAGTAAATCCCATGATTCATATTCCCGGGCTGCAAATTAAATTTGCGCCAATCTTGGCCATGTTAAAACCAGGAATGCCTTCTGTCGGCGACGACATCAAGAAACCAGATGTCACCGAATGGGGCTATGACGTGCTGCCCACGAAGGGCGTCATTCAGTTGAACAAGATGCTGAAAACCACTAAAGCCAATCTTGGAAAAGTCTTGGCTCCAACCCTGTTATTCCATTCCGTTGATGACCATGTTTTACCGATTTCAAATAGCGACATCATCATGTCGGGGATCGGCACCAAAGAGAAGCAACGCATCGAGATGACCAACAGCTATCACGTTGCGACCATGGATTACGACGCGGATTTGATCTTTGCTAATTCTTTGGCTCATCTCCAGCAATGGAAATAACTTCACCCGACTTTAGATTAGCTACCGAAAGACTCATCCTTCGTCCGCTTGTGCTATCGGATGCGGAAGATCTTTTTGAGTATCAATCTGTTGCTGAAGTTGTCACCTATATTCCATGGCCGCAGCGAACGTACGAGCAAGTGGTGGAGGCGTTGGTGAAGGCAACTGCCGTCAGTAAATTGGATTACGAGGGAGATTTTGCGCTTCTGGGCATAGTTCTGCCGAATGAGAACAAGGTGATCGGTCAGATCTCGTTGATGTACAAAAGTAAAGAAAATCAGACAGCTGAATTCGGTTATGTCATCAACCCCAAATATTCCGGGAAAGGTTATGCCACCGAAGCGAGTGGGGCTGCGATTGACTATCTCTTCAGCACGGGCAAGTTCCGACGAGTTTTCGCACATCTAGATATTCGAAACTCTGCGTCGGAAAATTTGGTTAAGAGACTGGGTTTGCGTAAGGAAGCCGAATTCAAAGAGGAAGAATTTTTCAAAGGTGAATGGACGGATACGATGATCTATGCAACCCTCAAGAACGAATGGACAAATCGATGACAGAGCCAGCTTCTCTTAAAACTTTTCTCTGGTATGCCTCAGATTTGGAAGGCGCTTTAAACTTTTATAAGGAGACTTTTAGAGACGTTGTTGTGAAAAGCGAGAATCGCATGGGAGACGCGTTATTTACAGCCGAGTTCAGCATCCTTGGTCATGATCTCGTGGGAATGAGTGTCCCTGGTGGCGAAACTTTCAATGATTCGATTTCTTTGGCAGTTAGTTGTGATGGACAAGAAGAAACGGACCGCTTGTGGGATGCCATCACCAAAGAAGGCACTCCAGGTAAGTGTGGCTGGTGCAAAGATAAATGGGGAGTAAGTTGGCAAGTCATTCCACGACAAATGAATGATTTTATGAACGATCCGGATCCCGAAAAGGCTCAGTACGCCTGGCAAGCGATGCGTGGAATGACGAAAATCATTCTCGCTGATTTCACGAAGTAATTCTCAGGGGGTAGTTCCTTCACTTAGTTAGGATTCCTTGCTAACTTGCTTCATGTGAAAACCATTCTGGATGCGATCGGCAATACCCCGCTTATTAATATTGACGGCATTTGGGTGAAAATGGAATATCTCAATCCATCCGGATCAATCAAGGCTCGTATTGCGAAATACATGATCGAGCGAGCCGAGGCCGAAGGTTTACTTAAACCGGGGGACACCATCGTTGAAGCAAGCAGCGGCAATACTGGAAATGCCATGAGCATGGTTGCCGCAGTCAAAGGTTACAAAATGTTGGTTGTGATGCCAGAGGGCCTGAGTCAGGAACGTACTGCGATATCGGAAGCTTTTGGTGCCGAAGTGCGGACGCTGGGAGATTTCCACGTCAACAACGCGCTGGATGAAGTTCGACGAATCGGGAGCCAGCCTGGTTATTTCGCACCTCAACAGTTTGATAATGAATGGAACGTCATCGAAAACCACGATTGGCTTGGCCAAGAAATCCTTCGAGAATTGCCGACAAAACCAGATCTTGTCGTCGGCGGTGTCGGTACTGGCGGGACCCTCATTGGAGTTGGTCAGGCATTCAAGGAGGTTAATTCAGAGTGCAAGAGCTACGCACTCGAGCCTTCCGAATCCTGCACAATCGCGTGCGGAGAGGTGGCCAAGCATTTGATCGAAGGAATTTCCGATGGTTTTGTTCCGGGAATAATCGCTCGCCACAAGAGCGAAGTTGATGGTTTTATCCACATTCACTCTCATGATGCGATTGAAGAAATGCGTCGACTTGCGCGCAAGCACGGAATATTTGTTGGACCATCCTCTGGGGCTCACATGCTTGCTGCTTTGCAATTGAAGAAAGACTTCAACCTTGAAACCGTTGTCACGTTCTTCTGTGACGAAGGTGAGAAGTACATTAATGACTATTGGCTCAAAAAGTAGCCAAGGGGAATTTAAGGTTTAAGCACTATTCGGATGGGGTTTCCAATTTTCTCTCGCAAGATGGACATAGCTTCAAGCGCCTGTTCCAGCGGCAGAATTTGTGAGATTGAAGCCGAAAGATCGAGGATTCCTTCCCTGACCATCTGAATGACTTCCTCGGTATGAAATTTCTCTGAACCATAGTGGCCGAGGAGTTGCGTTCTCCTGTAGGTGAAGGCCATATCGCTGGGAATAATTATCGGCTCGTTTGCGATGCCAACGATGACCAATTTTCCGCCTTCGGCCAGCATCGAGAGAGCTGATTTTCGCACCGATGAGACTCCGGCAAAATCAAATGCGGCATTGGCTCCGATTCC
>CANCSL010000035.1 GCA_947380835.1 Actinomycetota bacterium | reverse complement strand
CAACTCGAAAAGGTTAGTTACTTCGCCTCTAGAAACATCGATACCGAGTTAATGCACCAACGTTGGTCGGTAGGAACGTCATAGCCTTCGCCTTCGAAGACATGCCCTAGGTGCGATCCGCACGATGCACATCGAACTTCAGTGCGAACCCGTGGGAAAAGAGATCTGTCTTCAATGAGGAGAACAGCATCCTCAGCCTTTGGCGCATAAAAAGATGGCCAACCGCAACCCGAATGAAACTTGGTTTCACTTCGAAAGAGTTCGGCGGCACATGCTTTACATTTATAAATTCCTATAGTTTCGGTATCGGTGTATTCACCGGTGAATGGGCGTTCAGTCGCGGCTTTGCGCAAAACTTCGAAGGAGAGCGGATCTAAAGTTTGCTTTAATACCGCATCATCAAGTTGGACTGGAAACGCGGTGCCATCTGGTCGCAGCGATGATATTTCTTCAGCACTCATTTAATTTGCCCCCGCCGATGATTCGATGGCAGGGAATGCAATTCCGGTCGAGGAATGGCAGTCGTAGCCGTTGGGATTCTTCTTCAAATATTTCTGGTGATATTCCTCAGCCAGCCAATATGTGTGGCCTTCCGCTTCTTGGATTTCGGTGCAGATTGGATCCAGCCCATTACTGAGAAGAACTTCTTCGTACACATCTTTGGAGTTAATGGCAGTTAAAAGTTGTTCCGGAGTGGTTGCAAATATTGCACTTCGATATTGGGTGCCGATATCGCCGCCTTGCTTATTGAGCGAGGTCGGATCGTGCATGGTCCAGAACTCTTCTAGCAA
This sequence comes from Actinomycetota bacterium, assembly GCA_947380835.1. GTDB lineage: Bacteria > Actinomycetota > Actinomycetes > Nanopelagicales > Nanopelagicaceae > CAIMZW01. The sequence goes on along the minus strand of CANCSL010000035.1, from coordinate 10,574 downwards.
TCGCTGGTAGGTCACCACTGATGGGTCAAAAACAACTTCTACTGATTCGGCGTGACCGGTGACGCCGGTGCAGACCTGCTCGTAACTTGGGTTTGGACGTGCTCCGCCCATGTAGCCGACCGAAGTGGATTCCACTCCGGGCATCTGCCAAAAACGACGTTCGGCTCCCCAAAAACAACCCGTTGCAAAATAAGCCCGCTCACTCATGGACGGTATTCTGACAGTTCACGGCTCCTTCGGCAGAGCGGAGTAGCTCTGGCGGCGCTGATAGCCTTACCGCCACAACATCTTGGGCCCCCGTAGCTCAGGGGATAGAGCACCGCCCTCCGGAGGCGGGGGCGCAGGTTCGATTCCTGCCGGGGGCACTGTGACGGATACCCCACTGATATATCCAAATATGAGGGAATCTCTCAGGCTATGTCCTTGTTTACGTGAGAGATACGCGAGAGAATAAGCCCTTAAGCGCCCGATCTTCCGGGGCTTATGTCCCATTTATTACCTATTGTCTCATCTGGTAACCCACCGAAGAACTAATCGAGGAGAAGCGCGCACTATGGACTGGCGACACGACGCGGCCTGCCGGGATGAAGATCCTGAACTCTTCTTTCCGATCGGAAACACTGGTCCTGCCCTGGCCCAAATCGAAGAGGCAAAGAAAGTTTGCCAACGCTGTTCGGTGAAAGAGGCCTGTCTGGCTTGGGCGCTGGAGAGCGGTCAAGATGCTGGTGTGTGGGGCGGTCTATCCGAAGATGAACGTCGCGCCCTCAAGCGTCGCGCTGCTCGCAACCGCGCTCGCATGATGGAGAGCCAGAACAGCTTCTAGTTTTACTTCACTGGGAAATTTAAAATCGCCCAGGTCTGGCCGGATTCCCGCTTTAAAGCGATCGTGCCCTTTAATTCGTTCTCGGTAAGAGTCCGAACAATTCGCAAACCTAAATTCGAGGATTGCTCCCATTCGAAATCCTCGGGCAGGCCTTCGCCATCGTCGATAATGGAAATCGAACATGACTCCCCCGTGCGCACAATTTCGGCACGAAGCGCATCTCCGGTTTCGGCCAATCCATGCTCGAGTGAGTTGTGAATTAATTCGGTGATCACCAAAGCCAGCGGCGTGGCAATTTGGGCGGGAAAGATTCCGAAGGATCCGTTTTTGGCCAAGGTGATGGGGCGAGAACTAAGTTCGATCGCATTGTGAACAATCCGATCATAAACTTCATCGAATTGCACCGTTTCGGTAGAACTCGTGGAAAGAGTTTCGTGAACGATTGCGATGGATGCGACGCGACGAATGGCTTCGGCTAAGGCAGCGCTGGCAATAGGATCTTCTACCCGCCGAGATTGCAATCGCAACAAGGCAGAGACGGTCTGCAAATTGTTTTTAACACGGTGGTGAATTTCTCGAATCGTGGCATCTTTTGTCACCAAGGCTTGATCACGCCGGCGAAGTTCGGTCACGTTGTGCAGCAGCACGATGGCACCAATGCGATCCGAGCCTTGCGTAAGAGGTATCACCAACAAATCCATAATTCCGCGGCCATTTTCAAAATCGGCACGGCGAAGTTGTTCGCCGCTGACAATGATGCGCCATGGCTCATCTGTAGGTTGATGCGAGCTTTGCGAAAGAGACTCAATCACATCGCCCAAGATGTGATTCTCGAGTTCAGATTCCCAGCCCACTTGGCTAAATGCAGATCGAGCGTTGGGGCTGGCATAAGTGATATTGCCGCCACCATCGAGGCGTATTAGGCCATCACCAACTCGAGGAGCGGATTCGGCACGGTATATACCGTTATGAACCGGAAAGTTTCCTTCAGCAACCATGCGATAAATATTGTGGGCGATTTCGCGATAGTTAATTTCTAGGCGCGAAGCCGATCGCATCTGGACGGCGTCGCGATGGCGCGATATGACGGCAATGATTCGACCATCGAAAAGCACCGGAATGGTCTCTTCCTTAATCAAGAGATCGCCGATGACTTCAGGTTGGGTATCGCGGACGATTTCCCCTTGTGAAAGCGCTTGATCGATACGTGGATTTCGGCCCCACATGAGTTCAGAGCCAATGACATCGTGGGTAAAAACAGTGGCGGCGGTCGTTGGTCTGATATGTGCCAGCGCCACGTGGCCCTCGGGCCAGGTCTGGTAATCGCGCCGCTTGGGTACCCAAAGGATCAAGTCAGCAAAGGAAAGGTCGGCCAACATCTGCCATTCGGCGATGAGTTCAGAAAGTCGTTCGCGATCTGCAGGAGACAAGGCCGTCTGCGAGGCGAGCAGATCTTCACGCGATGTCATTACATGCCTCTCCTGCCGCATCAAAGCCATTGTTTAGGCTATCGATTGTGCGATCTTATCAATCTCCTTAGCGAGCTTGGAACTTGCCGAAAAGAGGTCCAGGCCCTTCGTACGAGGTGCGGATGGCTGCAGGGGCCTGGGATCCTGAGGTAGAACAAAAGCCGCCTCCCCCGATGTGAGACTTATGAAACGCGCCTCGATGGCTCGATCCTCGCGAGAGTTGGTTCGCTGGTTAAGAACATAAAGTATGGGAATCTTGCGCAGCAAAATTGGAAATTCGGCGATGAAATTTTCTAGCCGGAGCAAACCTAAGCCCGAACTTTTTGTAATGTAAATAAGTGAAGATGTTTGCTCCAAAATATTGTTGATGAAGGCAGCATGCCATCTGCGGTCGGTTACCACTTCTCGAAGCGAAGGAAGAGCCCCGATATCAACAAAAGTTAACTCTTTCAGTTCGCTCGTTGGTAATTCCGAAGGTTTATCTTCCATCTGCAACGTCGTTAATGAAAACCTTTCATTCGACGGCGGACGGTTACCTGCCATATAGGCCAGCGAAGGAGATCTGAGGTCGGCATCAAATACGTGTACCTGAGTTCGCCAAGAAAAATAGCCGGCCAATAAAAGGGTCAAGTGGCTGCGCCCCGGAGAACCAGCCGTTCCCGTCACGGTGATCAGCTTTTGTTTCTTGGGTGTCGCGGTTGGGAAATTATCTGATTTTGCAAGTGTGTGATTTTGATAGATCAACGGCAACCGGAGCTGGCCCCGAATATGAGTCATGACGGCATGAGAGTTGATGCTCACCCCATCAATGCAAATGAGAGAAAAAGCTGAAGAGTGACTTTCGATTTCAGCAAGTTTTAGTGGATCTAAATTCGGCAGATCAGAACTATAGATAATGACAGTGCGTAAGAGGTTATGTCGGTTTTCCAATGCAACCAGAAGTCCAGAAAAATCGATAGCCCTATGAATAATGCTCCAGCCTTGCGAGAAGAGCAGTTGTGCGATGAAGTCTTCAGTTTCAACTTCAGATATCGCTGTGATCACTTCGAGTTGGGGAATTTCAGAAGGCATTGCGAACCACCAATACTCTGGCGCTGGCGATGGCCTCTACCACCTGCAACATTGCACTTTTAGGAATTGCAACAACGATCCCAATATCTCCGCCCATATCCTTTGATTTCTGATCAACTGATTCAATGGTTGCGTTAGCAAAAGCCAAAAGTGGGTCAAAGGCGGCCTGTGCTGTGGTGGGTGAAAGCGCATAGAGATCTACTCGCTGGCCGGGCGCCAGATCGATCGGCATATCTGGGCGACTAACTCGTAACGGAAGACTCTGCGTTGTCACAGTGGTGCCTTGATGAGTGAGCGCGGCGACGGGGATGATCTCGCCGATCTGGATCGAACGGGTTAGGTGCCAACCCAACACTGGTGAATTCGATGATGAGTATTTTCCGGCCACGTCGTAGAGGTTTACCTTCACCCTCTTGAGATCAGCGCCTTCGATGGCGTGACCTGCAGATAAGTCGCGAGCTGCCGACCAGACCCACGATGCTCGGTTTGCGGCGCTATTAATAGCAATCGCAGCGAGCAGCGAGAGGGTGATGAGCACCGCGGCTAATCGAGTACGTGGATTTCCGGGAATGAAGTTCTTGATATCAACCATGTGCCATTCATAGGTCAAGAGCCGCCCATGAGTTCGACTGCAATCCACATTGGTTACTAACGGTAATCAGGCCAGCGAGAAGATTCATCCGTTCGGTGGAGGTGCAAGCCCAGCGCCTTCGGTTGAGTAAGCCCATGAATACTGATTCCGATACCCGCGCCACCACCGTTACCTGGCCACAAGCCGGTTCCGATCGCCCTTTTGACCCGGGGCTGTGGAACCATCCCGCTTTAGCTCTTTACCTCTCCGAAGAGGTTGAACGCGCACCACAATCGATCCCTAAAAAACTTTACTTAGTGCCGACTCCAAACACATATGCTGGAGAGAGCGATGACCGAGACTTTGCACCGCAACCCAGCTCCGCGGCGGAGTTGCCTCACCTTGACGATTGGGTAGAGCGCTTTGTCATTTCTATCGTCGAAATCTGGGGCGGACGAAGACATCCCATGCAATTAGCACGGTGGTGCCATCGCAGCGTGCATGCCCAGCTGGTGCGTAAATCGGGAAGCATGAAAGAGATCCCGCGGGTGCGCAAAATCTATTTGTCAGAACCCATCGATGGCGTCTGCGAATCGACAGTCACCTTGCGCATCAATGAGCGAGTGCGTTCGCTTGCCCTGCGTTTTGAAGGCGTCGACAAGCGGTGGCTATGTACCGAGATGATCCTGCTTTAGGCGTTAGCTGCTCCGTGACAGCGCTTGTACTTGCGGCCAGAGCCACATGGACAAGGTGCATTTCGGCTCGTGCCCCCAGTTTGTTTTACTTCACCGTCGACATCTGCTGCTGAATAGCGGAGTTGGTTGACTTCAGACTTTGGAATCTCGATTCCTTTGGCAGCAACTTCATGAGAATCTGCTTCAACTTGGACCTCGACATTGAAGACAAAACCAACGAGCTCTTCCTTGATGGAATCCATCATGGCCGAGAAGAGGTCATAACCTTCACGTTGATATTCAACGAGTGGGTCGCGCTGGGCCATAGCCCGCAACCCGATTCCCTCTTGCAAGTAATCCATCTCGTAAAGGTGTTCGCGCCATTTGCGATCGAGCACAGAGAGCAAAACCTTGCGCTCAAGTTCGCGCATAACATCTGGGGTAAGTCCTTCTTCCCGGGAGTTATAGGCGCTCTGGGCATCTTCCAAGACTTTATGGAGAAGGAAATCTTGATCAAGACCCTCAACGCCGCCTACTTCTTGCAGGACGCCTTCGATGCTCAAACTGATGGGATAAAGCGCGCGCAAAGCTGTCCAGAGCGTCTCGAGATCCCAGTTCTCGGGGAATCCTTCAGCGGTGGCGGCCTCAACATAAGCGGTGAGCGTGTCAGTCATGAAGATCTGAACCTGATCTTTGATATCTGCGCCTTCAAGTACTTCGCGTCGTTCTCGATAGACAACTTCGCGCTGACGGTTCATGACATCGTCGTACTTCAAAACATTTTTACGCATTTCAAAGTTGAGTGACTCGACTTGAGTCTGTGCTGAGCGAATCGCATTGGAAACAATCTTGGATTCCAGCGGTACTTCTTCAGGGATTCCGGCAGCACCAAGGAAACGTTCAACCATGCCTGAATTGAATCGGCGCATGAGATCGTCTTGTAGCGAAAGATAGAAACGGGATTCGCCGGGATCGCCTTGGCGACCAGATCGTCCACGCAACTGGTTATCGATACGTCGAGATTCGTGGCGTTCGGTTCCGAGAACATAGAGACCACCAAGAGCAACAACTTCTTCGTGCTCGCGTGCGACTGCAGCTTTTTGCTTGGCAAGTTCTGGAGCCCATGCTGCTTCGTACTCTTCAGGGGTATCTACGGGGTTAAGCCCGCGACGTTGGAGCTCGAAGTCAGTCATAAATTCGGGGTTACCGCCCAGCATGATGTCGGTACCACGACCGGCCATATTGGTGGCCACAGTTACAGCGCCGATGGAACCAGCACGTGCGATGATCGCGGCTTCGCGTTCGTGTTGTTTGGCGTTGAGGACTTCGTGCGGAATGCCGCGCTTGGTAAGTAAGTGGGCTAATTCTTCGGATTTTTCCACGCTGACGGTGCCAACCAGAACCGGCTGTCCTTTGCGATGGCGTTCAGCGATGTCATCGGCTACGGCGATGAACTTGCCGGCTTCGGACTTGTAAATCAAGTCAGATTTATCCTCGCGTTGCATGGGCTTATTGGTGGGGATTGGAATTACACCCAACTTGTAAATCTGCATGAGTTCGGCCGCCTCGGTCATGGCCGTACCCGTCATACCAGAAAGTCGCTTGTAGAGACGGAAGTAGTTCTGCAACGTAATTGTTGCCAAGGTTTGGTTTTCATCTTTGATCTCGACGCGCTCTTTGGCTTCCAACGCTTGGTGTAGACCTTCGTTGTACCTACGTCCGGCCAAGATACGGCCCGTGTGTTCATCAACAATCAAGAGCTCGCCGCTCATGACTACATAATCTTTATCGCGCTTAAAAAGTTCTTTGGCGCGTACGGCATTGTTGAGATAGCCGATCATTGGCGTATTGACTGACTCGTACAAGTTTTCAATGCCAAGTAGTTCTTCGACCTTGGTAACGCCCTCTTCCAAGATACCTACGGTGCGCTTCTTCTCATCGACTTCATAATGAACATCGCGATCTAGCTTGCCAGCGATGTTGGCAAATTCGAGGTACCACTTGGTGGCTTTATCGGCTGGACCGCTGATGATCAAGGGCGTACGTGCTTCATCAATCAAAATCGAGTCAACTTCATCGACCACAGCAAAGTTGTGAACGCGCTGAACGCAATCATCAAGCGTCCACGCCATGTTGTCGCGCAGGTAATCAAAACCAAATTCATTGTTGGTGCCGTAGGTGATATCTGCAGCGTATGCCTCGCGTCGTTCAGTAGGTGACATATTGGAGAGAATGACGCCAACCTTGAGACCTAAGAAGCGGTGAATTCGACCCATCCATTCGCTATCGCGTTCGGCTAGGTAATCGTTGACGGTTACGACGTGGACACCTTTGCCGCTGAGAGCATTGAGGTAGGACGGCAACGTCGCGACCAAAGTCTTTCCTTCACCGGTACGCATTTCCGCAATATTTCCTTGGTGAAGTGCGGCTCCGCCCATGATCTGAACGTCGTAGTGTCGTTGGCCCAACGTGCGCTTAGCAGCCTCGCGGACGCAGGCAAAAGCTTCGGGTAGAAGATCGTCCAGAGTTTCGCCAGCCGTGAGGCGGGTGCGGAAAATCTCGGTCATCCCGCGAAGATCATCATCGGAGAGGGCAGAAATCTTGGCTTCCTGAGCGTTGACTGCGACGGCAATCTTCTCGAGATTGCGAATTGCTCGGCCTTCGCCAGCACGTAAAACCTTGTCTAGTAACGCGACCACAAATCCTCTTTCGTCAGCTTCGAGCCAGCCCTAAAAGGGGCACGGCATCTATAGGTGTAATCGTATGGGCAAAAAACGAGCGCTGGCACATGCAGAGATGGCAGCCATAGGCGGGCAACCAACGCTGGTGAGGGCTCTGGCCCCTTCCCGGAAGCTGGTGCCACTGGTGATCACATCGTCCACCATAACGATGGCAGCCCTGCCTTTCCTCCTGATCAACTGAGAATCGGCTGAAAATGCCCCGGCCAGGTTGGCGGCCCGTTGGGAGGGATTGAGACCGGTTTGGTCGGCTACGGGACGAATAACCCGGAGCAATGGGGCAACATCCACCTCGCTGCCGAAATTCTGGGAAACGGCCCGCGCCAGAAGTAGGCCATGGTCTCGCCCACGGGCGCGGATGGTTGCTCGGTGCGATGGAATGGGAACGAGCAGTACACCTTCACATCTCTTGCCCGCCATGAGCGTGCGAAGTGAAGCGGAGAGCGAATGGGCCAATGCGCTTCGTGCCACCTTCGAACCATCTTCTTTCGCTGCCAAAATAAAGCGTTGAACCCGAGGTTGATAACGAGCAGTGAATGCCAGCGGCAGTGAATCCAATCGCGAAAGTATTGGTGGGGCACTCCATAACCCGGAACAGGATGGGCAAATCTCAACTTGGGCCGCACCACATCCAATACAAGCCACTGGAAAGATGAGTTTGCTGAGGGAACGCAGTTCTGAGAGCACAGAACAAGTGTGACCTTTCTAAATTTCTTCGGAATCCTCAGGGTTAACAATTGTGGAGAGCTCTGACTCGGGAACAACGGAAATCGGATGCGTCGCCATTTCAATACCGGCGACTTTAGGAATAGTCAGAACAAAATGCGCACCGCGACGCAACCTACCCCAAGCCTCCAAAGTTCCGTGGTGCAGTTTGGCATCTTCCAGCGCGATAGAAAGTCCGAGGCCAGTTCCACCACGAACTCGGGCGCGGGCGGGATCGGCTCGCCAGAATCGATCAAAAAGTCGGTGCGAATCCTTCTCTTGGAAACCAACTCCATAATCTCGAACACCAACGGCGACGGCATCTTCGCTTTCAACGATGGTGATATCAACTGGCTTATCTTCGCAGTGATCGATGGCATTTGTAATGAGGTTACGAAAAATGCGTTCAATTCTTCGCGTATCAGCATCAACCAAAATAGTCTCTTCGTCCGAAATAATATTAATAATGCGCTCTCGACTGGGATGCAGGTAATCCACTGTTCGTCGCAGCAATTGCACAATATCTATTGGCTCTACCACCATCACGGCTGCTTCCGCGTCAAAGCGACTTACTTCAAGAAGATCGGCCAGTAACCTTTCAAAGCGATCGATTTGTGCGATCAGTAGTTCCGCACTTCGCGACACTTTGGTGCTGAAGCTGCCGCGAGAGGCATAAATCACCTCTGATGCCATACGAATGGTCGTGAGCGGCGTTCGCAGTTCGTGAGATACGTCAGAGACAAAGCGTTGTTGTAACCGCGAAAGATTTTCCAGCCGCGAGATCTGTTGTTGCATAGACAGAGCCATCTCGTTAAACGAGATTCCCAGCCGAGCAATTTCATTCTCTCCGTGGACTTCCATGCGTCGGCCTAAATCACCTGCAGATAATTGTTCGGCGATCTCGGCAGCCTCTCTTACTGGAATCACAACCTGCCTAATGACCAGCCATGTGACGAGCCCAATCAAGAAAATCAGCGCTAAACCAGTAAACCAGAGCGCGTTTCTAATAAGTGTCAGAGTGTTCTCTTGGCTGGTAAGCCCATACAAAAAGTAAAGCTCATAGGTGCCGGAATTGGGGATTTCGACAGTCCCACCAACAGCAATGCCATTTACTTTTTCGCCACCTAAGAAAGTGATCTTCGTACGCGCCCACTGCAATCCAGTAGAAGTTCGCACCTTCGTCCGAAAAGCTTCAGGTATGGATTTCGTGGATAGCAGGTTAGAGGTTCGTTCATAGTTGTTCTTTACTGGCCGAACCACCGGGAAGTGCAGCAGTGCTACTTCTCGCCCGGCAGTATTTCCACTGATCGATGCCACAGAAATCATCTGATCAACGATCTTTCTGATTCCAGCATCATTTTGGAATTGAGCAACTGCCATCTGTACTTGGATGGATCGGATTGATGATTGGCTATCTGAAATCGAGTTAGATCGTTTTTCTTCGAAAATTCCGGAAGAGATCTGGCTAAAGAGAGCCGAGCCAACCAACCAAATAATGCCAAGCGATAAGAGAACACTGTTTCCGGTAACGCGCCATACCAGCGAACTTCGCCACGGTCGCTTCCGTGAAATCATTGTTCTTTCGTTCCAGGAACTCCTGCCTTATAACCAACGCCGCGAACAGTGACAATGAGTTCGGGATTTTCTGGATCTTGTTCGACTTTGGAGCGAAGGCGCTGTACGTGCACATTCACTAAACGAGTATCGGTGGCATGACGGTAACCCCAAACTTCGTTCAAGAGCGCCTCGCGTGTAAATACTCGGCCAGGTTCCTTGGCCAAGGCAACTAATAAGTCGAATTCCAATCGAGTCAGGGGTATGACTTTTCCTTCACGCATAATCGAGTGCGCCAATTGATCAATAGCGATATCGCCAATCTTCAGCCCGCCGGCACTTTCGGAAATTTGGCGGCGTAATCTGGTCTTGATGCGCGCCACAAGTTCGGAAGGATTGAACGGCTTGACCATGTAATCATCTGCGCCTGCTTCCAGACCAAGAACTACATCGTGAGTATCGCCTTTTGCAGTCAACATAACGATGGGAACCATCGACTCGGCCCGAATATCTCTGCAGACTTCTATGCCAGTCATTCCAGGAAGCATCACATCGAGCAAAACTAAATCAGGAGACTGGGCACGGAAAAGATCCATGACCTCATCGCCGCGACTCACTAAATCCACCTCAAACCCGGCACCGTTAAGGACGATGCCTAGCATTTCTGCCAAATCTTGGTCGTCATCAACGACCATGATTAGGGTCATTAGCTACCGTGCTCCCAAGAGTTCAAATACAAGTCCTGAGCGGCGGTGAGCTTGTCGATCTTTCCGCCCATGCTCTCCAACTTCAATCGGGCAACTTCTTTGTCGATTTCGGTTGGGACGTTATGGAGACCAGCAGAAAGTTGGCTGGCCATTTTCAGAAGCCACTCGGCGGTCAATGCTTGATCCGAGAATGACATGTCCATCACCGAAGCTGGATGACCTTCGGCGGCGCCAAGGTTTACTAAGCGACCTTCAGCCAAAA
>CANCSL010000034.1 GCA_947380835.1 Actinomycetota bacterium | reverse complement strand
CTCTCTTCGAAATTTGCCGGTGCCTTTGCCTCGTTGCGCAAGAAAGGCAGAATCAAAACTGGCGATTTAACCGAGATTCTCGCTGAAATTCGCCTCGCCCTTTTGGATTCCGATGTGGCCTTGAGCGTCACCGATTCCTTCATTCAGCGCATTGACTCCAGAACTGCCAATTCCCTTGAAGAGATAAATCGCGGGGTAAATCCTTCCCAAGCGATATTCGATATTGTTCATGAGGAACTTGTCACAATTCTTGGCGGTAGCGCACGCAGAATCAGATATGCAAAAGTTGCTCCCACGGTCATTTTACTTACTGGTCTGCAAGGTGCCGGAAAAACTTCTTTGGCTGGAAAGTTGGCCAAGTACCTCAAGGATCAAGGCAATACCCCAATTTTGGTGGCTTCAGATTTACAACGTCCCAATGCCGTCACCCAATTGCAGGTCGTCGGTGATTCGGTTGGAGTTCCAGTTTTCGCACCCGAGCCCGGCAACGGAGTTGGGGACCCAGTTAAGGTCGCTAAAGCAGGTGTGCAATTTGCAAAAGATAAAGTGCATAACGTTGTTATCGTCGATACCGCCGGTCGTCTGGGCGTCGATGTTGAACTGATGGCGCAAGCCAAGAAGATTCGCGATGCGGTTAATCCCGATGAAGTTCTTTTTGTTGTAGACGCCATGATAGGCCAGGATGCAGTAAAAACTGCACAAGCCTTTTTGGATGGCGTTGGATTTGATGCCGTAGTTCTCACCAAGCTTGATGGTGATGCCCGAGGTGGCGCCGCACTTTCGATTACCGAGATAACAGGTCGTCCCATCATGTTCGCCGCAACTGGTGAGAAAGTGGGCGATTTCGATCTCTTCTATCCAGACCGCATGGCTTCGCGAATTCTTGGTTTGGGAGATGTACAGACTTTGGCCGAACAGGCCAAGAAAGCATTCGACGGTGAGAGCGCAGCCAAACTTGAAGATAAATTCGCCAGCGGTGAATCCTTCACTCTCGATGATTTTCTCTCGCAACTTGAGGCTATGAAAAAGATGGGCTCGATGACAAAGTTGCTTGGGATGTTGCCAGGCATGAATTCAGGCGCCATGAAGAAGCAACTCGATAACTTTGATGAAAGTGAACTTGTCAGAACTCAAGCGATCGTGCAATCCATGACCCCAGCCGAACGAACTGACCCCAAGATCCTTAACGGCAGCCGGCGAGTTCGGATCGCCAACGGAAGTGGTCGGCAGGTATCCGAAGTGAATTCCTTGGTAGAACGCTTTACTCAAGCGCAAAAAGTGATGAAGCAGATGCGCAATGGCGGCGCAATGCCGGCGGGCATGTCGCTGCCGCCAGGAATGGCCTTGCCCCCTGGGGCTGGACGGGCACCGGGAAGGCCAGCGCCTGCCAAGAAGAAATCACGCTCAGGAAACCCGGCGAAACGAGCCCTCGAGAGCTAAAAATTTGGGTTTGCCCCATCTTGCTGGCAAGATTAGCCACCTGCTTAAGGGCCCTCTACCCCTTAGCAATCATGTCCAATTAGGACTGCTGAAATGGCGACGCTCCCACTGTCGACATGGATGTTTAGTCCGATTAAAACAAGGAGAACGCCCTAGTGGCTGTAAAGATTAAATTGATGCGTCTCGGAAAGATTCGCACCCCGCATTACCGAATTGTCGTTGCCGATTCCCGCACCGCTCGAAATGGCCGCGCCATTGAAGAGATCGGTCGCTATTCGCCCGTTTCTGAGCCTTCACTCATTGAAGTTAACTCCGAGCGCGCTCAATATTGGCTAGGCGTCGGAGCACTTCCAACTGAAGCAGTAGAGGCAATTTTCAAGATTACTGGCGACTGGCAGAAGCACAAGGGCTTGCCTGGCACCGAAGGAACACTTCGCGTTGCCGCCGAGAAGCCTCACAAGCGCATTGCATATGAAGCTGCGGTTAAAGAAGCTATGGACGAGCCAAAAGAAGGCGCGACCACTATGAAGAAGAAGGCCGCGGATAAACTCGCTGCTAAGAGCGCTCCTGTTGTTGAAGAAGTCGCTCCCGCTGCAGTTGAAGCAGAAGCAGCACCTGAAGTAGCAGCAGAGGTTGTAGCTGAAGTTGCTGCAGTTGAAGTTGCCGCTGAAGAAAGTGCAGCCGAATAAAAATGATTGATGAGGCTCTAGAACACCTCGTCAAGGGGATCGTCGATAATCCTGAGGATGTCGTCATCACCGAAAAGACTCATCGCCGTGGCACGACTCTTGAGGTCCGTGTAAACCCAGATGATATTGGCAAGGTAATTGGTCGTAACGGTCGCACTGCACGTGCATTGCGAACCGTTGTCAGCGCAATTGCTGGTCGATCAATTCGAGTTGATCTCATCGAGGCTGACGAGGCTCGTTAATTGTGCTCCTCGTCGTAGGCCGTATTGGCCGCGCGCACGGAGTCCTTGGTGAAGCGACTATTGAAGTTCGCACAGATTCACCAGAAGAACGATTCGCTCTGGGTTCGGTACTAGTTACCGAGCCCAGCAATCGAGGTCCGCTCACAATTTCAACCGCTCGAGTTCATAATGGAATTCTGTTGTTAGGTTTTCAAGGTGTCCATGATCGAAATCAGGTTGAAAACCTCCGTGACACAATCCTGTTGGCTGACGTAGATGTCAATGCTGCCGGTGAAGATGAAGATGACTTCCATGTCTTACAACTGATCGACTGTGACGTCATGACAGATGCCGGAATTGAACTTGGAAAAGTAACTGACGTGATCGCTCTGCCTGGACAAGATCTCCTTTCCATTGCCGGCAAAAATGGCGAAATCCTTATTCCATTTGTTTATGAACTAGTCCCTGATGTTGATATCGCTAATAAGCGAATCACCGTGACTCCTCCTGAGGGTTTGATCGATGGCGCGTAATCTAAAGATCGACGTAGTCACAATTTTTCCGGATTACGTTGTAACGCCACTTGCTCAATCTCTCATCGGCAAGGCAGGTCAATCCGGATTAATTGAAATCATCACCAATGACCTTCGTGATTTCACGACGGACCCGCATCGAACTGTTGATGACACTCCCTACGGTGGTGGCGCAGGCATGGTGATGATGCCAACCGTTTGGGGCGATGCCATAGACGCAATTGCCCAAGCCTCTGAAACCTCACACCACGAACTCATCATTTTGACGCCAGCTGGCGAGCTATTTTCGCAAGCAATGGCCGAAGAGCTAAGTTCGGCAGAGCACCTCATTTTTGCTTGTGGGCGATACGAAGGTATAGACCACCGAGTAACCGAGCATTATCGAACTCGCTCTGATTTTCGAGTTCGCGAAGTCTCTATCGGCAATTATGTGCTCAATGGCGGCGAAGCTGCCGCATTGGTCATGATTGAAGCCATCGCAAGACTTGTTCCAGGCGTGATTGGAAATCCTGACTCTCTGACCGAGGAGTCTCACTCCATCGTTGCCGAAGGCCAGGAGGCGCTCCTGGAATATCCCAGCTATACCAAACCTGCTGAATGGCGGGGCTTACCAGTTCCTGCGATCCTTACGTCAGGAAATCACGGTCTCATCGCCAAATGGCGACGCGAGCAAGCAATCTCACGTACTCGGCAAATTCGCTCAGAAACTGGCGAGTAACACCAGAGCGTGGGGTAGCGTGTCCGCCTAGTAACTGTAAGAAGATGAAAACGGAGTATTAATGTCTGAAGCCGCCAAGGCCGTTCAATCTCGATTAATTCGAGATCTTGAGCCCGTTGTTGCAGTGGAATTTGATCGCCACCTCAACACGACCAAAGATTGGTACCCCCATGAATATGTCCCATGGAGCGAGGGCCGCAATTTCCCAGGTCCGCTCAATGGTGATGCGTGGGAGGCAAAAGATTCCAAACTCACTTCTATCGCCCAAGATTCTTTGATCTTGAATTTGTTGACGGAAGATAACCTTCCTAGCTACCACACCGAAATCGCTCTATCCATGGCCCGCGATGGTGCCTGGAACTCATGGATTAACCGCTGGACGGCAGAAGAGGCGCGACACAGCATTGTGCTCCGAGATTATTTGATGGCGACTCGAGGCGTGGATCCCAACGAGCTCGAAGATTTGCGCATGGCGCATATGCAGGTGGGATATGAAACTCCCTACGAAACCGACATGTTGCACACGGTGTCCTATGTAACTTTCCAAGAATTAGCAACGCGCATTTCCCATCGCAATACTGGCAAGATTTCAAATGATCCGATTTGCGAAGGCATGTTGGCGCGAGTTGCCCTAGACGAAAATTTGCATATGCTCTTTTACCGAAACCTTTTGGGTGCCGCTCTAGAGCTCGAGCCAAATGCCGCCATGCGCGCCATCACCGATGTTGTGACTAACTTTCAGATGCCTGGCGCCGGCATGCCTGGGTGGGGCCGCAAGTCAGTTCAAATTGCCCTTGCCGGCATTTATGACCTTCAACTCCATTTAGAGGATGTGGTTAATCCGGTGCTGCGGGCTTGGAATATCTTTGATTTGGATACGCTCTCCGGAGATGGCCAAGCGGCTCGCGATGAACTCGGTATCTGGCTAGAAAAAGCCGCACTCGAGGTCTCCACCTTCACCGAGAAACGCGATTCACATTTCGATCGTCTCGTTGCCCGCGGGCAAGAGCCGATCCGTCTCCAGTCATAGAGGGCTAATTCACAGCACTTTTTGACCTTTGTCCCCAATTCGCCATCCCAAGATGGGGAATAATCCCGACACGCCGAACGTTGATTAGGCAGAAGCGAGCGTTTTAGGGGATTATCCGCCCGACGCAAGGTTTTCTTCCTTGTCCAATGTTCGAACCGAGTTTTAACTATTTTTAGAGGAGGTGCCATGGCTACCGATTACGACACCCCCAGAAAAACTGATGAAGAATTACATGAGGAATCGTTAGAAGAACTCAAAGCACGGCGCGCAGATGCGCAATCAGGTCAAGTTGATATCGATGAAGAAGATGCAGCTGAAAACCTTGAACTTCCAGGCGCGGATCTTTCTGGCGAAGAGCTAACAGTGCGCGTTGTACCAAAGCAAAATGATGAGTTCACCTGTTCTCGTTGCTTCTTGGTGCATCACGTCACGCAGCTTGCTCGTGGCGAAGGCGCCAAAGCGGTCTGCAAAGATTGCGACTAATTTAATTTCTTCAGGGCGCCCTTAAGGCTGAAGCCAACTTGTCAGGATTGCGAGTGCTAATCAGCCAGTAGGGCGTTCTATCTCTCGGGTCATTGAGCTCCATTTTTATTCCTCTGGTCACCCAGAATCGAATTTCCATGTAACTCGCTGGATCGGTTTCTGGACCTCGGACTTTTCGCATTGTCGGTCCATCGAGTTCTACGATATCTGCGATGTATTTGGTTTCAATTTTTGCCTTACCGGCGTAGAGCCAGCCATCTTTGATGCGAATGTGCAATGAACTCTTTAAGTAAAAAATCACGAGAAGCAGCGCTTCGCCGACTGAGACTGCTACTGCAGTTGCAGTACCCAGTGCCGCCCAAACCGCTAGTGAGAGAGAGCCTAAAAGAAAGGCAAAAAAGAACCAGATCCAGAGCGACCAGCGGATAGTCTCGCTATAGCGGGGGAGGGCCATAGCCTTAAGTTACTTCAAAAGGCGATGAAGTATTACCCTTAGAGCATGTCACGAGTACCAAGTACGGTCGCGCCCGAAGGTTCGGAAATTCCAGCACGGCACGCCAAAGCACCTCTACCCGGTTCTAAAATTCCTTCACATTTTGGCCATTGTTTTGGGTGCGGAGATTTACATCCAACCGGTCTACACCTTGTTGCTCATGCCGGTGACGGACAAAATTTAACCGCGGTATTTACTGTTACCGAAAACCATCAAGGGGCCCCAGGACTGGCTCATGGCGGATTGCTTTCCTTGGCCTTTGATGAAGCTCTTGGAAAATTGATGTGGCTGATTCGCTCGCCGGCAGTTACGGCCAGACTTGAAACTGATTTTCTTCTACCAGTCCCCATGGGATCGACGCTTCATATATCGGCGGAAATCACGGGCCAGGTAAACCGCAAGGTGTACACGGCCGCGGTTGGCCGATTGGATTCTCCAGATGGCCCAATAGCCGTTCGAGCTGCGGCCCTCTTTGTAATTGTGCCGATGAAGCACTTTATGGAGAACGCTCCGAAAGAGTATCTGGCCCACGTCACCGCCCACCCTGAACTCTTGGCGTTCGTAGATCCAGATTTCGAGATTAACCCTTGATGGTTCAGGTTCTGATCACTCGAACTGACGAATCAGTTCCGCTTCCGTTCTATGCAAAAGGGGGAGACGCGGGGGCAGATCTCACCGCAAGGATTGAGATAACTCTGCAGCCGGGCGAACGTGCTCTCGTTCCTACTGGAATTTCAATTGCGCTTCCTGATGGCTACGCCGCCTTTGTGCATCCGCGATCAGGTTTGGCTATCAAGCATGGAGTTTCAATGGTGAACACTCCAGGAACAGTAGATGCCGGATTTCGTGGAGAATTGCAAGTCATATTGATTAATCACGATCCAAAAGATGCAATCACTTTTCACAAAGGTGATCGAATTGCACAACTAGTTATTCAAAAAGTTGAGCGCGCGGATTTCGTCGAGGTGGACTATCTACCAGGATCTGAACGTGGCCTAGGTGGGTTCGGTTCGACGGGGAGAAGTTTGTGAGTTACGAAGGTCACGAAGAAGATAAAGCAAAGATCATCAGCGCATTAGGTGGCACCAGAGGACTCATCGATTCCGGATTACCCAGCCTGCTCTTTCTCATAGCTTTTAACGTTTCACACAATCTCAATGACGCTTTGCTGGCTTCCCTCATTTTGTCGGCCGTTCTTACTTTACTGAGATTAATAAAGCGCGAGACCTTGCAGCATGCAATTTCTGGACTAGTTGGGATTGCGATCTGCGCACTTCTTTCACGTCATACTGGCAAAGCGGCAGATTTCTACTTACCTGGATTGATCACAAACGCGGTTTATGCGGCTCTGTACTCGGCGCTCAATTTGGTTGGCTGGCCGCTGATGGGCCTCATGCTAGGACCGCTACTCGGCGAAAATCTCATGTGGCGAAAAGATCGATTGCGTAAACGGGCGTATATACGCGCGGGTTGGCTCTGGGTGGGACTCTTTCTCTCACGTCTAGTAGTTCAATACCCGCTCTACAAAACCGGAAACATCAACGCTTTAGGAACCGCTCGATTGGCAATGGGGTATCCACTATTTATTCTTGCTGGGTGGGGGACATGGCTGATTTTGCGAAAAGTACCGACCACAAAAATTGACGAGCCTGAAGCTAGTTAATAAAGCAAGCCTTTAATTTATCTTCGGCATCAGAAGTAGCAACAAAAAGAAGCTCATCGCCAGCAGCAAACATGTCGTGCTGCTGCGGTGATATGACCCGACCATCTCGGACTATTGCCGCCAGCGATGCACCTTCTGGCAGGGCAATTTCTTGGACCGTGCGACCTACGACAAGGGCGCTATCGGGAAGGGTTATTTCAACAAGGTTTGCTTCGCCTTTTCGGATGGAGAAGAGTCGAACAACATCGCCAACGCTTACCGCTTCTTCAACTAATGCAGAGATGATGCGCGGGGTTGATACAGCTACATCGACACCCCAAGAATTGTCGAACAACCATTCGTTCTTTGGATGATTGACTCGAGCAACGACTCGAGGAACCCCGTATTCGCTTTTGGCTAAAAGCGATGCCACCAGATTCACCTTGTCATCGCCGGTAGCGGCAATCATGACCTGGCAGGTATCGAGCTTGGCATTGTCCAAAGCTGTGATTTCACACGCGTCGGCCATCAACCATTCGGCGCTGGGGACACTCTCCATTTTCAGGGCTTTAGGATCGCGGTCGATCAATAAAACATGATGCCCATTTTCAATAAGTTCGCGCGCAATAGCACGTCCTACATTTCCCGCTCCTGCAATGGCAATGCGCATTTAGAGCTCCTCGGGAGATTTAGAAAGTGCAAGTTCCACTTGGGCGATCTCGCTCTCGGCAACCATCACATGGACAAGATCGCCTTCTTGCAAAACGGTATGTTCATTTGGCACTAAACCTTCGCCAAGTCTGGTGATGAAAGCAACACGTGCTTTAGTGGAAGTTTCGATGAGGTGGGCAGGATTGCCAAACCATCCGGCATGCAAGTGAACTTCGCACAATTGAATAGTTCCGCTGGCATCGCGCCATTCAGAACGAGATCCTTCTGGGGCTAAGCGGCGCATGATTTGGTCCGTGGTCCAGAGGACCGTGGCAACCGTGGGAATACCCAAACGCTGATAAATTTCGGCTCGAGCTGGGTCATAGATTCGAGCAACAACATTTGCAACCCCGTAAGTTTCGCGAGCTACGCGAGCTGCCAAGATATTGGAATTATCACCGTTAGAAACTGCGGCAAAGGCATCGGCATGCTCGATTCCTGCCTCGAGCAAGGTATCTCGATCAAATCCCACGCCAGCAACCGTGCGACCATTGAAGTCCGCGCCCAGGCGTCTAAACGCCTCGCGATTTTGATCGATTACTGCGACTGTATGGCCGGCGGCTTCAAGGTCCTTTGCCAGACCTGATCCAACTCGACCGCAACCCATGATGACTACGTGCACGGGAGAGAACTTACACCCTTAGGCTCTGCTCTATGAATGAAGAGAAGACCCCCGTTTCGACTCTAGAAGTCGGCCAGATTTTGACGTTGGAGATTGGACCGGTAGCTCACGGCGGTCACTTCATCGCTCGCCATGAAGGTCGGGTTATTTTTGTGCGTCACGCCCTGACCGGTGAGGTCGCCAAAGTGCTCATCACTCAAGTCACCTCCAAAATCTGCCGTGGTGATGCTGTTGAGATTATCGAGCCCTCAGCTCATCGAGTAGTTGCCCCCTGCCCTTATTCTGGGTCGGGTGGATGCGGCGGCTGCGATTTTCAACATATTGAAGTCGCTCACCAGCGCACATTGAAGGCTGAGATCATTAGAGAACAATTTTCCCGACTTGCCAAGATTGACCTCGAGGTATCGGTGATTGGCGTTGCGCCAGATACTGGCTTGGAATGGCGGACCCGCATGGACTTCGCTGTCTCACCTAATGGGAAAATCGGTCTTTTCGGATCTCGGAGCAATGACGTGGTGGAAATTGAAGATTGCCTGATTGCTGTTCCCGAAATGAATATCGCCTCCCTCGCTTCCCGTAAGTGGAGCGGAGATCAACGGCTGGAAGTCGCGGTATCTAGTACCGGTCAAGTAAATGTTGCCCGCGGCGGTCGTTCCATTTCTGGGCCAACCAGACTCATCGAAAAAGTCGGGTCACACGAGTACTCCATATCTCCCCAAAGTTTTTGGCAGAGTCATATCAACGCCCCCGCAACGTTGATGCGTGCCGTTGTCGATCAGTTGGATCTTCAATACGGCGAACACGTATGCGACCTTTATGGCGGCGTAGGACTTTTTACCGCCGAATTAGCTCGAATAGTGGGAAGTTCTGGCAAGGTGCATCTCATCGAAAGCGATCGGAAGGCGATCTCGGATGCAGAAAAGATTTTCGCTGACCGCAAGAATGTCGTGATTCACAATGGCACGGTAGAAAATCAATTACCTAAGATCTCCAAAGTCGACTCAATTTTGTTAGACCCACCTAGAACAGGTGCAGGTGAGATGGTCGTCACTTCGATACTTCGGATCAAACCCAGGACAATCGTTTACGTCTCGTGCGACCCAGCCTCGCTGGCACGAGATGCCAAGTTCTTGCTTGATGGCGGGTACCAGATCGACCACATAGTGGGATTTGACCTATTTCCGATGACCCAGCACGTAGAAACCGTGGTGAAATTTAGTCGAAAAAACTGAGGCGGACTAGAATGGGGATATCAAAAGAGCCTTAAGAATGAATAATTCTAGAATGACAGGGTGGATGACTAGAAAATATGAGTAAAAATTCCTTCAATTCAAAGACCACATTAAATTCCGGCGGAAAAGCCTACGAAATATTCGACATTACCGGACTTGAAGGATCAGCGACTCTTCCCTTCAGTCTCAAGGTACTTCTTGAAAATCTCCTTCGCACTGAAGACGGTGCCAACATCACGGCCGAGCAGATCAAGGCGTTGGCGTCTTGGAATCCGGATGCTGAACCTGATACTGAAATTCAATTCACGCCAGCACGTGTGATTATGCAGGACTTTACTGGCGTCCCTTGCATCGTCGATTTGGCCACGATGCGCGAGGCAATTGCCGATCTTGGTGGCGACCCCACAAAGGTAAATCCACTTGCACCTGCCGAACTCGTCATCGATCACTCGGTGATCGCCGACGTATTTGGTACAAAGACTTCCTTTGAAGAGAACACAGATATCGAATACCAACGTAATCGCGAGCGTTATCGATTCTTGCGTTGGGGTCAAGGTGCCTTCGATGAGTTCAAAGTCGTCCCACCTGGGACCGGAATTGTTCACCAAGTAAATATTGAATACCTGGCCCGAGTCGTGATGACCCGCGTTGTCGATGGTGAGCTTCGCGCTTATCCAGACACTGTGGTTGGTACAGATTCACATACGACTATGGTCAATGGCCTTGGAGTTCTAGGTTGGGGAGTCGGCGGGATTGAAGCTGAAGCCGCGTTGTTGGGTCAGCCGGTTTCGATGCTGATTCCACGAGTCGTTGGTTTCAAACTCAATGGTCAGATGCCCGTTGGCACAACTGCAACCGACCTAGTGCTAACCATCACCGAAATGTTGCGTAAGCATGGCGTTGTTGGAAAGTTCGTGGAGTTCTATGGTCCAGGTGTTTCAGCGCTACCTATGGCCAATCGCGCCACAATCGGAAATATGTCACCAGAATACGGTTCTACTTGTGCCATATTCCCTATTGATGAAGAAACTCTCAAGTACTTGTCTTTGACTGGCCGTTCTGAGGCTGAACTCGAACTTGTCGAAAAGTACGCAAAGAAGATCGGTCTCTGGCACAACCCGGATCACGCACCGCGCTTCTCCGAGAAGCTCGAACTTGATCTTGCCACCGTCGTTCCTTCTATCGCTGGGCCAAAGCGCCCACAAGATCGCATCTCGCTTTCTGCGGCGAAGGGCTCATACGAGAAAATCTCTCCGACATATTTCTCTGAAAAGACTGCGCGCGAAGCAGTTGCAGTTTCGGTCAATGGCAAACCAACTTCGGTGCAGAATGGTGCCGTTGTCATTGCATCAATCACTTCCTGTACAAATACGTCTAACCCATCTGTCATGATCGGCGCGGCTTTGCTTGCCAAGAAAGCTGTAGAGAAAGGGCTGCACAGCAAACCTTGGGTTAAAACCACACTTGCACCGGGTTCTAAAGTAGTGACCGACTATTACGATCGCGCTGGATTGACCACCTATATGGAGCAATTGGGATTCAACTTGGTCGGCTACGGCTGCGTTACCTGTATCGGCAACTCGGGACCACTTCCTATCGAAATCAGCAAGGCAATTAACGAAAATGATCTGGCCGTTACTGCTGTTCTCTCCGGAAACCGAAACTTCGAAGGTCGGATTAGCCCTGACATAAAGATGAATTACTTGGCTTCGCCACCGCTCGTTGTTGCATACGCTCTTGCTGGCACGATGGATCACGATTTTGAATCTGATCCACTCGGAAAAGATAGCCAGGGTAATGACGTTTTCTTGCGAGATATCTGGCCCACAACAGAAGAAATCAGCGCCGTAGTCGGTTCTGCGATTTCATCCGAGATGTTTACCAAGGATTACGCCACCGTATTTGACGGCGATCACCGTTGGAAGTCTTTGGATACCCCAACAGGAAAGACGTTCGAGTGGGATGCAAATTCAACCTACGTGCGCAAACCACCATATTTTGATGGCATGCCTCGCGAACCAAAACCTGTAACCGACATTTCCGGTGCCAGAGTTCTGGCAATCTTGGGAGACTCAGTAACCACCGATCACATTTCCCCGGCTGGCAATATCAAAGCAGATTCACCTGCTGGCAAGTACCTGGCCGAGCATGGCATCGAACGTATCGACTTCAATTCTTACGGCTCACGCCGTGGTAATCACGAAGTCATGATTCGTGGAACTTTCGCCAACATTCGCCTCAAGAACCTATTGCTCGATGGCGTCGAAGGTGGTTTCACGCGTAATTTCCTCGGTGGAGGTGCTCAAAGCACAATTTACGATGCTTCTATTCAGTATCAAGCAGCCGGAGTTGGTCTGATCATTTTGGCGGGCAAAGAATACGGTTCGGGATCTTCGCGCGACTGGGCTGCAAAAGGCACAGCGTTGCTAGGTGTCAAAGCAGTTATCGCCGAATCCTTTGAACGTATCCATCGATCTAACTTGATCGGCATGGGCGTCCTGCCTTTGCAATTCTTGCCAGGTGAAAACGCTGCATCTCTTGGTCTTCAAGGTGATGAAGTCTTTGCTATAACCGGTGTCACCGAGCTCAATAATGGTTCCACTCCGAAGCAGGTCACAGTGACTGCAGGGGATAAGAGTTTTCAGGCGCAGGTACGTATTGATACACCGGGCGAGGCAGATTACTTCCGCCACGGTGGCATCATGCAGTATGTATTGCGATCTTTACTAAAATAAAGATCGCAA
>CANCSL010000033.1 GCA_947380835.1 Actinomycetota bacterium | reverse complement strand
AGCGAGCGAGCCCGCCAGTTGACCGAGGTCTGAGCGATCTCTTGTACAAGCGAATTGGAAGCCACCACGCTATCGAGTCCGCGTGGGTGATCCCAAGTCATTCCCCTCAACATCGTGCTCATGTTTCTATTTCAAAACCTTATTGATTTCATCTGCAAAGTAATCGCGAATGGTAATGCCCTGCTCGATATATTTTCCGTAGTTAAAGAATCCATGAATCATGTCGGGCAGGTCCTTGTAAGCAACTGGAACACCAGCTTCTACTAACATCTCCTTATATCTCTCGCCATCATCATGAAGGACATCGAAGCCGGCTGTTAACACAATAGCCGGGGCAAGACCTGAAAGATTTTTGGCCGAAAGTGGTACCGCATATGGATTTGAACGGTCTGCTTCGGTTGCCAGATATTGATCCCAGAGCCAGATCATTCCATTCCGTGTTAATCCGTAGTGATCCGCATTTGCTAAATATGAAGGAGTTTCAAAATCGACGCCGTTGCACGGATATATCAACCATTGATAAGCCAAGGGATATTTATTTTCATCGCGAATCTTTATCGCAACACCGGAGGCAAGATTGCCGCCAGCGGAGTCGCCACCGATGCCAATCTTTCCAGTTGTTATGCCGATCTCCGCGGCATGTTCGTTGACCCATTCCCAAGCGGCATAGCAATCATCAAAGGGAATTGGAAATTTATGTTCAGGGGCTTTCTGGTAATTGACCGACACGATAATCGAGTTGGTGCGCTTGGCCATGTCTGCCAGCTGCGCCTCATAAAGCCGAATGTAATTGAAGACCCATCCGCCACCATGAAAATAGACCATTCCGTTAAATGGTCCCGCGCCGGGCGGTGTAAAAATGCTGATCGGAAGGTCTGCGGTAGGCGAAGTGAAATAGAGATGCTCGATATGAACGGAGGGATCTATGGGACCGCTGAGATCGCGCTCTGAATGTCCATTTGATCGACCGTAAAAAGTACCCATCTGGGTAACGTCGGGTTGGCCTTCTCCCATTTTTAGAAACGCGGCACATTGCGGGTGTAGCTCAGCCATTGACTCCCCCATTCGCTGTTAAGAACTTATTTAACGCGCTCCAGGCGCTCTGCGGAATATCTGCATCAAAAGCGACAATATTGGCCTTCACTTCTTGCTCGGTTCGGCAACCGACCAATACCGCCTTGATGGCTGGATGTTGCAGCGGAAATTGGACCGCAGCTTGTTCCAGGCTGACGCCAAATTCTTCAAAAAGAACCTCGAGGGCTTGAGCTTTGGCAATAATCTCAGGCGAGGCAGGCGCATAATTGAAATGCGAGCCAGGGACGGGATTTGCCAGCACTCCAGAGTTAAATACTCCCGCAGCGATAATGGAAACACCACGATCCAGGGCGGCAGGCAAGAGATCCAAAGCCGCGCTTTGATCCAACAAGGTGTAGCGCCCGGCAATTAATACAAAGTCGATATCTGTCTCGTGAACAAATCGAGTCGGAATAGCGCTCTGATTCATACCTACGCCAATGGCCTTGATAATTCCTTGATCGCGCAACTTGGCCAGCGCCGGAAAAGCTTGACCAATGGCCTGATCTGCAAAGTCATCGGGATCATGAATCAAAACCATCTCGACGCTATCAAGACCTAAGCGCTCTAAACTCTCTTCCAGAGATTGAACTACTCCTTGAGCACTGAAATCAAAGACGCGCATGGTGGAGGTATCGGCATCGGCAAAATCAGGATCATCGGAGCCATCGCTCGGCACAAGTAACCGACCAACTTTGGTCGAGATAGTAAAACTTGAACGTGGCACACCAGCCAAAGCAGTGCCAAGCCTGCGCTCGGCCGTTCCCTTCCCATAGTGCGGTGCGGTATCAAAAAAGTGAATCCCTGTTGCCAAGGCAGTACGTACTAACGCGCTACCTTGGCTTTCAGAAACTGAGGTAAAGAGTCCACCCAAAGGAGCAGTGCCGAGACCCAGCTGGGTGATCTGAGCACCTCGACCAATATCTACTTTGCGTGAATGCTTCATGGTTATGCGTTACTTACACTGAGTGCAGTCATTTTGGCTCCTTGGAGGACGAAGGCTCTTCCCGCTTCTAAACGTGCGATGGGCACGCGAAACGGTGAGCACGAGACGTAATCAAGACCCAAGCTTTGGAAGAAGTGAATACTTAACGGATCGCCACCGTGCTCCCCGCAAACACCTAACTTCAATTTAGGCTTCACTTTGCGCACTTCTTCACAGGCAATGGTGACGAGCAATCCGACGCCATCTTGATCCAATGATTCAAAGGGGCTAAAAGGAAGTAGCTCGAGATCCAAGTAACGCGGCAAAAACGAAGATTCGGCATCGTCACGACTAAATGCCCAGGTCAACTGAGTGAGGTCGTTAGTGCCGAAGGAGAAGAAGTCGGAGTAATCGGCCAACTTTGCAGCGGTAATGGCAGCACGTGGAGTTTCGATCATGGAACCGATCTTGATATCCAAGTTGCTGTCATTTTCATCCAACACTCGGTGAATCTCTTCCTCCAAAGTCGCTCGGAAGTAGAGAAGTTCACGTTGACTGGCAACGAGCGGAATCATCACCTCGGGTCGAACAATGACACCTTTGCGCTGGGCGGCAAGTGCCGCCAACGCAATAGCTCGAACCTGCATTGTGAAGAGCTCGGGAATAAGTACACCCAATCGAACTCCACGCAGACCCATCATGGGGTTGGATTCGTGCCAACGGTTTACGGCCCGATACATCGCTCCTTCTCGCTCGGAGGTAACTTCCCCGCGCGCTTCTTGGTTGGCAATCTTGACTGCCAAAGTCGTGCGATCAGTCAGAAACTCATGAAGCGGCGGATCTAATAACCGAATGGTCACCGGCAAGCCATCCATCTCAGTGAAAATCCCGAGAAAGTCGGCAAATTGCAACTTCTCCATTTGGCCAATTATTTCGTGGCGCTCTTCATCCTTTTCGGCGAGTACCAACGCTTCTACCAAAGAGCGTCGTTCGCCGAGAAACATATGTTCGGTGCGAGTCAGGCCAATTCCCTCGGCGCCAAGACGCCTAGCGACATTGGCATCTTCGGGAGTATCGGCATTAGTACGGACGCTCATGGTTCGAACTGCATCTGCATAGCGAAGGAATTGATCAACCGCAGCGATAACGGGCGAGAACTCTTTTGGATCCAGCTTTCCTTCTAGATACGTTGTCACGGGAGATGGAACAACCGGAACCGAGCCTGCAAAAATTACACCGGTCGTGCCATCGATAGAGATCGTTTCGCCTTCGCGAACGATTACATCTCCAACGGAGAAATATTTCTCCTCATGGTGGACGATAATCTGTTCCGCACCACAAACAGCAGCACGTCCCATTCCGCGCGCAACAACCGCCGCATGCGAAGTTTTGCCACCGCGGCTGGTCAAGATGCCTTGAGCGGCAACCATTCCGGCGAGATCTTCTGGACTGGTTTCGCGACGAACCAGAATTACTTTCTTACCGTCGCGAGCATGCTCAACCGCCGTTGCCGAGTCAAAGACGACAGCGCCCACGGCTGCACCTGGTGAGGCAGCGATGCCTCGAGTAATCTCCTTCTTACCTGTTCCCTTATCAAACTGCGGGAACATCAATTGACTGAGTTGTTCGCCATTGATGCGAGTCATTGCTTGATCCATGGTGATCATGCCCTCGGAGACCAAATGGAAGGCGATTCGGAATGCTGCTTCGGCGGTGCGCTTTCCCACGCGCGTCTGCAAGATCCATAACTTTCCGGATTCGATCGTAAATTCGATGTCACACATATCTCGATAATGGAGTTCAAGACGATGCATGATCTCTTGCAATTGTTGAAATGAGGTTGGGTCGATCGCTTCTAAGTCGGCTAGTGCCAATGAGTTACGGATACCCGCAACCACATCTTCACCTTGTGCCATCGGCAGGTAGTCACCATACGCACCTAGGTCGCCACTGGAAGGATCGCGGGTAAAGCAGACGCCAGTACCTGAGGTTTGCCCAATATTGCCAAATACCATCATCTGGACGTTGACAGCCGTACCCAGATCATTGGAAATACGTTCACGTCGTCGATAGAGCTGGGCTCGATCGGAATTCCAGGAATGAAAGACCGCTTCAATCGCTCGTTGCAATTGCGTCTTGGCGTCATAAGGAAATGGTTGGCCGGTTTCTTGCTCGATCACGGCGATATGTTTTTCACCCAGTTCGCGAAGCGCTTCTGGTCCGAGTTCGGATAAATCACTTGCGCCATGACTGGCGATAACCGCCAGACGTACCTCGTCAAAGCGCTCATTGGAAATCCCGCACACGATTCGGCCGAACATATCGACGAAGCGACGATAAGAGTCCCAGGCAAAACGAGCATCGCCGGTTAAATCGGCAAGTGCTTGCGCAATCTCTGGCGAAATACCGACATTGAGTACGGTTTCCATCATTCCGGGCATAGAAAACTTCGCGCCCGAACGCACGGAAACAAGGAGCGGATTGGTGGGGTCACCGAATTTCTTACCAGTGCTCTTCTGTAGATTTTCGACAGCAATATCTACTTCTTCCAAAAGTTCCGCAGTTACACCGCCAGATGTAAGAAATTCTTGGCAGGCTTTTGTCGAAATGGTAAAACCGTCAGGAACGGGAATCCCTAACTTAACCATCTCGGCTAGGTTGGCGCCTTTGCCACCCAGCAGATCGCCCATGTTGCGATCGCCGAAACTAAATGGATAAACCCTGGTCTGCATATAAGGCAGAACTCCTTCTTTTTTCGTACCTGGTCAACATCGCTGTTGACCAAACACCTAGGTGACTAGGCCCGTCCACTACTCCTTAATGGATCCAGCAAGCATTCCACGAACGAGACGCTTCTGGCTGAGCAAAAAGACGATCATGATTGGCACGGCGACCAAAACACCAGCAAGAGCAATTTCAGGCTTGAGGATTGGCACTGATGTTGCGCCTACGCCCGGGTTAATTGCCGGGGTCGAGTAGAAAAGGAAGCCCAAGCCCAAAGGCAAGGTGTAGTTCGTGCTGGAAGGCAAGAAGATATATGGCATAAAGTAATTAGCCCAGTTGCCGATGAAGGCAAAGAATGCCAATAGCGAGAGCAATGGACCCGATAGAGGCAACGCAATCTTGAGCCACAATTTAAAGTCATTGCAGCCATCCAGACGAGCTGATTCATAGAGCTCTGGCGGAATCGTGGTCGTGTAGTAGATGTACGACAAGAATGCCCCGAAGGGATACAGGGATGAGATCAAGATCACCGACCACGGATTATCGATGAGACCGACTTTATCCATTTCGACGAAGAGCGGAATAACCAAAGCAACCGGCGGCACCAACATCATCAACAATGTGCTGATCAAAAAGACGCGCTTGAACTTGATCGTGGAGGCTGAGATAACAAAGCCTGCCAAGGAGGCAGTAATTGTTGCGATAAAGACAATGGCGGTCGTGTAGAGAACCGAGTTAACGACCCATCTGCCAATCACGCCGTTATCAAAAAATTGCAAGTGCTTCCAGGCGTGAATGTATCCGCTAAAACTGCCAAAAGAGAGCGGATTTTTATGTGTTACTTCTGGGTCAGTCTTGGATGGCGCCAAGATCAACCAAATCATTGGAATCACGCTAATGATTGCAAAGAAAACCAACCAGCTATTGACCAGGCTAATTCCCCATCGACTATTCGTCCGAATAGCGCTCTTCTTCTTGCGCTTTGCGACAGTCTCTACTGGCTTATCTAGAAGTGTCATTTCATCCTTCCGCTTCTATTTTCTGACCACGGACTCGTTTAGCGTCCTCGAACATATCTGTCTTGTAGATAACAACAAGAGCACCTAAGAGCGATGGAATCAAAAGCATGATCGAGAGCGCAGACGCGCCACCAAAGTCACCGCTAGTGAATGCCAAGGTGTAAGAAAGTTGATCGAATGACCACGCGTTAGCGATGCCTTGGTAAACCGAAGTCGTTAACAATTGTGGTTCAACGAAGATTTGCAGACCACCGGCAAAAACCAGTACTCCCATATAAATAACGTACTTGCGAATCAAAGGCAATTTAATGCGAACGGCTAATTGGAATGCCGAGCAACCATCTACTCGAGCTGCTTCCAAAATTTCTGTGGAAATACTCTGCAGGGATCCATACTGAATCAAGATCCAGTTACCCGCCATGGCAAAGAAGGCCATGAATGCCAGGATGTAAACCAGGTTTTGGGTTTGCCAAATTTGGGTGGCTTCTTTAACGCCAAAGAGATTGATGATCCATTTGAATGGACTGAGTGTTGGTTCGAGAATGACGTACCACATCAGAACTGCAACAGCGCCAGATACAGATGCTGGGACGATGTAGGCCATGCGTAGATATTTTTTCCACTTGGCAGTATTCATATCCAACATAAGAGCCATACCAATAACAAAGACGATCATCAACGGCACGAAGATGGCCATAAAACCAGCCACGTGTTTTGCAGCCGTTCCAAATCGAAAATCGTGAAGCACGATGTTAAAAGCATCAAATCCACCATTGGGATTTGTGAGAGATTTTGCCGGGATTTCGAAGAAAGCCATAATCAACGGAACGATGCCGAAGAAAAAGAGAAATAGTAAATACGGCGCCAACATGATGTACATAAATGTATTTTTTTGGCGATACCGTTTTGTTTTTGCCATTACCTGCCCTCTCGTGCATTAACTTGTGCAAACAAGAAAAAAATATCTCTGCGAAGAAGCGGCAGGTTGGTGATGAAACCAACCCGCCGCAACTTCAGCGCTTAGGAACTAAACGCTTACTTCGTACTTACTTCATAGCCCAACTGCTGCGCGAGGTTAGAGATATATGTCGCGTAAGCATTAAGAGCATTTTGGATATTTCCATCCTTAGCCAAGGCTGGTGAGAAAGCTGCACCCCATGCACCATTGGTGTCATAGCGGACTGGCTTCTCGCCGGAAAATACCTTGTTAGCTTGTGCAGCCATTGCAGGATATGGGCTTGAGGCCCAGAAGGTATCTGCATTGACCTTGGCGGCCCAGAGAGCATTTCCTGGTCCATAAGCTGGGAAGGTTGGAGCTCCATGGCTGCCATCTGGATTTGTGACAGTTACCAGGTTGCGCTTGTCGCCAACCATGAACATTGCAAATGCAACAGCTTCCTTAGGGAACTTGGAGTGAGGGGAAACGGTATAGATACCGCCGCCGTACTCACCAGAGTATGCAACCTTCTCGCCATCCCAGATAGGCATTGGAGCGGCTGTCCACTCTCCGGCCTTAACTGCGTATGAAGAAGCAGGACGAAGAACGAAGTCTCCGTACCATGAAGGTCCGATGTTGGCGACAAGCTTGCCGGCTTGGCCGACATCCTTGATGAATCCAGCATCAAATGGTGAACGTGGGTCATAAACCTTGGCATCGATCAACGGTTGCAGTGCCTTGGTGACACGGGTGCAATGTGGATCCTTGCTGTTGATGACAACACGTGTTGCTGACTTCTCTGCGTTCAATGGGCATTGTGATGGCCAGAAGTAGGAGGAGTTAGCTGCTTGATCGCCAAGAGCACCAAGAGAATATCCTGGGTGATTCTTAGCAAGGTCAGCACCAATTGCAAAGAGTTCGCTCATCTTGGTTGGAACGGTGTAACCGAATTCCTTGAAGAGTTTGGTGTTATACCAAAGCACAGATTGTGCCAAGTCGTTCTTAATGCAATAGGTCTTTCCGTCAGCGCCCTTACACCAGTTATTTCCATTACCGAAAGCCTTCCAAGTAGCTGCTGGAAGCAAGCTATCGAGAGCCATGGCATTGTTGATGATTGGGTTTCTTAGTACTGCAACGTCATTTGGTGGGCCGAAGACAACATCTGGCCAGCCTTTTTTAATGCGGTTGAACAACTGTACTTTTGCGAGCAGATCACCTTGCGCATGGAGTTCAACTTTGACGTTGACTGTTGGCGCCATGATCTTCGCGTACAACTGAGCACCAGGAAGACGTGGTGCGTCCACCCAGATCAGGATTGATGGCTTAGCGGCTTGCGCGGCAATTGGGGAAACCATGGTTCCACCAATGACTGCAGCGGCAGCAATCGCCAGTAGCGAATACTTGCGTTTCAAGTGTTGCCTCATTTCTCTCGACTAGGGCCAGCAAGAAACTTGCAGACCGGAGTGCGCCGAACATTAGTAGGAAAATCATATTTCGTATAGTATTTTCGAGAAATCTTCTCTACTCTTCATTCGTGTCGCGGTGGTCTATTTGAGCGCAAATTGACCCCCGTAAACGAAAGTCGGGCAGGTTGTTATAAAACAGTTATAAATCACGAGCGCACAGCAGCGAGATAAGAGGCGGAAATGAAGATTACGAGCGTGGACGTTGTACTTGTCGATCGCCCTGCCCACTCCCCTGCCTTCATCTGGCGTCAAGGTTTGCCTGGTTCTGATCCAGCCATCACCGTCGGTTGGCTCGTTATTCAAACCGATGTTGGTATCACCGGCTTTGCTCAAGCGACTCGAGGCGTGATCCTCAAAGACTATGTAGATCGTCGCTTTCGTTCCGAACTTATTGGCCAAGATCCTTTAAACCGCGAATACCTATGGGAGCGCGCATGGGAACTGGATCGCATTGAAAGATTCGCACCAAACATGGCTCACGTTGTCGACGTAGCGCTCTGGGACATCGCCGGAAAAGCCGCCAAACTTCCCATCTGGAAATTGCTCGGCGGATATCGCGAATCCATTCAAGCTTATGCATCCACCGTTACTTATTCTTCTATCGAAGAGTTTCTTGATATCGCAGATCAATGCCTGGCACTTGGTTACCCCGCGATCAAATTGCACGCGTTTGGCGATGCCAAGAAAGATGCGTTGCTTGGACATAAATTGCGCGAACATGTCGGCGATGACATTCCATTGATGTACGACGGCTCCGCCGGTTTTGATTTGATGGATGCGGTCTATCTGGGTAATGCACTCTATGACGCGGGTTTCATGTGGTACGAAGAACCGATGAAAGAATTCTCTATCACCGCTTATAAATGGTTGGGTGAAAGAGTTCGCATCCCTTTGCTTCTAGGTGAAGTTACAGATGGTGCGCATATGAGTGCAGGCGACTTCGCCGCTACCGGTGTGGCTACTGGCTTACGAACGAGCACTTTCCTACGCGGTGGATTTACCGGGGCAATGCGTATCGCCCATCTTGCCGATGCTTATCACCTTCGCGCCGAAGTACATGGAATGGGCCTAGAAAGTGCCCATCTCTGTATGGCAATAAAGAACAACACCTATTATGAATCATTGGTTTGGGGCAATCCCACATCGCGCGAATCTCTGGTTGATGCCAACGGATTGGTCCATGGACCAAAAGATCCTGGCGTGGGCTACGAAGATCAATGGGCTGAAACTGGCGTCCCCAAGGGCTTAGAGAAGTATGTGGCGTAAATAGATGACATTAACTATCACTGACGTCCGCGCATTTGATGTGCGCTTTCCCACCAGCACGATGCTGGATGGGTCCGATGCAATGAATGCCGATCCTGATTACTCCGCTGCTTATTTACGTATCTACACCTCGCTCTCCAGCCTCTCCGGCGATTCGCTGGTTTTCACTATTGGCCGCGGAAACGACGTTCAAATCAAGGCAATCGAGATCTTGGCGGCGCGCATTATTGGAATGACCACAGCAGATGCATTCAACAACATCGGCCAGATCGGGCGAGATCTCTCCTCCGACAGCCAATTGCGTTGGTTAGGTACAGACAAAGGCGTATTCCATATGGCACAAGGCGCAGTTATCAATGCCCTGTGGGATCTCTTCGCTAAAGAGCGCGGAGTTCCATTGTGGAAGCTTCTTTCGGATATGACACCCGAGCAAATCGTCTCGGCTATTGATTTTCGCTATATCAGCGATGCGTTAACACCAGAAGATGCCTTAGCAATTTTGCATTCGGGGGAAGCAAATAAGGCACGTCATGAAGCCCAACTAGTCAACGTAGGCGTACCTGCTTATACGACTACACCTGGCTGGTTGGGCTATGACGACGAGAAGATGCTGCGATTAACAACCGAAGCAATCAACGATGGTTTTACTTTGGTCAAGTACAAGTGCGGAAAATCTATTGAAGATGATCAACGACGCTTAACAAAGGTGCGCCAACTTGTCGGCCCTGACTATCGCATTGCAATTGATGCCAATCAGGTTTGGGATGTTGATGATGCAATCGCTTGGGTCAATCAACTTCAAGAATTCAAACTCGAGTGGATCGAAGAGCCAACTCATCCCGATGATGTGGTCGGTCATGCTCGCATCGCCAAAGAAGTCTCACCAACCAAGGTCGCTACTGGCGAACATGCAGCAAATCGCATTATGTTTAAACAACTTCTCCAGTTGAACGCCATCTCGGTCATGCAAATAGATGCCACTCGCGTTGCGGGCGTAAATGAAAATATTGCCAATATTTTGCTGGCTAAGAAATTTGGTATTCCTGTCTGTCCCCACGCAGGCGGCATTGGCCTCTGCGAAATGGTTCAGCATTTAGCCATGTGGGATGCCGTTGCTGTTTCCGGCCATCACGACAAACGTGTCGTCGAATATGTTCATCACCTGCACGAGCATTTTGTCGAACCTGCCAAAGTGGAAAATGGTTTCTACCGCGCCCCAGTCCTGCCCGGATCTGGTGCGCAAATGTTTGATGCCAGTATCGACCACTATCTCTTCCCTTCCGGTCCTTACTGGTCACAAAACCAACAGAGTGGAGAAAACACATGAGCACAGATTTCTCAGGACTCACAGCCGTTGTTACTGGAGCCGGTTCCGGAATCGGACTTGCCGTCAGTAAGGCGCTCCACGAATCTGGCGCGACCGTCTTTGGTCTAGATATCCAAGCTGGAGCGATGGCTCCCTATGCCACGTGGATCGAGTGCGATGTCGGAATCACCGCAAGCGTTACCTCCGCGTTTGAGAAAATAAAGTCGATGACCACAGTTGTAGATGTCCTGGCCAACAATGCTGGCGTTGGCGCAGTTGGAACCGTGGCTGATGCCACCGACGATGACTGGTCACGAGTCATGAATATCAATGTTGCCGGAATCGGTCGCGTGACCACCGCTGCTTTGCCGCTCCTGCGCGCATCCAAAGCAGCCGCCATCGTCAATACCTGTTCTATTGCTGCCACCGCAGGCCTACCCAAGCGCGCCGTCTATAGCGCCAGCAAAGGCGCAGTACTTTCGCTGACATTAGCCATGGCTGCAGATCTTGTGGGCGAGAAGATTCGCGTCAACTGCGTCAATCCCGGAACGGCCGATACTCCATGGGTCGAGCGCTTGCTCTCCCTTGCCGATGATCCCGCGGCCGAGAAAGCAGCCCTAGAAGCGCGTCAACCATTGGGACGACTGGTCTCAGCCCCCGAAGTAGCTCGAGCCATTATGTACTTAGCAAATCCTGCCCAAGGTTCGACCACCGGCACCGTTCTAGCCGTCGATGGTGGAATGCATGGTCTACGATTGCCTAAGTAGTTGCGGATAACGGCGAAGTTAGCGCGACCGGTGTAACTGGAGCCTCCATTGAGTAGATCATCTGCGCAACCATCAAAGACTGGTCCTCGTCGCTCTGTACTGTCCGATGAAACCTACGAGATGGTAAAGGCCATGGTCTTCTCCCATGAAATCGCACCGGGCCAACGCGTCAATATCGATGCCCTCTCCTTGCGCCTCGGAGTATCGCAAACCCCTATTCGCGAGGCTCTTGCTCGGCTCGAATCCGATGGCTTGATTGCCAAAGAACCACTCAAAGGTTATTCCGCCACCAATTTGCTCACGTTAAAAGAATTTGGCGATCTCTTCCGTTTTCGTCTACTCATTGAACCCTGGGCTGCAGAACAAGCCGCCAAACATATTGATGCTCACGGAAAAGCCGCTCTTAAAGAAGAGATGCAGGTGGCTAAAGAGGCACTGAAATTTGATGACGATGGCAAGATCGAGGCCCTTACCGAGCATGACGCCCGTTTTCATTCTCTGATCGCAGAACTCAGCGGTAATGAATCTCTCCATCAGGCTTTCGAGCGGATGCATTGTCACTTGCACTTGTTCCGACTCTTCTTGGCCAATCAACGCAATTTAGTATCGGGCGAAGATCGCCCGGCATTCGTCTCGGAATTATTCGAGCAGTATTACCAATCGGGCTCCGGCCAACTGGCAATTAAGCAACATAATGAAATCTATAAAGCGATCACCAGCGGTGATGCCAAAGCAGCCAAGTTAGCGATGCATGAACATATTGAGTCTTCGTTGAAGCGATTCTCTCCAGCTGCTGAAGCCATCA
The DNA here is from genome assembly GCA_947380835.1 of Actinomycetota bacterium. GTDB lineage: Bacteria > Actinomycetota > Actinomycetes > Nanopelagicales > Nanopelagicaceae > CAIMZW01. Next base: position 1,297 of record CANCSL010000033.1, on the reverse strand, counting down.
ACGATCTCTAGTACTTTCAATTTATTTCCTCAATTATTTTCTTAACACTGAGCTAAAACCCTTGACTCATCACGCCTGTCATTAGGTATGCTTCAATCCTATAGGATTTTCTCATACCAATTCCAGGGGGGCTCATGTCCGACAGCGTTATTGCCAATATTGAAATTAGAGCATGTAGAGGCGGAGATGAACTCAAGAATCTAGATGCGGTCTCGGCAGTGCAGTTGCCCGGCGGATCGCGCCCAGATTTCACCGTGATCACCGTGACGACTACCGATGGCGTTACTGGTACCTCCTTCGGTTTCGGCGCACTCGATGCCAAGGCAGCAGCTGCCACCATGTCGCAGGTAAAGCCCTTCTTCATCGGGCGTTCGGCGCACGATGGCGCCAAGAACATGAAGGATTTCGAACTCTTCGATCGCCGCTGGAATCACGTTCCTATTTATTCCTATGCCCCGTTCGACAATGCGTGCTGGGACATCGTTGGCAAGATGGCACATCAACCCGTCTATCGATTGCTGGGCGCATCTCGGGAAAAAGTTCCGCTCTACGTATCCTCGATGTTCTTGCCTGGCCCAGATGAGTATGTCGCCCAAGCACTGGCGGTTAAAGCCAAGGGCTACAAGGGCTACAAGCTCCACCCACCAGGAATCCTGGACTTGGATATTGCCTGCTACCGAGCAGTTCGTGCCGCAGTCGGCGATGACTTCACTTTGATGGCCGATCCCGTCATCTCTTATACCTACGAGCAAGCTCTAAAAGCTGGGCGCGAACTCGAGAAGTTGAATTACCGTTGGTTGGAAGAGCCGCTCTTGGACGTTAACTTCAATGGCCTGCGCAAACTCCGCGAGAAGTTGGATATCCCTATCTGCGGCACCGAAGTAGTTGCCGGCGCTCACTATTCAACCGCTCACTACATCAAGGAAGACCTAGCCGACATCGTCCGAACCGATGTCTCCTGGCGCGGGGGCATTACCGCCGTCATGAAGACCGCACATGTGGCCGAGGCTTTCGGGGTGCAATGCGAACTCCACACCACGATCTATCACGGGCTCGAGCAGGTCCAGATTCACCCCAGCCTGGCGATGGTCAATTGCGAGTTTTTCGAGACCTTATTTCCCTTCGATGACTTCCAATTCGGAACAAAAACCCAATTGGATATCCAAGATGGCTACGTCATGGCTCCCAAGGGGGAAGGCCTCTGTATTGAGTACGACTGGGATTTCATAGATGCCCATACAGTTGCTATCCTTTAACTAATCAACTGACATGGTTCCAGGGATGTTCCGCAGCGGAA
>CANCSL010000032.1 GCA_947380835.1 Actinomycetota bacterium | reverse complement strand
AGTCGAGAACTTATATCCCTTGGTGTAGTCAAACTTTTCGACTGCGCGAATAAGTCCCAAGTTTCCTTCTTGAATCAAGTCAAGAAAGAGCATGCCGCGGCCGGTGTAACGCTTTGCTAATGAAACTACCAAACGCAAGTTGGCTTCTAACAAGTGGTTTTTGGCTCGACGTCCGTCAAGAACGAGTTGTTCGAACTCGCGACGCATCTTCTTATCCATCTTCTTATCTTTCGCCAAACGCTCTTCCGCAAAAAGGCCGGCTTCAACGCGCAAAGAAAGATCTACTTCCATTTCGGCATTAAGAAGTGGAACACGACCAATCAGTTTCAAATAATCCTTGACCGGGTCAGCGGTGGCGCCAGCAGTAAGAACGGTCTGAGGCGGAGCGTCATCTTCTTCAGAATCTTTGATCGTAAAAGCGTTCTCTTCGTTCTGAGATTCTTCGGCGACATTGACGACGCGGATTTCATTGGCAGGATCTTCGGCGACAACTTCTTCTTTTGTATCCTCAACGAGGGATTCGAGATCTTCTAGATCGATCTCCTCGAGTTCAACTTCTTCGCCATCAATTTTGGTAATAACAGATTTAGCCGCCTTGCTTGGGGCGACCTCTGCACTTTCTGGCGCAGGTTCGTCAGTGATGCCAAGTTCAGCACGACGCTTTGCTTCAAGTTCAGCCTTGGTCGGAAATAATTTACGACCGGCATTTCGCTTCTCTTCTTTGGCAAGTTCTTCGGCTTCGGCAGCAAGTCTGCGCGCCTCAAGTTCGGCCTTTGTTGGAAAGAGACGTGGACCAGCAACTTTCTTTGCAGCGACTTTTTTAGCTGCAGGCTTGGCAGCGCTTTTCACAACAGCTTTCTTAGCGGCGACTTTCTTTACAACTTCTTTTTTCACAGTTTCCTTTTTGGTGGTCTCTTTTTTCACAATCGATTTCGAAACGGATTTCGCTATTGCTTTTTTCGCCACGGCTTTCTTCGCGGCAGGAGCTGCTGAACTCTTTACTGTCTTTGCTCCGTTTTTGAGCGCACCAATTCCAGCCACAGATCATCCTTTTGTTTGTCTGGCTTAACTTAAACCGCCAGGGAAACTTGCTTACCCATATTATAATTTGTCCACAGGCAGTTATGCACATTTTCCGCCGATTTTGATGGCGTCAAAACTCTCATCTCAGCCTTGAGCGTTCTGATTCCAGCCGATTTCCACCGCTTCTCGGACAATTTCACCCATATTTTCGACCTCAATCAAGAAGCCATCATGGCCAAATGGGGATGTCAGCACCTTGAGCGGAAGCGCCGTGGGCGTCAATTCCACAATTTCTTCCTGGAGGCGAGGCGGAAAGAGGCGGTCGGTGTCTATGGCAACAACAATTACCGGAACTTTTACGGTAGCCAGCGCTGCGGCAACTCCCCCGCGACCGGTTCCGACATCATGAGAATTCATGGCTTCGGTCAGTGCGATATAGGTATTGGCATCGAAACGCTTGGCAAGTTTCTCTGCTTGATGGTCCAAATAGGACTCCACCGCATATCGGCCAGTGTCATCTCCCTGCAATTCTCTGCCAAATCGAACATCCATTTCAGTTTCGGTGCGATATGTCAGATGGGCAATCTTTCGGGCTATCCCCATCCCCACAAGCGGGCCATGGTCAGATTCGTAGTAATCACCTTGACGATAATTGGGATCGGCTTTGATCGCCCGAATCTGAATGGAAGCAGCTCCGATTTGATCGCCGGTTGCCACGGCGGATGAGCCGATCGTGCAGATGGCATTTACTCGATCCGGATACTGGATCGCCCACTCGAGCGAGCGCATGCCGCCCAAAGATGGCCCGAGCGCCAAGATGTAATGAGAAATCCCCAGAGCATTAGTTAAAGCCAATTCAGCTTCAACCATGTCTCGAATCGTCACTGTGGGAAATCGCGATCCCCAGCGTTTGCCGTCAGGGGCGATAGTTGATGGGCCAGTGCTTCCTTGGCAACCACCAATAACGTTGGGGCAAATGATGAAATATTTATCGGTATCTAGTGGGCCGCCAGGGCCAACCATGGATGGCCACCAGCCAGGAACATCCGACCAACCCGTGAGGGCATGGTTAACCAAAATTGCATTATCCCCCGCGGCATTTAACGTGCCCCACGTTTGATAAGCCATCACGACATCCAGCAACTTTTCGCCGGATTCGAGTTCGAGATCTCCGATTTTTAGGAATAGCCGGTCACCAGGGTCATAGCTTTCCAACCATGCCCCGGTAACTAGGTATTCACATCCGCTCTCCATACCGAGTTATTGTATTGAAGTTAGATGGTGGCGTTACTTGGCGGCCGCAAATCCTTGGCTGATATCGGCCTTAATGTCGGCAATGTTCTCAAGGCCAACGGAGAGGCGAATCAACCCTGGCGTTACGCCAGCGGTCAATTGCTCTTCTGCGCTTAACTGAGAGTGAGTGGTCGAAGCTGGATGGATGACTAAGGAGCGCACGTCGCCGATATTGGCCACATGGGAATGGAGAACCAAAGCCTCTACAAACTTCTTGCCCGCTTCTATTCCGCCCTTGATTTCAAACGAGAGGACCGAACCGCTACCCCGAGGGGCGTATTTAGTAGCCAATGCGTGCCAAGGCGATGAAGGCAATGAGGCGTAGTTGACGCTCTCGACCTGGGGTTGGGCTTCCAACCACTTAGCCAAATCTTGAGCATTGCTGACATGGCGCTCGATGCGCAGGGACAAAGTTTCTAATCCTTGAGCCAAAAGCCAAGCGTTAAATGGGCTGACTGCCGCTCCGGTATCGCGTAGCAAGGTCAAACGGATTTTGAAAATATACGAGAGGTTAGCGCCAAAGGCAGAACCGACACCCAGAGCTTGGGCATAAACCAATCCGTGATAACTAGGGTCTGGTTCATTGAAGTTCTTGAACTTCTCTTTTTGCTGGGCATAATCAAAGTTTCCAGAATCCACGATCGCACCAACGACGGTATTTCCGTGACCAGAAAGAAATTTTGTTGCCGAATGGATAACAACGTCGGCACCGTGCTCGATAGGCCGAATCAGGAATGGAGTGGCCACCGTGTTGTCAACGATCAGTGGAACGCCATTGGCGTGAGCGATACCGGCAACAAGCTCAATATCCAAAATATCATTTTTGGGATTCGCGATGGTCTCGCCAAAGAAAGCTTTTGTGTTGGGGCGAACTGCTTTGCGCCAACTCTCTGGATCGCTTGGGTCGTCAACAAATGTAACTTCAATTCCAAATTTTGGAAGTGTGTAGTGGAACAAGTTGTACGTTCCGCCATAAAGACTGGGCGAAGAAACAATGTGATCGCCCGCTTCGGCGACGTTCATGATCGCATAAGTAGTTGCCGCAGATCCTGAAGCAACAAGTAGTGCAGCCACGCCGCCTTCAAGGGAAGCGATGCGTTGTTCAACTGCATCCTGAGTTGGGTTCATGATGCGGGTATAAATATTGCCAAGTTCTGCCAACGAGAAAAGATCCGCTGCGTGCTTAGTGTCGCGGAATGCGTAAGCCGTTGTTTGATACAGAGGAAGTGCGCGTGCACCTGTTGTGGGATCTGGCACTTGACCAGCATGAATTTGGCGAGTTTCAAATGATGCGTTAGCTAACGAAAATTCAGACATGAAAGACCCTTCCAGCGCTTGTCGGTTGCGATGTACAACTGACCTGGTCTTCACCCGGAGCACCCCACCGCGGTGGAGGGTTGCCGTCCAGTAAGCCGGGGCTAAAACCTGGAACTCGTGACCTGGCGAAATAATAAGAGAGCCCTTTATTGATTGTCTAAACGAGAACCTCTCGCAGATGCATGGCGCTAGTCGCGCCGCTTACTTAGTTGTTCTCGCGCCATCTCGATGTGATCGGAACTCTGCGATCCTTGCCGAATGCCCGCCTGGAAATCTTGGTTCCGGGTGGATATTGGCGACGTTTGTATTCTGCGCGATCGACCAAATTAGCGACTCGGTGAGCCAATTCTGGAGAAAATCCGGCTTCAATAATTCCGCTTATGCCGCCATCGTTTTCAATATAAATTTCCAGCACCGCATCGAGTTCGTGATACTCAGGAAGGGAGTCAGAATCTTTTTGACCAGGACGCAGTTCAGCGCTGGGCTCTTTTTCAATGGAATTAACCGGGATTGGTGGCACTTCGCCACGAAGAAGGGCCAAGTTGTTGCGCCATCTAGCCAAGGCCCAGACATCGACTTTAAAGAGATCTTTGATGGGGGCATAACCACCGACAGCATCTCCATACAGAGTGGAGTACCCAACGGCTAGTTCAGATTTATTGCCGTTGGCTAAAACCAGATGACCCTCTTGATTGGAAAGCCCCATCAATGTTGTGCCGCGTACTCGAGCTTGCACATTCTCTTCAGCCAAACCAGTCAATCCTAAATTACTTAAAAAGGCGGCAACCATGGGCTCGATATTTATTACCCGATAATGCAAGCCAATGGACTGGGCGCAGAGAGCCGCATCTGCCAACGAATGTTCTGACGAGTAACGACTGGGTAGGGCTACTCCATACACCTGGTCGGCGCCGAGCGCGTCCGCGGCGATAGCCATGACGACCGAAGAATCGATGCCACCTGACATGCCCGTGATCACACTGGGGAAACCATTCTTGCGAACGTAATCGCGCAAACCTACGACCAAGGCTTGCCAGACTTCACCTTCATCGCTCAATCGCGGCGCGATTCCGGCAGTGAGCGAAGAATAAGGATCAAGAGAATTTTCAGAAATCACCAGATCGGGATTGCTCGTGCCAGTTTTAGCTTCGATATCTACAATCATTAAGCCATCATCAAATTGAGGAGCACGCGCCAGAAGTTCGCCTGTGCCATCGATCACGATGCTGTCGCCATCAAAGACCAAATCGTCTTGTCCGCCAGTCATATTGACGTAGGCAAGCGGAGCCCCGATTTCACGAGCCCGGCGTTTTACTAGCGCCAGACGAACATCGTCTTTGTTCCGCTCGAATGGACTTCCGTTTGGAACAAGAACAAGCCCTGGGCGGCGCTCTGCAAGTTCGGAGACCGGTCCTTGTGATTTCCAAATATCTTCACAAATTGCTAATCCGATATCTATTCCGCGAAGTCGAAAAATAAATGTTCCAGCACCAGCCGTAAAGTTTCGGTATTCATCGAATACTCCGTAATTCGGAAGGTGGCGCTTTATATATCTGCCCTTAATCTCGCCCTGGTGAATCACGGCAACGGCATTTTGAGGTTTCCGAGCCGCACTCTCATCTAGGTAGCCAACGATGGCGACAAGATCTCCGAGCCCATCATTCATAAGATCGCTGGCAAGTGAGGAAATAGCACTCTTGCTTGCCGACCTGAAGGTCGATCTCAGTGCCAAGTCTTCAACTGGATATCCGGTCAAAATCATTTCGGGAAAGAGCGCAAGATGGGCGCCGCTTTCGAAAGCCAATCGCGCATGCGAGCGAATAAGGTCAGCATTTCCGCTCAAATCACCAACAGTGGGGTTGATTTGCGCCATAGCCAGGCGCAACTGACTTTTCCCCGTCTGCGGGGCAGAAACGCTCAGGGGCTCGCCTTCCATGACCCGAGCGTACCCCGATAGACTTTTTACACACCAAACGACGGGGACCATGTCATGTGGCCTTGATCTAGAAAGGTTGATCCATGTCCAATCAAAATTCACCAGTCGCCGCTCGAGTGAGCATTTCTCAACTGGCTGCCTGGAAAAAACGTGGCGAAAAGTGGGTGATGCTCACCAGCTACGAGTCGATGACCGCCGATATTTTCGATAAAGCCGGGATACCCGTTCTCTTGGTGGGCGATAGCGCCGGCAATAATTTTTTAGGTGAGGAAAACACCATCCCGGTGACGGTCGATGAAATGATTCCTTTAGCCCGGGCAGTTGTTCGCGGATCAGAGCGCGCCCTCGTTGTCGTTGATTTCCCTTTCGGTTCCTATGAATCCGGCCCAGAGGCGGCGCTCGCCACTGGAATTCGTTTCTTTAAAGAATCCAAAGTGCAGGCCGTAAAGCTGGAAGGTGGATCGAAAATCCTGCCTCAAGTTAGGGCGTTGATTGCCGCCGGAATTCCCGTGATGGGTCATCTCGGACTAACACCACAATCTGTTCATGCTCTGGGTGGCTTTAAAGTCCAAGGTCGCGGAGCCGACGGAGAACGCATTAAAGCTGAAGCCCGAGCGCTGGCTGCGGCCGGAGTTTTTGCTCTCGTTCTGGAATTAGTACCAGCCGAACTTGCGCAAGAAATAACCGCCGAACTTGCGATCCCCATTATTGGAATCGGAGCCGGTCCTCAGTGCGATGCCCAGGTCTTGGTCTGGACCGACCTCATGGGAATGACTGCCGGTGCGCCAAAACTTGCCAAGGCTTATCGCAACCTGCGTGAAGAGATGACCGGCGCAATTCACGAGTGGAGCGCCGATGTTGCCGCCGGGCTATTTCCAGATTCGGAGCAAACTTTTCATTAATTCATTCTCCGCGAAAAGGATCTGTCATCTAGATTTGGCACAATGACACGAAAGTTTGCGATCGATATATCGCCACTCAAGAAATACCGAAACTTTCGCCTGCTCTGGTCTGCCGGATTCATCTCCTATATGGGGTCGATGTTTACCTATGTAGCCCTGCCTTTCCAGATCAAGATTTTGACGAATTCTTACTTGGCTGTCGGGTTGATGGGGGCCGTCGAACTCATCCCGCTCATTATTTTTGGCTTGTATGGCGGGGTTCTTGCCGACTCAGTTGACCGAAAGAAGATGGTGTGGGCTAGTGAATTCCTGGCGTTGGTAATTTCTTCGCTCTTGCTGATGAATGCCACCCTCCATAAACCCCATTTAATACTGCTTTATGTCTGTGCCGGACTCTTTGCCGCAGTAGATGGATTACAGCGTCCCAGTATGGATGCCATCCTGCCGAGAATCGTCTCTCACGAAGATCTCCCCAACGCCACTGCGCTGATGAGTTTGCGTTCACAGTTCGGAGTTATCTCAGGACCGGCACTCGCCGGAATTTTAATATCGACCGTCGGTGTTAAAGCTGGATTTTTAGTCGATGTCATTAGTTACATCCTCTCTCTGTTGCTGCTCTGGCGAGTTAGTTCCTTCCCCCCTCATGAAGAGAAAACCGAACCTGCATTTAAAAGCCTTGTGGGCGGAATCAAGTACGCCGCATCGCGCAAAGATTTGATGGGTACCTACATTGTTGATCTCATAGCCATGTTCTTCGCTATGCCCAACGCTCTTTTCCCTTTTTGGGCAGACCAATTACATGCCCGGTGGGCTCTTGGTTTCTTTTATGCCGCGGGCACCGTGGGTTCAATCCTGGTGACTCTGACAAGTCAGTGGATTAATCGCTACTCCCACCACGGCCGGGCAGTGATATTTGCAGCTTTAGGTTGGGGCGCCGCCATTTCCATGGCCGGAACGACTAACCATCTCTGGGTTGTGCTCTTTTTTCTTGCCGTCGCAGGTGGTGCGGACATGGTGAGTGCGCTCTTTCGAAGTGCAATCTGGAACCAATCAATCCCCGACGAATTTCGCGGACGCCTCGCTGGAATTCAACTTTTGTCATATTCGGTGGGTCCGCTCGGTGGTCAAATGCGATCTGGGTCCGTGGCCGCCTGGACGACTTTGAGAACTTCAGTCATAAGTGGCGGTCTGTTGTGCATCGGTTTTGTCTCTATGGCATCTGCAGCGCTACCAAAATTCCGGACATATGACGTGCGAACCAACGAATTCGCAGTTAAACAAAGGGATATTAAGGCCCTGGAGAACTTGGAAGAAAATTAACTTTTCGGCTTCGCAAAATATTTGCCCATTTCGACCACTGCCCGCGGATCACAAACGCTATTTTTTTTCTTGAATACATAAAAAAACAATTTTTTGCTGTCGCGACACGCGCCTCATTTTTCACTCAAAATAGTGGAAAGTTAGTGCAATTGATGTCACGCTTCTCCTTGAACAGGTTCGGTGACGGATCGAACCATTCTGATAGGAGATCTACGTGGCTGCAGCTAAGAAATCTGCTCCAAAGCGTAAGAAGGCAGTTGCTAAGGCAGTTGCTCCAAAGCGCAAGAAGAAGGTAGCCGCTAAGGCAGCTGCCCCAGCAAAGAAGGCCGCTCCAAAGCGCAAGAAGGCTGCTGCAAAGCCAGCTGCCAAGAAGGCTGTTGCGAAGAAGGCCGTTGCCAAGAAGGCAGCTCCAAAGCGCAAGAAGGCTGCTGCAAAGCCAGCTGCGAAGAAGGTTGTTGCCAAGAAGGCAGCACCAAAGCGTCGCAAGAAGGCTGTTGCAAAGTAACCGATCTATTAAAAAACCCCGCCATGCAAATGGCGGGGTTTTTTATTGCACTATAAAAACTATTTCCTTTTGGCTGGAGCAGCCTCATCAATAAATTGATCGCGAAGCTGTGATGTAACTCGATCGAAAATTTTGGCTAAATCTTCTTGGTCTTTTGAGGTCAAATGGTCCACGAAACGATTACGAACAGAGGCCACGTGATCTGGGGCGGCTTTCACAATTGCTTTCCAACCTTTATCTGTCATCACTGCCCAAGATCCACGCTTATCTTCCAGACATTCTTCTCGGCGAACCCAGCCGGCTTTCTCCATGACCTTCATTCGGTGGGAAAGGCGGGACTTAGAGACCATGGCAATCTCCGCCAACTCGCTCATTCGAACTCGGCGATCAGGGGCATCACTCAATTGGGCCAATACTTCATAGTCAGCCATGGATAACTCGTGGCCAAGAAGGTCAGCGTCTAGCGCCTCGAGCAATCGGCGGGAAGCGACGATATATGAGCGCCAGGCCTTCATTTCTCGGGGGTTGAGCCAACGAGGTTCAATCTTCTTGGTTGCCATTTACCCAGTTTACTCCATTTTGCGATTTAGTTGAAAGTTGAACTATCACGGCAATTCGACAAAACCTCACGTATATATAGGCTTTCTCTATGAAAAGTGGCATCGATTTCTCCCATCTCAAAACTTCTATCCGTCCTCAAGATGACCTCTTCCGCCATGTCAATGGGCTGTGGCTAGACACCGCTGAAATACCGGCAGATCGCGCATCGGATGGGGCCGCTTATTGGCTCTACGAGGAAGCCGAAAAGCAAGTCCGCGCCATCATTGAAGAACTTGCTGCCAGCACACATGAAACCGGCAGCAACGCCCAAAAAATCGGAGATCTCTACGCCGACTTTATGGACGAAGCACGTGCCGAAGAATTAGGCATCTCCCCCATTAAAGCCGATCTCGATCGTGCTCTAGCTATCGCCGATCTTCATCAATTCCACACGCTGCTCGGCGAATTCGAGTCCCGAGGCGTTGGCGGGCTTTTCTACGAATACATCTCCACCGATAATAAGGATTCGACGACCAACATCACTTACATCGGCCAATCCGGTTTAAGCCTTCCCGATGAGGCTTACTATCGCGAAGCAGAATTTGCTCCGCTCCGAGATGCCCTCGTGGCACATATCGAAAAGATGTTCACTCTTGCCGGTATCGCCGGTGGCGCTACCCATGCTCAACGAATATTCGAATTAGAGACGAAGATTGCCTCCCACCACTGGGATCAGGTCAAAGATCGTGACGCACATCTGACCTATAACAAATTTACTTTTGCTGAACTTCAAAACTTAACTGAAGGTTTTGATTGGCAAACATGGATGAAGGCTTCGGCAACGCCTGAAAAAATCCTTGCGACCTGCATCGTGCGTCAGCCCAGTTTCTTTGCCGGAATGGCTACCTTGATGACTTCAGTTTCCCTTGAGTCCTGGAGTTCGTGGTTAACCTGGAGATTGCTCACCGGTGCCGCCTCGCTCCTCAACTCGGCTTTGGTCAATGAAAATTTCGCCTTTTATGGCACCACTCTTTCTGGTGTCCCTGAACTTCGCGCCCGCTGGAAGCGCGGCGTGAGTATGGTCGAAGGTGCCATGGGTGAGGCAGTTGGAGAAATTTATGTATCTCGACATTTCCCACCTGAAGCCAAGGTAAGAATGAACGCACTCGTCGCCAATCTCATTGAGGCGTACCGAGTAGATATCGCAGCCCTGGATTGGATGGGCGCAGCCACTAAAGAAAAAGCATTCGATAAGTTAGACAAGTTTCTGCCCAAGATTGGCTACCCCGATAAATGGCGCGATTACTCAAACCTTTCCATCGTTCGAGGCGACCTGATTGGCAATGTGGCCCGAATTTCTAAGTTCGGCCAAGATTTTGAATTCGCCAAGGTTGGTGCACCCGTCGACAAGACCGAATGGCTGATGACCCCACAAACGGTCAACGCCTATTACAACCCTGGAATGAATGAGATTGTCTTCCCGGCCGCAATCCTGCAACCTCCATTCTTCGACATGGATGCCGATGACGCCGCCAATTACGGTGGCATTGGCGCCGTCATTGGCCACGAAATTGGCCATGGCTTCGACGATCAAGGTTCAAAATATGATGGTGATGGCAACCTCAATGATTGGTGGACGGAATCCGATCTCGCCGAATTTGAAAAACGCGGAGCGGTTTTGATCTCCCAATACGAGCAACTTCACCCGGAAGGCGCTCCTGACGTTCACGTTAATGGCGCACTCACTATTGGGGAAAACATTGGCGATCTTGGTGGGTTGACTATTGCCCTGAAGGCTTACGAGCTCTCCTTGGCTGGGCAAGCCGCTCCCGAAATTGATGGTCTTACGGGCGTTCAACGCCTCTTCTTAGGCTGGGCTCAAGTGTGGCGTGGCAAACAACGCCCGGAGGAAGTCAAACGTCGTATTGCCACCGACCCTCATTCACCCGATGAATTCCGCTGCAACCAAGTAGTTCGAAATCTCAACGAGTTTTATGAGGCTTTTCAGGTAGTTGAAGGCGATGCGCTTTACCTGCCTCCGGCTGAACGTGTTCGAATCTGGTAGCGCTGTTAGACTTTTGCAAGTGCCTAAACGTCGCTGTTTAGGCGGTTCATCTGGGATTTCGCTCCGGTACCTGGAGCGTAAGACAATCGAAAGGTTTGCTATGAAAAAGCTTCACCTTGCAGTTCTTCCCGTCGCAGCGCTTACTTTGTTGCTGGCAGGTTGCGGAAGTTCAGCCAAGACAACTGATGCTCCAACCGATGCGGCCACGGCAACTGCTCAAACTCAATCCAGCGCCGCTTTTGGCAAAGTGATCGATTTAGGTGGTGGCGTATCCATCACTGTAGCGGCCCCAGCTTCGTTCAAGCCAACGGCTTTCGCTTCCAATTATTTTGCCAATCAAGTCCACAACAAATTGGCCGTCACGATCCAAAATGGCGGAGCTTCAGATCTCGATCTCTCCACTGTTTTAATTACCGCCGCCTCTGGTACAAATTCTTGCGTTGATGTACTCGATGGTGACTCTGGTATTAATGGTGCTCCAACTGATCCGGTTGCTCCTAAGGCCAGCGCCAACTTCACCTACGGTGTGGGTTGCGATGGCAAAGTCGGAGATCCACTCACATTGACGATCACTCTTGGCACAGATACTGCAACAGTGACAGGTGCTCTCGTTTAATACCTTCACTAAAAAGCCCCGCATCTCGATGAGAGAGGCGGGGCTTTTTCAATCTGGATTCGGCGGATTAAACGCCTTCTGGGAAGTGGCAAGCCAAGGTGTGCTTCGGAGAGATTTCCAAAACTTGTGGGACTTCGACTCGACAACGATCTTGCACCTTCCAGCATCGGGTATTAAACACGCATCCCGCTGGTGGATTGACTGGGCTAGGAAGATCACCTTGCAAAATAATGCGTTCGCGCTTTCGTTCGATTTCAGGATCTGGAATCGGAACGGCTGAGAGCAACGCCTTGGTATAGGGGTGGCGTGGATTGGAGAAGAGCTCGGCAGTATTTGCCATCTCCATGACCTTGCCGAGGTACATAACCACAACTCGATCGGAGATATGTTGCACGACTGATAAGTCGTGAGCCACAAAGAGATAAGCCAGACCTAGTTCTTGTTGCAGATCATCGAGCAGGTTAACGACCTGGGCTTGAATCGATACATCCAAAGCAGAAACCGGCTCATCCGCCACTACCAACTTTGGCTTCAGAGCTAGTGCGCGAGCAATACCAATGCGTTGACGCTGACCGCCAGAGAACTCGTGAGGAAAGCGGTTAATGTGTTCGGGGTTGAGGCCAACTCGTTCCAATAACTCTTGGACCGACTTCTTGACGCCGCCTTCGGGCTTGATTCCATGGATATCAAAGGAGGCGGAAATAATGGCGCCAACGGTATGGCGAGGGTTGAGGGATGCGAATGGATCTTGAAAGATCATCTGCATCTGAGAGCGCAGCGGTTTCATGTCGTGGCGGCTGAGTTTGGTGATGTCTTCGCCTTCGAAGAAAATCTTGCCGTCGGTTGGCTCGTAGAGTTTTAATACTGTGCGACCTACTGTGGTTTTACCGCAACCAGATTCGCCCACAAGGCCGACAGTCTCGCCACGGGCAATCTCTAGGTCTACGCCGTCTACGGCCTTGACAACGCCCTTTACACGGCTGAAAACGCCACCTGTGGTCGTTGGGAAGTGCTTCTTGAGCCCTTCAAGCTTTAAAACGCTCTCACTCACTTGTGAGCACTCCTTACATCGGATGGATTCACATCATTGAGTTGTTGGACAGAAAGGTGACAACGAGATGAATGCAACGGAGCCTTGATTTCCAGCAAAGGCGCATCTGTGGCGCAGCGATTGTTAGCAACCATGCCGGCATATTCACAACGCGAACGGAATGAGCACCCAGCGGGCAGACCAATAAGTGATGGTGGTTGTCCTGGGATGGTCTTCAAGCGATGACCACCCAATTGGTCCACCCGAGGAATCGAGGACAAGAGACCCATTGTGTATGGGTGAAGCGAGTCGTAATAGATGGAGTCAATGCCAGCTTGCTCGACGATCTTGCCGGCATACATAACGTTAACTCGATCGGCCACTTCAGCGACAACACCTAGATCATGGGTGATCAAAATGACTGCCATGTTGAACTCTTTTTGCATATCTCGTAGCAACTGCAGAATCTGAGATTGAACAGTCACATCCAGCGCAGTCGTAGGTTCATCGGCAATCAAAAGTGAGGGGTTATTGATTAGGGCCATAGCGATCATGACGCGTTGGCGCATACCGCCGGAAAATTGATGCGGATATTCGTTGACTCGGCGTGAGGCGTCAGGAATTCCGACAAGGTCCAACATCTGCGCAGCGCGCTTGATGCCATCTGACTTGGAACCTTCGTTATATAAACGCCAGGCTTCTGAAAGCTGGTCACCAATGGAGTAATAAGGATGCAAAGCCGACATCGGATCTTGAAAGATCATCGCCATTGATTTACCGCGTAATCGGCGGACTGTCTCTTCAGGTGCCGAGATGACATCAACAGGGCCGGAAGGCAGATTAAGCCAAGCCTCTCCTGAAATATTTGTGCGGGCGCGGTTGTGCAAACCCATGACCGCCAGGTTGGAGACTGATTTTCCGGAACCGGATTCACCAACAATCGCCAAGGTTTCGCCTAGGGCCACATTGAAGGAGATATCTTGCGAAGCCATAACTTCGCCATCTTCAGTTGGAAAGCTGACGTTGAGATTCTTAACTTCTAGAAATGGAGTTGTCATAGTCCTTAGCCCACACGTACTCGAGGATCGATGTAGGCATATGCAATATCCACCAAGAGATTTGCAATAACTACAAAAGCGGCAGCAAGAAGAGTCGTAGCCAAAATAACGGGCAAGTCATAATCAAT
>CANCSL010000031.1 GCA_947380835.1 Actinomycetota bacterium | reverse complement strand
CCATTTGCTACTGATGCGGCGAAAACGCTCATCAACGCTTGTTGTGCCTGAGTTGGGTCACCAGCAATTGCGACAGTTCCCTTGAAGGCAGGATCCAACAAGTCCTTGATGGAGTGTGGCGCCTTTGGCAAAGTGGTGTCGTACATGATCGCGATTTGACCGGCATAGTCTGGGTAGTACTTGTTATTTAGATTGTCCTTGTACTCAGGTGAAATGTCATTCCAAGTGAGAACTTTGTAATCTGCAAACAAGTCGTTACCGACTGCATCGTCAAGAACAGATCCGCCGACGTCTACTACGTCTGGTTGCTTTGATTTAGGAGCAGTCTTGATTGTTTGAATTTCATAAGCGGATGAACCATCTGGGTTATCGCTGTAAATCTTTACCTTGAATGCCTTGGCGAAGAGATCGAGGATCTCGCCATAGTTAGCCCAGTCGCGTGGCAGAGCGACAACATTGAGTTTGCCCTCTTTCTTGCACGCGGTCACGAGACCATTGAGTCCACCAAAATCAGCGGCTGATACAGCGTTTGCAGATTTCACTCCAGCTGCATGAGCTGGGATTGCTACTACGGAGGCCATGGCGATCGCCGCGGCTGCTCCAATCATTAGATGCTTGCGCATTATTCCCCCTTCGGAACTTGCCGTTAGGGTATCCATAAGACGTAACGCCGACTAGGGATTGGTTAAAGATTTAGTTACGTTTGGGTGAACTCTCTGCGTGGCGCGCGCCAGGCTGACCGCTAGCGCGAGCGCAACGGTTATTGGGAGTATCCACCAGTCATGACCGGCGCTGCCAGCCAGCCATTTAGTAACAAAAAACGTGACAAATACGGTCACTGCGACAGTCCAATCGTCGCCAATGACGAAGTCGTACCAAAAGAGAGCAAAAGCCTTCAACTTCGCTAGCCAGATCGGCAACTCATTCGACCCCGTTGCGCTTTTCTTAGTCGCACTTTTTCGCGCCTCGCGGCGTTCGCCTAAAACAGAGCCCATTACTTTCGCATAACCAATCGACAGCAATGCAATAAAGAGGACTAGGAACAAGATTGCCCAGTTATCTCCGGGCCAATGCGCCCCCGACCCTTCGGCTCCCCAGAAGATGCCAAACGAAGTGAGAAGAATTCCGACCACGAATTTCATGGTGTTTTCTGGAACTCTCGAGAGGGGCTTATGAATAACGAATCCCGCGATCACCGTTAGCGCGACGGCAGATAGCGCCGCGATCGATGCCAAGCCAACATCTTTCTGAATAGTGCCGAAAGTTAGGACGATAAAGACAATCTCCAGACCTTCAAGGACAACACCTTTGAAAGATAGGGTGAAGGCGTACCAGTCATCAACACCAATGCGCGACTCCTTCTTGGCGGCACGGGCGCTCTTTAATTCTTCCTGATATATCTTCTCTTCATCGTGTAGCGCTTTGTAGCCACTCGCGCGCAAAATTGCCTTACGCAGCCACTGCAAGCCAAAGACAAGAAGTAATCCCCCGACAATTATCCGAAGAACTGAAATTGGGGCACGCGAGATTGCTGGCCCAAAGATGGCAATGATCACGGCAAGTAAAGCGAATCCAGCGTAAACACCGCGAAAAGCAGATTTCCAATCTCGGGCAGTTCCTGCGGCCAAGACAATGGTTAGCGCTTCGACGGCTTCGACGGCCGTTGCTAGGAAGACGGAGAGAAAGAGGGCGAATCCGTACATTGAGATTCCTCTTCTTCTCTCCTTAAATGGAGCCCCCCGTCAGGATTGAACTGACGACCTTCCGCTTACAAGGCGGATGCTCTACCACTGAGCTAGGGAGGCGCGGCCCGCAGAAAACACTCGGAGCCAGGGCGTAATTATGACACGCTTGAACGAGGGGAATTTCCCCCTAATTGTGCGGGAAATGGATAGTAAGTTGCCCCTATGCGCCTTGGAGTTCTCGATGTTGGATCCAATACCGTTCATTTGCAGGTAGTCGACACCCACCCCGGCGCCCGCCCAGTTCCCACATTTAACTTCAAAGAGGAACTTCGGTTAACGGATTTCTTAGATAACCAGAACAACATCTCCCCTGAAGGTATTTCGCAATTGCGCTTATCTATTAAGCGGGCTGTGGTTCAGGCTAGATCGGTCCAAGTCAAAGAGTTGCTCCCGTTTGCAACATCTGCCCTGCGAGAGGCCAGCAACGGCGAAAGCATCATTGCCGATATGAATAAAGATTTTGAGATTGATCTTCAGGTCCTTTCCGGTGAAGAGGAAGCGAAATTAACTTTCCTCGCTGCCAGGCGTTGGTTTGGTTGGTCCAGTGGTCGCCTATTGGTGATTGATATCGGTGGCGGTTCGTTGGAGATTGCCGTCGGAGTCGACGAGGCTCCTGAGGTCGCAGTGTCCCTGCCGCTTGGCGCAGGGCGCCTCACCAAGAACCACTTGATCGGAGATCCCCATACTGACAAAAGTATTCGCGCCCTTCGCGATTCGATTGAATCTCAATTAGAAGAAGTGTTGCCTGCTTTGGTTCATCACCAAGATACAGATCGTTCTATTGCAACTAGCAAGACATTGCGAACTCTGGCTCGGTTGTGCGGCGATTGGTTTGGCGGAAATGGCAAGACCATCAAAGTTGATGCCATTCGCAAAATATCAACGAAATTAGCTGGCATGACTCTAGAAGAACGCACCAAACTTCCCGGAGTATCTGCAAACCGCGCTCGGCAAATTGTTGCAGGTGCATTCGTCACCGAAAGCGTGATGCGGAATTTGGATTTGGCCGAACTCGAAATTTGCCCGTGGGCGCTTCGAGAAGGAATTGTCTTGAAATATATGGACTGGATGGAATCCTAAATTTGCGGAGCTTCCAAACGATCTACTTGTAATACTTCTTTCTTATTGTGGTGAATCACCCAGGATTCCCCCGGTAGAAGTTTTGAGCCTTCGTACTCGATCTCCACTTTCTTCGTCAGCTTTTCGAGCATCTTTGGAAGTACTGGATTGTGACTACAAATCAATAAGGTTTCACGTTTTTTCATCAGCTCTTTGACGAAATCGCGAGATTTCTCTTTGTTCTTCTTAAAGGTGTATTCACTAATTTCTTGAGCAACTTTTAATTCAATGTTGAGGCTCTTTGCTAAAGCAGCAACGGTATCGAAGCATCGAACTGCGTCCGATGTATAAATCTCTTCGAGCCCAAAGACTTGGTAGATAGAGAGCATGCGCTTTGCTTGAAGCTGTCCTGTCAGGTCTAGCGGACGATCATCATCGTCGCCATCCCATTCTTGTCTGGCCAACGCTTTGGCATGGCGCAGCATGACGAAAGCATTGGTATCAAAGGGCGAAGCCACAAATTTAGCCAATATTTCTCGGTCGCTCTCCCGAGTAGATTTCTCAATTGCCTCGGAAGCCGACAGCCACAGCAATTGATCTACCTCATCATTGGCATGGAATTCGTAACCGCCCTCAATGACGCGGGCGCACCAATAGTGCACTTGCTTTAAACCATCTGGGACGAAGTACTCGGTTGTGCCCAAGAAAGGTCCGATGCGGACAGGAAGATTGGTTTCTTCCATCACCTCACGATAAGCGCAGGAAACCAGACTTTCGCCAACTTCTAGCTTGCCTTTAGGTAGCGACCAGTCGTCGTATCGAGGTCGATGAACCAGAGCTACTTCAATAGATTCATCTGCATTCTTTCGCCAAACTACGGCGCCGGCTGCGATTACCTGTGGCGTCATCCACGCTCCCGATACCATTGAATAGATGCAGCATGAAGATCTTGTAATTGATTTCCTTCGCCATCGAACTGAACGCGTTGCCATTCTCCGGACGATCCCATAATCCAGTGCGCCATAGTCGGCGACAAGTAGGTATCAATCGCTCTAATCAATAGTCGCTTGTGATCAGTTTGAACAATTTTGACCATGCTCTCGACCCGGCGATCAAGATTTCGGTGCATCAAGTCGGCACTACCTATCCAGATCTCATCATCGCCGTCATTGGCAAAGTGAATGATGCGCGAATGCTCCAGAAAGCGACCCAGAATCGAAATGGCGCGAATGTTTTCGGATAGCCCGGGCACACTTGCTCGAACGGCACAAATTCCACGGACGATGAGGTCAATCTTGACGCCCGCAGCCGAAGCTTTGTAGAGCGCCTCAACGAATTCTTCGTCAAGGATGGAATTGAGTTTCATCCGAATAAAGGCCGGTTTACCTGCCTTGTGATTTTCAATCTCTTGGTCGATGCGTTGCAGCAGACCTGCTCGCAAAGTACGTGGTGCGACCAAAATTCGTGCGAAGGCGGTTTGGGGAGCAAAACCCGACAACTGGTTAAACAGTTTGTTGACATCATCCCCCAGGACCGGATCGGCGCTGAGAATTCCAAAATCTTCATAGAGTCGAGCAGTCTTGGGGTTGTAGTTACCAGTTCCCATATGAACATAACGACGTATACCTTGGGCTTCTTCGCGCACAACCAGTGAAAGTTTGGCGTGGGTCTTAAAACCGACCAATCCGTAAACGACGTGAACGCCAGCATCTTCAAGCTTTCTGGCCCATCGGACGTTGGCTAATTCATCGAATCTGGCGCGAATTTCAACGACGGCTAGGACTTGCTTTCCGGCTTCGGCCGCCTCGATCAGGGCCTGCACGATCGGTGAATCTCCAGAAGTCCTATACAAAGTTTGCTTTATTGCCAGGACCGATGGATCTGTAGCAGCAGCTTCCAGGAAGCGCACTACCGAAGAAGTAAAAGACTCATAAGGATGGTGCAGAAGAATTTCGCGTCTACGAATAGCGTCAAAAAAATCATCAGCCGAATCCGGATTTACATCGCGCAGATCCCAGGCGACTTTGTTACTGAACGCTTCAAATTTGAGATCAGGTCGATCAATGTCGGCAATGCGGCTGAGTCCACTGAGATCCAAAGGCTCAGAAGAGCGACTTACATCTTGCGGGCGAATTCCAAGTTCATCCATCAAAGTCTGCAAGAGCTCCGGCTTGATATCGCTATCAACTTCTAGCCGAACGGGTGGACCAAATTTCCGGCGGAGCAATTCTTGTTCCATAGAAGCCAACAAGTTTTCAGATTCATCTTCTTCAAGTTCAAGATCGGCATTTCTGGTAAGCCGAAAAGTGTAGTAATCCTCGACGTGCATTCCCGGGAAGAGTTCTTCGAGATTTGCAATGATTACTTGTTCTAACGGAATAAATCGATTTGCATCGTATTGGGTGGTGCCAATAAATCGCGGCAGATTAGAAGGCACTTTCACTCTGGCAAAAAATTCTTGATCTTCATCAATTTTCTTCACCACAACTGCCAAGTTAAGTGAGAGCCCGCTGATGTAGGGGAACGGATGCGATGGATCGACTGCGAGCGGAGTTAACACCGGGAAAATTCGTTCGTGGAAAATCTTGTTGACATAAATCTGCTCGTCATTTGAGAGGTGGTTCCACTTTGGAATTTCGATGCCATTTGCCGCTAAGGATGGGATAACGCTGTCGTGAAAAGTCTTGGATTGTCGCGCAGTTAATTCTTGAACTTTCTGAGAGATCGCAGTCATTAATTGTGCAGGTGTGTAGCCCGCAGTATTGGTTTTGGTGATTCCGGCTTCGAGTTTGCGTTTGAGCGTGGCTACTCGAATCATAAAAAAGTCATCTAGGTTGGAAGTGAAGATCGCAAGGAAGCGGCATCGTTCTAGTACGGGAATGCTCTCGTCTTCTGCCAATTCCAATACCCGCTCATTAAATGCCAGCCAGCTGAGCTCGCGATCAATGAGGCGTTCGCGGGGATTTTCCGCGATCGAATGAGAAGACATGGCGCTATTTTGCTAGAAAAGGGTTAATGAGAGGTAACCGAGGAGTGGACTAACGCTGAACGCGGGTGGTTACAGCCAAGAAATAGGCTGATCGTGCTTAGCTTTTCGACCATCCCCCGAGGATTTTCCTCTAATCCGACGCCACACCCAAGGAAGAGCAAAGGTGAAGAGCCATCTGGTGTCGTTTACAACATCAACGAATTTACTTGCAGGTTTGGCATCGGGCAGTGGGACCCGCCAAGCAGGATCGAAAGGTTCGCCCAACTTTTCTAGGACACCTTGCGAAACTCGGTAATGACCATCTGCATTGAGATGTAACCGATCTGGTGCCAAGAAACGACGATCGGAGAGAAAGAGAGCTTCATTCCACTCGATCAGTATCGCGCCTAGTTCGGCGGCAACTCGGCGGACATTGATATTGAAATCTTTGAAGCGGCTCTCCCACAGTTCAGCAGTCTTACCTTTACCAGTGGCTTTTTCGATAACAGTGAAAAGTATCAACGTGGCACCGGAAGCCGCAATTTGTTTGGCGCCTTCTTCATAAAGTTTGAAAGTGATTTCAGGTTGATATTTGGGCCGAAGGACATCGTTGGCGCCCGCGTGAAAGGAAACCAAAGTTTGTTTTCCTTCAATAAAGTTCATTGCCACCGGAATTTGTTCGGCAATAACTTGCCCCAATAATTTTCCACGAATTGCCAGATTCATATAGGTAAATCCCGGAAAATCTTTAGCAAGTGAATCGGCAACGCGATCAGCCCAACCACGATAATTTTCATTTATTAACTCATCACACATACCCTCGGTCATAGA
Organism: Actinomycetota bacterium; assembly: GCA_947380835.1. Lineage (GTDB taxonomy): Bacteria > Actinomycetota > Actinomycetes > Nanopelagicales > Nanopelagicaceae > CAIMZW01. The sequence goes on along the minus strand of CANCSL010000031.1, from coordinate 7,360 downwards.
ATCTCCGAGGGCTAAGTAACGAGTGAAGTTAGCCATTAGTTCTTGTTGCGCTCCTGCGCGATCCAATACATAACGACTGCGGTTGCGACGCTGGCGTTCAAGGATTCGACTGTGGATTCCATTGGAATGGAAAGCACTAAATCACACTTTTCGCGCACAAGCCTGGAAATACCTTTGCCTTCGGATCCGACAATGAGATAAACAGATTCCTTAGCCAAAGAGAACTTCGGAAGTGATTCATCGCCTTCGGCATCTAGCCCGACAACAAAGAATCCAGCCTTCTTTGCATCTTCAATAGATCGCACCATATTGGTGACCTGAGAGATGGGAAGCCGGGCAGCAGCGCCAGCTGAAGATTTCCACGCTGAACCAGTCATGGCGGCATTGCGACGCTCGGGGATTACAACGCCATCAGCACCAAAGGCAGCAGCGCTACGAACGATGGCACCGAGGTTGTGCGGATCCGTGACGCCGTCAAGACCAACGATCAACGCTGGTTTTTCGGCCTTTTCAATTAATTCACCGTATGGCTTGTACTGGAAAGGCTTGATAACCAAAGCAATTCCTTGGTGCATCGTTGTGCCAGTTAAACCATCGAGCACGCCACGAGCGACCTCTTTGATGACCAAATCTTGGCGCTTTGCTAAGCGCAGGGCTTCTTGCATGCGCTCATCAATTTCGGCACGTTCAGCGATGAAAAGTTCTTTAGCGGGGATCTTGGCGCGAAGTGCTTCGACCACGCTGTTGCGACCTGCAACAGCATCGGAGTTGGGACGGGTCTCGAGTCTGGTGGCCGGACGACGAGTAGCGGGACGTTTCGGAGCGGCGGCAGATTCACGCCTTTTTTTACCAGGACGCATCAACGGGCCAATGTCCAGCGCGGACCTGCAGGAGTGTCTTCAATTATTATTCCTAACTCGAGAATCTGATCGCGGATCGCGTCAGCCGCGGCAAAATCTTTGCGCGCGCGTGCTGCTTCCCGCTGTGCAAGTGCAAGCGAGACCAATCCATCCATTGCAGAAGAATTATTTTCCGCGACAGACGCAAATACTGAATCAAAGGGATCGCATCCCAATATATATAGTGCGCCACGAACATGTGCAGCGATCTTGCCTAGTGATTGATTGTCCCCTGCCGTTATTGCCGAATTGCCTTCGCGCACCAGATCCGAAATATCAGCAAGAGCCGTCGGCACCGCCAGATCATCATTCATGGCAGATGCAAATTTTTCAGAGATGGAAATTTCTGGGGTGCCTTGCAAAATCTCAGAAGCTCGAATTAAGAAACCTTCAATGCGACGGAAGTTTATGGAATTTTCTTCTAAAGCTTCGAAGGAGAACTCGACCATCGAACGGTAATGCGCACTTCCGAGGTACCAGCGCAATTCAATGGGACGAACTCTTTTGACGATTTCGGAGACCAATAACGAATTACCAAGGGACTTGCTCATCTTCTCGCCTGATGCCGTGACCCAGGCATTGTGCATCCATACCTTTGCAAAACCCCAGCCGGCTGATTCGGATTGAGCGATTTCATTTTCGTGATGCGGAAAAATTAAATCCAGGCCACCACCGTGAATATCGAATTCGGCTCCGAGATAAACGTGGGCCATGGCTGAGCACTCTAAGTGCCAACCCGGACGACCTGCTCCCCATGGAGTGGGCCACGAGGGATCTCCTGCTTTTGCTGCTTTCCAGAGCGCAAAATCGCGTGGATCCTTCTTGAACGAATCTTCAGAGTCGCCGGTCGATTGCAGATCATCTAACTTCTGGTTGGAGAGAGTTAGGTACGACTTTAACGAGCGGACATCGAGATAGACATCGCCGTTGCCTGGCGCGTACGCCGAGCCATTGTCGATCAAAGTCTGCATGAGTTCGACCATTTGCGTGATGTGCCCGGTTGCTCGTGGCTCATATGTTGGCGATTGAACATTCAATGTTTCATACGCCCAAGCAAAAGCCTTTTCGTACTTCATGGCAACTGCCCACCATGGAATATTTTCGTGAACAGCTTTGTGCAGGATCTTGTCGTCGATATCGGTGACATTTCGAATAAACGTGACGTCGTATCCCGAATGTGTCAGCCACCGTCGCAAAATGTCGAAGTTAACTCCGCTTCGGATGTGACCAATATGTGGCGCACCTTGAACCGTTGCACCGCAGAGATAGATGCCGACTTTGCCTTCAACAAGTGGTTTAAATTCAGAAGTTGTGCGCGTCATGGTGTTGTACAACGAAAGTGTCATGGTGCCACCACCAGTGCCGTCGCCGTGACTGAGACTCCTTCACCGCGCCCGGTGAAACCCATTCCATCTGTAGTCGTCGCCGAGATTGAAACCGGCGCGGATAAAATTTGAGATAACAATTCCTGCGCCTCCAATCTGCGAACCCCGATTCTTGGCTCATTGCCAACAATGACCACCGATACATTATTAATACTAAAATTCTTGGCTGTAAGAAGTTCATTTACGTACGCCAGCATCTTCACGCCGGATGCACCTGCCCATTCGGGTTTATCTGTTCCAAAGACGGTACCGACATCGCCCATCTGGGTGGCAGAGAGCAAGGCATCGCAGATCGCATGGATGGCTGCGTCGCCGTCGGAATGTCCAACTAAGCGGCGAGCGCCTGGCCATTCGAGTCCAGCAAGAAGGCATGGACCAGCATCACCAAACTGGTGCGCATCGATGCCAACGCCGGTTCGAAGCTGTGAAATCAATGATCCACGCTTTCTACAATGACACGGAGAGCCGCTGAGACCGAATCCTCTTCTGGGCCCTCAACGCGAACGACGATTTCATCGCCAAACTTCACGCCCAGAGTCATCACTCGGAGGACGCTGGCGCCATCTACCGGGGGGGTTAACTCACCGTTGGCGAGCACCTTCGAGAGAGTAACTTTGCAGCCAGAAGATTTTGCGCTGGAGGCGAAGAGGGCGGCTGGTCGGGCATGCAGGCCGACGGCCGAGGCTGCGGTGGTTCGAAATTCTTTCATGGCTCAATCGTATCTTTACCGAAAGTAGTGTTTAATGTACACATCTATTCAGGCACTTGCACAAATGTGAAGGTAGAAAATATGACTGCAAATCCGCTGTTGATGGGCCATCCGCTCTCTTCTCCTGAGCATGCCAAACATGCTCTGCTCTACATGTATCGCATTCGTAAATTTGAAGAAGCAGTCGAAGACCTTTTCGGTCGCGGAATGATGCACGGAACTATGCACCTATCCATCGGACAAGAAGCAGGACCAACCGGAGCCTGTCTGGCGTTGCAGATCACTGATCAAATTACCTCCACCCACCGTGGCCACGGTCACTGCATTGCCAAAGGCGCTGACCTGACGCGCATGATGGCTGAACTTCTGGGCAAGAAGATTGGTTATTGCGGCGGACGCGGTGGCTCGATGCATATTGCCGATGCCGAAACCGGCAACCTTGGTGCTAATGGAGTTGTTGGTGGTGGCATCCCCATCGCGGCTGGAGCAGCGCTTGCCGCCAAAATGCGAAAGAGTGGAACTGTCGCGGTCTCCTTCTTTGGTGATGGTGCCATGAACGAAGGCGCTTTCCACGAAGCCGCAAATATGGCAGCTATTTGGAATCTCCCACTTATTCTCTTCTGTGAAAATAATAAATACGGAATGTCATCATCTACCGAAAAAGCATTCAAACTCGAAAATTTGGCCGATCGTGGCAAGGGTTACGGAATTCCCGGCGTCACCGTCGATGGAAATGACGTTGTTGCCGTTTATGAAGCCGCTGAAGCGGCCGTTGCTCGCGCGCGAAATGGTGAAGGTCCAACGCTCATCGAATCCGTGACTTACCGCTGGAAGGGTCACTCCCGATCAGATAAGAACCTTTATCGCACCAAAGAAGAGATCGAAGAATGGAAAGACAAAGATCCGATTCCTAACTTCATTCACAAGGTGCTCGACAAAGGCATTTTGACTCAAGAACAAATCGAAGAAATTCAAAAGGTTTCTACCGAGCAAATTATGCAGGCAGTAAAAGAAGCTGCAGCCGCCGAATCGGCAACCCCAGATGGTCTTCTCGAAGCAGTATTTAAGGCGGTATCAGCATGAGCGATCGTATGTTGACTATGGCAGAGGCAGTTCGCGAAGCCATGACTATCGCCATGGAAGAGCGCGAAGAAGTCTTTATTCTCGGCGAAGATATCGGAATCTACGGTGGCGCATTTGGTGTAACCGGCGATCTTTATCACCGCTTTGGCCCTGAGCGCGTACTTGATACTCCTATTTCAGAACTTGGAATTGTCGGCGCAGCAGTTGGCGCAGCTCTTTCTGGAATGCGTCCAATTGTCGAAATTCAATTCTCTGACTTCACGGCTCAAGCTATGGATCAGATTGCTAATCAAGCCGCCAAAATTCACTTCATGTTGGGAGGCGCACTGCATGTTCCGCTCGTTCTACGCACACCGCAAGGATCTGGAACTGGCGCTGCTGCTCAGCACTCCCAAAACTTAGAGCCATGGTTTGCCAGCGTTCCTGGTCTCAAGGTCGTTGTTCCTTCTAACCCAGCAGATGCCAAGGGCTTGTTGCTCGCGGCTATCGATGATCCCAACCCCGTGATCTTCCTCGAGCATAAATTGCTCTACAAGATTCCTGGCCGCGATCCCGTTCCTGAAGGTGCAACACGTATTCCACTGGGCGTTTCCAAAGTTGTTCGTACTGGAAAAGATCTCACCATCGTCGCCACCGGCATCATGGTCAATAAGTCATTCGAAGTGGCCGAGAAGTTATCGGCGGAGGGCATTTCGATTGAACTTATTGACCCACGCACTATTTCACCGCTCGATACTGCACCAATCTTCGAGTCTGTCGAAAAGACCGGCCGTTTGATGGTTGTTCAAGAAGGTCCATCACATGCTGGTTACATCAACGAAGTGATTGCCCAAGTTTCGGGAAGTGCTTGCTTTGGAAATCTGATCGCACCGATCAAGCGCCTAGCTGGAATGAATATTCCGATTCCTTATGCACCTCAATTGGAAAAGGTGGCCGTTCCTCAGATTGCGGATATCGAAGCTGCCGCGCGTGAGATCGTGAAGAACTGGCGATGAGTTTCAGATACCCAGTCGTCATGCCGAAAATGAGCATGACCATGGAAACTGGCGAGCTCATTCTCTATCACGTGAAGCCAGGCGATCGCGTGAAGTCCGGTCAGGTGCTCTTTGAAGTGATGACTGACAAAATCGATATGGAAGTTGAATCTCCTGCAGATGGCGTCATCGAACAACTTGTTGGCGAAATCGGCGTTGCGATTGAAATCGGTAAACCAGTTTTGATCATGCAAACCGATACCGAAGTGATGTCCTTTGACTTCGGCGGCGATGCCCCTCTTCCCGATGCCCCAGCCCCGGTAATCGAACCAGTAGCCGTTCAACCTGCTGCAATCGAAACCCCAGTAGTCGCCTCACCAGTTGTTATCGCTCCAGCCCCCGTTGCGCTTCCTCCTTTAACCAATCCTCGGGAGATTCGTGCAGTCCCTAAGGCCCGCGCAATTGCTGAAGATCGCGGTATAGATCTGCGTACCGTGGCTCCCACCGGACCCGATCACACCATCACCGTTGAAGATGTCGGTGGAAACAAGCTCTCGGAAGACCAAATCAAACGCCAAGCCGCCAATAAAGCATTAATCGCTAAGGGACTTGAGATGACTCGGTCGATTCCGCAGATCTCGTTCTCGCGAAATGTAAAAAGTGGATCAGTTGAACTAACTTCGGTTATTTCCAACTGGGCCAGGGTTCTGCGCACTCGTCCTGATCTCAATATCTCTCCAAAGGATGGATCCGCAGTTTCACATGTTGGCGTTGCCGTGATCATCGAATCCAAATACGGAAGTGCCTTGCCAGTATTTAAAGATCCAGATTTGCAGACTGTTTCCGAACTTGCTGATTTATTTATGTCGACAGCAAAGTCAGCTCACAATGGAAAAGTTCCGCTGGCAATGTTGAGCGGAGCCACGACCGCCATTTTTGATCTGTCTAAGTACAAAATGAATTCATCTGCCCCAGTGCTTTTCCCCAACCAAGTTACTTCCTTAACTATTGGCGAAAATTTCTCGGGCGAAAAGATTATTTCGCTGACCATTGATCTTCGTTATCTCGACTTCTACGATGGCGCCCAATTGCTCGACTCATTAATCTCCGCCCTCTAACGAAAAGAGAACTGCGTGATCGCTTTAAATGGTGTTGCTGCAAGTTCTGGTGCGGCGCTCGGGCAATTCTTTCTCTTAACAACCGAAATTCCGCTTTCTTCGCCATCTCCTTCAACTCTCTCCATTGACGAGGAAAAAGCAGCCCTCACCTCCGCGATCGATTTCGTGGGTAAAGATCTCAGCGAGCGGGCCGAACGATCCCATGGTGAACTTCAGGAAATCTTGTTAGCGGTCGGCGAGATTGCAACAGACCCGGCGCTGCTCGAAGAAGCCTTTAACTTCATCGACCAAGGGCACACCGCCAGTTATGCCATCAATCAGGCCACCGACATTTTCAAAGAGTTGCTACTGGCTTCAGGTGGTTATCTGGCCGAGCGCGTCAGCGATGTAGCCAATATTTGTGATCGTCTGCTCTGCCGCCTAGGTGGCGTGGAATACCCAGAAATCCCTCACTTTACGGTGCCTACCGTGCTTATTGCACGCGACCTTTCACCTGCAGACACCACTGACCTGCAATCGGACAAAGTGCTGGCCATTGTCACCGAAGGCGGCGGACCCACCAGTCACACTGCCATCATCGCTCGTTCGCGCGGCATCGCCGCAGTCGTTGCTTGCCCTGGAATTGTTGATTACGCCAAATCCCATTACGGCGAAATGATCGGTGTCGATGCAACTACCGGTGAAGTTGTCTTTAGTCCTCCCCTTGAATTGCAATCTCGCCTTATTGCCAAAATCGAAAAAATTCGCCGACGTCGAGAATCACAAGTCGTCCGGACATCGACTGGGTATCAAACACTTGATGGTCGAATCATTCCGATCTACGCCAATATTGGTCGCCAAGAAGATGTGAAGGTTGCACTCGAAGCCGGAGCTGATGGTGTTGGACTCCTACGCACCGAACTTCTGTATCTCGATCGTAAAGATCCGCCAACATTAGAAGAGCAGACACAGATCTACACCGATCTCTTTGCCCCATTCGGAACCAAGAAGGTCGTTATTCGAACACTCGATGCCGGCGCAGATAAGCCGATGGCATTTATTAGTTTTGATGACGAACCAAATCCTGCACTTGGCGTTCGCGGTTATCGCACCATTGTCGATCACGAAGACCTTCTCCGCATTCAATTGAAAGCAATTGCTGCAGCCGCTCGGCGTACCGAAGCCGATGTCTGGGTCATGGCTCCCATGATCA
>CANCSL010000030.1 GCA_947380835.1 Actinomycetota bacterium | reverse complement strand
GGTCGTTGTGACGAAATATCCATGGTCACCGTAGGCTATCCATATCTTTTTCAAGGGGGAAATGTGAGCAAGCCGTTTAAACGTGAACCAGGCGCACGGACGATTCCTGATTGGCAAGTTGGGGAGGGTAGCGAAGCTTTTAGCGACATTACCTATTTAGTTGCTGAGGGCATGGCAAAAATAACGATTAACCGTCCCGAAGTTCATAACGCCTTTAGGCCCCAAACGCTTTTTGAATTACAAGAAGCCTTTTCCTTAGCTCGCGACGACGAACACGTTGGCGTCGTGATTTTTACCGGTGCTGGCACCGAAGCATTCTGCTCGGGCGGAGATATCAATGTCCGTGGCGATGATGGCTACTTAGGTTCGGATGCCTTGGCTAAAAAAGGAATCGGCCGTCTCAACGTTCTTGATCTGCAGATTCAAATTCGTCGCTTGCCAAAGCCAGTCGTTGCAATGGTTGCCGGTTGGGCGGTTGGCGGTGGGCATGTTCTGCACGTTGTCTGTGACATCACTATTGCCGCCGATAACGCCAAGTTTGGACAGACCGGACCGATGGTCGGATCTTTCGATGGCGGGTATGGCGCCGGATTATTGGCAGCTCATATTGGTCAGAAAAAAGCCCGCGAAATTTGGTTCTTGTGTCGTCAATACGATGCCCAAGAAGCACTTGATATGGGGCTGGTAAATACTGTTGTTCCTGTCGCCGAACTAGAAGCCGAAACCGTTTCCTGGTCTCGTGAAATGTTGCGCCATTCGCCTATGGCACTTCGACTGCTTAAAGCGGGATTAAATGCCGCCGATGATGGTCTGGCAGGTGTCCAACAACTTGCAGGAGATGCCACTTTGCTCTTCTATTTATCAGAAGAAGGTCAAGAAGGCCGCGATGCGTACAAAGAAAAGCGCTTACCTAACTTCGACAAGTTTCCCAAGCGTCCTTAATTTCGATGAGTTCGGTGGCACCTTTTCAGGAAATCTTCGGCGACTTCGTCGTAGTTGCCATTCCTACTCGAACTGATTTCCGGGGGATAAATATTCGAGAGGCTGCGCTTTTCCGAGGACCATGTGGATGGAGTGAATTCTCGCCATTCTTGGAATACGACACTAGCGAAGCCAAGACGTGGCTCAAGGCCGCGGTAGAAGGCGCTTATCAAGAGTGGCCCGATTTATTGCGAAGCGAAGTAAAAATAAATGCAACTTTGCCGCGAGTATCGCCGGATCGAGTTCCAGAAATATTGGCGAAGTTTCCCGGTTGTGCCACTATCAAAATCAAGATCGATGACTTTGAGCAAGACCACTATTTGGTAGAGGCCGCGTTGGAAGAAGTCCCAGACGCCATGATTCGCCTTGACGTAAATGGTGGCTGGTCACTTCAACAAGCGCTTTTGAATTTGCACGATTATCACCTGCGTTTTGGAAAAGTATTTGAATATGTGGAGCAACCATGTTTAGCTCTGGAAGATCTTCGCGATTTGAAAGCAGAAATTCCGATCAAGATTGCTGTCGATGAATCGATCAGAAAGAATCTTGGTTCCGATATGTCGATCCTTCGAGAAGTTGCTGATGTTGCAATCGTGAAATGGGCACCTTCCGGGGGGATAGCCGCCGCGCGCGAACTCATCGAAAGCATTGGCCTTCCAGCCGTCGTCTCAAGTGCGCTCGATACTGGAATTGGCATATCCCATGCGGCAGCACTCGCGGCTTCGCTGTCAGGCGCTGAGTACGCCTGTGGGCTGGGGACAGTTTCGTTGTTGATGGACGATGTAGTTGTGCCACCCGTAGTTCCAATGAACGGCGTTATTTCGGTGGGCAGAGTCACGCCATCAAGTGCGCAACTACATAAGTATCGTGCCAGCCCAGAACGTCATTCTTGGTGGCAAAATAGAATTACATCAATCTGGAATTCTGGGTTGTCCGACGAAGTAAAAGATTTGGGGTGGTTGAATTGATTTCAGCAACTCACTTAGCTCGATCTATTGTCCGGCAATTACTAGAACTCGGCGTAACTGATTTCGTTCTTTCACCGGGATCGCGCAACGCGCCACTTTCGGTTGCACTCTTTCAAGCTTCCGAGAAAGGGCTGTTGGACCTGCACGTAAGGATTGATGAGCGCGGGGCAGCATTCTTTGGTTTAGGTATTTCTAAAGCATCCGATAATTACGTAGCTTTGGTTTGCACCAGCGGTACGGCGGCAGCAAATTATCACCCTGCTGCGTTAGAGGCTCTGCATAACAACAATAAATTAATCTTCATTACTGCAGATCGCCCCGAAAGTTTGCGTAAGACCGGCGCTAACCAAACAACCGAACAAGCGGCACCCTTCCCACATGTGAAAGCCTTTGATATCTCGGAAATTATGGAATTGTCCAAGGCCCTTACAGATGGACCAGTACAACTCAACGTTCAATTCTCCGAACCGCTCGTCGTGGAAGATGGTTTGGATTGGTTAGCCGGGTTCACGTCAAAAACCGGTATGAAGACCGAAACTCTGGGCGAGCCCGTTGATTTCGGAAGCGGTGGAGTCCTAGTCATTGGTCACGATCGCGCCGGATTCTCCGTTGCTCAAGTCGAAACTTTCGCCCAGCAATTGAATTGGCCGATTGTCGCTGAAGATCCACTCTCTTTCCCATCATCAATTTCTCATGCGGCTATCTTTCTGGCGGACGAGAAGATTCGAGCCTTGCTCCACCCCGCCCGGGTTGTGGTCATCGGGCGAACCACGCTTTCGCGCAGCATCAACTCATTTGTTGCGGGCGCGGGGGAAGTTTCCGTCATCGATCCACGCATGGCCGAAGTTGATTCGCTGCGACAAGCCGATCACACCTACCTTGCACTTCCTCAAGTACGCCTCGGCCAGGCAGAAGATCCAGCCTGGAAGCAGCTTTGGGAGAAAATCAGCCACCTGACGCACGCGGCTATTACTCCTGAGATTTCTTGGTCGGAACAAGAAGCCGTCAGAACTATCGCGGCTTCACTTCCAGATGGCAGCGCATTTTTCGTTGGCTCCTCTCGCCCCATCCGAGACATAGAAGCCTTCGCCGAACCACGATCGGGAGTTTCTGTCTTTGCCAATCGAGGTCTCGCTGGCATTGATGGCAATATTTCGACGGCGTTGGGTATAGCCACCAAATTTGAACGTGCATATGCAGTATTGGGTGATTTAACATTTTTGCACGATATTTCTGCACTGGTAAATCTTCCAGAAGTTAATCTCACCATTTTTGTTTTGGATAATAACGGCGGTGGAATATTTTCAACGCTCCCGCATGCAGGTACTCATGGATTTGAAACTATTTTTGGCACGGCCCACAACAATGATCTTGCGCGCATTGTTCGTGGTTTTGGTATTCCTGCCGACAAAGTAAAAACATCTTCGGACATTAGGTCGATCATTGCTCATCAATCACCTGGTGTCGATATCGTTGTTGTCGAAGTTCCAGATCGCGATTCAAATGCAGCGAAGTTAAAAGAAATAAATCAAATAGTTTCAAGTGCCGTTCGCATCGGCAATAATTTAGATTGACTCTCTGCTAACTCTTCTTCGGGAATAGACCCGGCAACAATTCCGCAGCCGGCAAAGAGGCGAATACTTTTTCGGTCCGCTGCAAGTTCGCCACAACGCAACGCAATTCCCATCTCGCCATCACCGCGTGCATCTATCCAGCCAACCGGTCCGGCGTAACGAGAACGATTCATTCCCTCGATTTCAATGATGAGCGCCTCAGCGGTCTTGGTTGGAGTGCCACAAACCGCTGCAGAAGGATGGAGTTTTTCCATCACAGTAAAGATGTCGACGGGTGCCGCAGATTCATTTACGACGCCGGTAACGTCAGTTGCTAAGTGCATGACGTTGGCGAGGTGCAATACAAATGGTGAATCGGGAACGTTAATAGAAGAACAGAACGGCGAGAGCACATCAGCAACTGAGCGCACTGCGTACTCGTGCTCTTCTAGGTCTTTAGAAGATTTCGCCAGAGATGCAGCGAGAGCGAAGTCTTTTTGCTCGTCATTGGTCTTTCGAATTGTTCCGGCCAGGACTCTGGAAGTGACCATAGATTTACTGAGCCGCACTAACAATTCAGGCGTAGCACCAAGTAGATCCGCAACTAGAAAGACCCACGTCGATGGATATTGGCTCTCGAGTCGTTGAATTAGGGCGCGACGGGAGAGTTCGGAAGAACTGGTCGCGTTGATATCGCGCGCTAGGACAACTTTGTCGAGATGACCTTTTTTAATCCGGCTAACAGCATCGGCCACTCGAGCTTTCCAAGCATCATTTGAAATCGAACCGTCGTGCCATTCAATGGTGGCTGTCGATTTTTCTGCGAGGAGTTGTTGGATTTCAGGTTGGGGGCCAGATCCAATCCACGTTATCCAAGCTTTACCATTCTTTTGTCCAACAATAATTTCAGGGATAACAAGTTCAGACTCGGAGGAATCTAAAAACGAGAAGGAAGTAAAAAGAATCGGTCCCGTGCCACTTCCGTGAACATTGTTATGAATTGCAAATTTCGAGAGTTGATCACGCCACCATTTGCGGGCTTCGATAAAACGATTGGGACCTGAGACTGTGGTCCTTGCAAAAGTTCCAAAACCAATCAGTCCATCGCCGCCGCGAATCCAAGAAGTGGAGAGCACGTGTTCGGTTGATATCTCAGAGAGCCGTGGCGGCTCGCCGAGAAGTTCAGTCGTTATAAGAGTTGGCACAAGTGGTTTTGTTAAGTTGGATTATCGCTTTGCGACGAATCGCCAGACGGTAGGAAGTGCAGTGCTAGCAATTCCGATTTTGATAATTTCGCCAAGCACGAATGGGGAAAGTCCTTTGGAGAAAGTCATCGACCACGTCATCGCAGTTGCGTGTTGCAGCCAAGTTAAACCGAATCCAAAAACAATGAGCTCGCCAATAATCATGGTGGGGATAACGGTTGCAATCTTTTGATCCCACTTACGACCAGCAAGAGCACCAACGACAACCGAAGCCACAGCCATTCCGACCAAATATCCGCCAGTAGGTCCGGTCAGCCAAGTGAGTCCATGATGGCCCGAGGAAAATATCGGGGCACCGACAACGCCCATGAGAATGTAGAAAGCCAGAGTGGCAAAGCCTAAATTGGCACCATAAGCAGCGCCTAAGAGAAGGACGGCCAAAGTTTGCCCAGTAACTGGGACCGGGGAGCCTGGGACCGGGATAGCGATCTGAGCCATGAGGGCAAGAAAGATGGTTCCGCCAAGGATGAAGCCGCTCTGGGTTAAGGCAGTGGAGCGGGCAACGACAGCGTGGCGAAGGGTGGCAATTTCCGACATAAGGTCACAATCCTTAAATTCACATGTCACGGCTAAGTTGTGGCGCGAGCCTACTCCAACGAGAATATACGGGTGAGTAGAGCTGGCTTAAATAAGGACCCTGAAGACGTATCGAAGATGTTCGATGGCGTCGCTAAAAGATATGACCTTCTTAATGATCTGCTGAGTCTGGGCCGAACCAAGGCTTGGCGCCGTGTGGTCACTGCAACTATCGACCCCAAGCATGGGATGAAAATCCTCGATATTGCCGCCGGAACTGGCTCCTCTAGCCGACCCTTGGCCGATCGTGGCGCTGAAGTCATTCCGCTGGATTTCTCAGAAGGAATGTTGGCCGCCGGCCGAAAACGGCACCCAGATCTGCCCTTTACCCAAGGAGATGCCCTAAATCTCCCCTTCAAAGCGGACAATTTCGACATTTCGACCATTTCTTTTGGTCTGCGCAACACCTCAGATACGTTGGCGGCCTTAAAAGAAGCCCTTCGGGTCACCCGCCCCGGCGGCCGCATCGTCATCGCCGAGTTCTCTCAACCCACCAATGCGATTTTTCGGATTATCTATCTGCGCTACCTGATGCGCGCCCTGCCAGCGATCGCCAAAAAGGTTTCTTCCAATCCCGATGCCTATATCTATTTGGCCGAATCAATTAGAGCTTGGCCCAATCAAAAAGGTTTGGCAGCGCTTCTTACTGAAGCCGGCTTTGAACGCGTCGGTTGGCAAAATCTGACATTTGGGATTGTCGCAGTTCACACTGGTTATAAGCCCAAGAGCGAACCAACGCACTAGTAATCAACCCCTAGACTTCTGAACCGTGAACCCATATGTACCGATTTTAGTAATTGGGGCAGTTGGTTTTGGCTTTGCAGCCATATCCGTGGTCGCTGCCGCCATTACTGGTCCAAAGCGTTATAACCGCGCCAAGTCTGATGCGTATGAATGCGGCATCGAACCTTCACCGCAAGCCGCGGGTGGTGGTCGATTCCCGGTCAAATACTTTCTCACCGCGATGCTCTTCATCGTTTTCGATATTGAAATTGTCTTTCTCTATCCATGGGCGGTCACCTTCGACAAGCTCGGTCTCTTCGGTTTAGTTGAGATGGTTATTTTTATCGCGACAGTCTTCATTGCATATGCATATGTTTGGCGTCGCGGCGGATTGGAATGGGATTAACCATGGGTCTTGAAGAAAAATTACCAAGTGGGTTTGCGCTCACCACAGTAGAAAAACTTGCCGGCTACATGCGCAAGAACTCTTTGTGGCCAGCAACCTTCGGATTGGCATGTTGCGCGATTGAGATGATGGCAGCAGGTGCCGGCCGTTACGACTTGGCACGTTTTGGAATGGAAGTTTTCCGCGCATCTCCTCGCCAGGCAGATCTCATGATCGTTGCCGGTCGCGTATCAAACAAGATGGCTCCAGTCTTGCGTCAGATTTACGATCAAATGGCTGCACCAAAGTGGGTTATTTCCATGGGCGCATGCGCTTCATCTGGCGGAATGTTCAATAACTACGCGATCGTTCAAGGCGTAGATCACGTCGTACCGGTCGATATTTACCTTCCGGGTTGTCCTCCTCGCCCCGAGATGTTGATGGATGCAATCTTGAAATTGCACGAGCAAATCAGCAATGAAAAATTGGGCGCTAATCGTCAACAAGTTATTCGCGAAGTTGAGGCAGCCGCATTGGCCGCCAAGCCAACTCATCAGTTGAATGGATTGCTACGTTGAGCACAGAAAATGGCATGTTTGGTGTCACCGGTTCAGGCGACACATCTGGCTTTAGCGGTCTCGTAAGAAGTGCGGCATCAACTGGTTCTAGCGAACGCCCTTATGGTGGATATTTTGATGATGTAGCTGATGATCTCGAGCGTGCATATCCCGCTTTCAGCGATTCCATCGAACGAGTAGTCGTCGATCGTGGCGAGCTCACCCTTTATGTGAAGCGGGAAAAATTGGTTGAAGTAGCGTTGGTTTTGCGTGATGAACCTTCACTTCGTTTTGAAATTGGCTTGGGTGTTAATGGCGTGCACTATCCAGAAGAGGTTGGACGCGAACTCCATGCCGTCTACCCACTTCTCTCAATGACTCACAATCGCCGCATCCGCCTGGAAGTAGCTGCTCCCGAATCCGATCCACACATCCCTTCGTTGGTTGAAGTGTGGGCCTCCAGCAATTGGCACGAGCGCGAAACTTACGACATGTTCGGAATTATTTTTGATGGTCATCCGGGACTTACTCGAATTTTGATGCCCGATGATTGGCCCGGCCACCCGCAGCGCAAGGATTATCCGCTCGGTGGAATTCCAATTGAATATAAGGGCGCCACAGTTCCAGCACCAAGCGAGAGAAGGGCTTATCGATGAGTACCACCGATGCTTACGCCTCATCTCGTGAAACCACCGAAGGCCGCGTTTACGCAGTCACCGGTGGCGATTGGGATTCACTCGTCACTGAAATCGGCGCGACCAAAGAAGAACGCGTTGTCGTCAACATGGGTCCACAGCATCCTTCAACTCACGGAGTGCTTCGCCTCATCCTCGAACTCGAAGGCGAAACCGTCACTGAGGCTCGATCCGGAATTGGTTACCTGCATACTGGTATTGAAAAGAATGCCGAATATCGCACCTGGACTCAAGGCGTCACCTTCGTAACTCGTATGGATTATTTGGCTCCACTTTTCAACGAAGCGGCTTACTGTCTCGGAGTCGAAAAACTTCTCGGCATAACCGACGATGTTCCAGAAAAAGCCAGCGTTATCCGCGTCATGATGATGGAGTTCAATCGCATCTCATCGCACATGGTGGCACTCGGAACCGGCGCACTCGAACTCGGTGCTCTTTCACCGATGATCTTTGCTTTCCGCGAACGCGAACTAGTTTTGGATATCTTCGAAATGATTTCGGGCTTGCGTATGAATATGGCATATATCCGTCCTGGTGGAGTCGCACAGGATTTACCTGCCAATGCCGTATCCAAGATTCGCGAAACTGTAAAAGAACTGCGCCATAACTTCAAAGACAATGCCAAGATGTTGATTGGTAACAGCATTTGGATGAAGCGCACACAGGGGATTGGCTACCTTGATCTTGCCGGCTGCGTGACTCTAGGAATAACTGGTCCAGTTCTTCGATCTACAGGAATGCCTTGGGATCTACGTAAGACCCAGCCTTACTCTGGCTATGAAAATTATGATTTTGATGTCGTCACAACTGATACGTGCGACGTCTACGGGCGCTTCCTGATTCGCATGCTCGAACTTGAAGAATCCCTTCGAATCATCGAACAAGCTTGTGACAAGTTGGATGCCCTTGAAGGCGCGCCCGTCATGGTGGCCGACAAGAAGATCGCTTGGCCTTCACAACTTTCAGTTGGCGCGGATGGCATGGGTAACTCCTTGAATCACATTCGCGAAATCATGGGTGAATCCATGGAATCACTGATTCATCACTTCAAGTTAGTGACTGAAGGATTCCGCGTTCCAGCCGGCCAGGTTTACACCGCCGTTGAATCACCTCGTGGTGAAACCGGAGTGCATTTAGTTTCCGATGGCGGCACACGTCCATACCGACTTCACTTCCGCGAACCTTCCTTTAATAATCTCCAATCGCTCTCTGCGATGTGCGAAGGCAGCTTTATCGCCGACGTCGTTGCGGCGGTCGCTTCTATTGACCCTGTGATGGGTGGTGTTGATCGATAATGAAATCTGCTAACTCTTTTTCGCCCGAACAACTAGCAATTATGGATGCCATCATTGCTCGTTATCCAAGGTCGCGATCGGCCATCATGCCGCTGCTGCATTATGTGCAATCAATTTCGGGGTACGTAACGCCCGAAGGAATCGAAGCAATTTCGGCAAAGCTGAATATCGAGACCGCTGAAGTAACCGCAGTATCAACCTTTTATACCCAATACAAGAGCGAGCCCGTTGGTGAATACCACGTAGGCGTCTGCATCAATACTTTGTGTGCGGTTATGGGTGGCGACGCAATTTACGAAGCGGCAAAAGAGCATGCTGGCATTGGCAAAGATGAAGTAACTTCTGATGGCAAAGTTTCGTTGGAACGCATCGAATGCAACGCGGCTTGCGATTATGCGCCAGTAGTAATGGTCAACTGGGAGTTCTACGACAACCAGACACCTCAAAGCGTTCGTGACCTCATTGATGGTGCCCGCAATGGCAACCCACCAGCCCCAACTCGTGGACCAAAATCTTTGCGCACCTGGAAAGAAAATTCCGAAGTTTTGGCGGGCTTGTCCGATGGACTTGCTGGCGAAGGTGTCCAAGCCGGGGATCCTTCACTTCTCGGTTTGAAAATTGCACGGGGGAATTCATGACTCAGTTAACTCCAGTACTTTCTGCGCACTGGGATGAAAAAGATTCCTTCACTATCGAGGGTTACAAACGCCACGGTGGTTATGACGCCGTAGGTAAGGCTTTGGAGATGGAGCCCGATGCGGTCATCCAGCTCATCAAAGATTCAGGACTTCGTGGTCGCGGTGGAGCAGGTTTCCCTACCGGCATGAAGTGGGGATTTATTCCTCAAGGCGATAATAAAGAGCATTACCTCGTTGTTAATGCCGATGAATCCGAGCCAGGGACCTGTAAGGACATGCCACTTTTGATGGCTAATCCACATGTATTGGTTGAAGGCATCATCATCGCTTCTTATGCCATTCGCGCCAACTATGCCTTTATTTATATTCGTGGCGAAGTTGCTCACGTTGTTCGCCGGTTACAGCAAGCCATAGCCGACGCTTACGCGGCCGGACATTTGGGTAAAAACATTCATGGAAAAGGTTTCGATCTCGAACTCGTTCTCCACGTTGGCGCTGGTGCCTATATCTGCGGCGAAGAAACGGCACTTCTGGATTCATTGGAAGGTTTCCGAGGACAACCACGTTTGCGTCCACCATTTCCTGCAATTGCCGGTCTTTATGCGCGTCCAACCGTCGTCAATAACGTCGAATCCATCGCGAGTGTTCCTTCCATCGTAAACAATGGTGCCGAATGGTTCTCCGCGATGGGTACCGAAAAGAGCAAGGGTTTCACCTTGTATTCGCTCTCTGGCCACGTTGCTAACCCAGGACAGTTCGAAGCCCCGCTAGGAATTACCTTGCGTCAGTTACTAGAACTCGCCGGCGGTATTCGCCCTGGACACCAATTGAAGTTTTGGACTCCTGGTGGATCTTCAACGCCAATGTTTACGGCCGAACACCTGGACGTTGCGTTGGATTATGAAGGCGTCTCGGCTGCAGGTTCGATGTTGGGAACCAAGGCTCTGCAAATCTTTGATGAAACAACCTGTGTACTTCGAGCAGTTTTGAGATGGACCGAGTTCTACAAGCACGAGTCCTGTGGCAAGTGCACCCCCTGCCGCGAAGGCACGTGGTGGTTGGTTCAGATCCTTCGCGATCTCGAGGCAGGCAAAGGCACCGAAGCTGATCTCGACAAATTGTTGGATGTAGTAGACAACATTGCTGGTCGATCCTTCTGTGCACTTGCTGATGGTGCGGCTAGCCCAATCATCTCTTCACTGAAGTACTTCCGCGGGGAGTACATGCAGCATCTCAATAATGGCGGTTGTCCTTTCGACCCAATCGCCTCCACCAAGTTTGAAGCGGCAGGTTCACGATGACTCCAGAGGCGTTAACCGAAGTTGAAATGATTACGGTCGTCATTGACGGCTTTGAAGTCACAGTTCCAAAAGGCACGCTCGTAATTCGCGCTGCCGAAAAACTTGGCATTCAGATTCCGCGTTTCTGCGATCACCCATTGCTCTCACCAGCAGGCGCCTGTCGCCAGTGTTTAGTTGATATCGAAATCAATGGCCGCGCATTTCCAAAGCCACAAGCTTCCTGCACGATTCCAGTCGAAAACGGAATGATTGTAAAAACCCAACTCACATCTCCAGTTGCTGAAAAAGCCCAAAAAGGCATCATGGAATTACTTCTTATTAATCACCCACTGGATTGTCCTGTTTGCGACAAAGGTGGCGAATGCCCGCTACAAAATCAGGCAATGAGCACCGGTCGCAGCGAGTCTCGTTACGAAGGCGTCAAGCGCACCTTCGAAAAGCCAGTCGCAATTTCATCTCAGGTATTACTAGATCGCGAACGATGTGTGCTGTGTGCACGTTGCACCCGATTCTCTGATCAAATTGCCGGCGATGCATTTATTACCTTGAACGAACGTGGCGCACTGCAACAAGTTGGTATTTACGAGAAGGACCCATTCGAGTCCTATTTCTCCGGTAACACGGTTCAAATTTGCCCAGTCGGTGCACTTACAGGTGCCTCATATCGATTCCGCTCACGTCCATTCGACTTAGTCTCGGCGCCATCGGCTTGTGAACATTGCGCATCGGGTTGCTCGTTGCGTACCGATATCCGCCGTGGAAAGACCCTGCGTCGGTTAGCAGGCGAAGATGCTGCTGTTAACGAAGAATGGAACTGCGACAAGGGTCGTTGGGCATTCAAATACATTTCCAGCAAAGAGCGCATCGCTACACCGCTCGTTCGTGGCGAAGATGGCGAACTTCACGACGCGTCGTGGCCAGAAGCACTTGCTGCAGCCGCGGCTGGGCTTAAAGGTAAGCGTGCAGGCGTGCTTGTCGGCGGTCGGGCGACTGTTGAAGATGCTTATGGTTACAGCAAATTTGCCCGCGTTGCTCTTGGAACCAATGACATCGACTTCCGAGCACGAGCTCACAGCGATGAAGAACGTGACTTCCTAGCAAGCGTTGTTACTGGACTCAGCACGACTTACGCAGATATCGATAAAGCCGATCAAGTAGTTCTTCTCGGGTTCGAACCTGAAGATGAATCACCAATCGTTTTCTTGCGCCTGTTCAAGCAGGTTCGCAAACGTGGATTACCAATTACGACGGTCGCAACTATCGCAAGTCGCGGTACCAAGAAGTTGAAGGCGAAATTCGTTCCAGTCGTTGCCGGGGGAGAGTCAGCAGCTATTTCGGCAATTGCAGATCTCACCGAAAAGAGCGTCATCCTTATTGGTGAGCGTTTAGGCGAAACACATGGTGCGCTCTCGTCAGCGCTCGCGCTTGCAAATAAATACAATGCAAAATTGGCATGGATACCTCGTCGCTCTGGCGAACGAGGATCTCTCGAAGCCGGTGCGATCGGCAACTTACTTCCCGGAGGGCGCCCAGTAACTGATGCCGCCGCACGAGTAGATGTCGCCGCCGCTTGGGGAGCAACTGCCCTTCCTTCTGAAATTGGACGCTCCACTTCGGAAATGCTTTCAGCTGCTAATGGCGGCGAACTAGATGCTCTCGTTATCGCCGGTGTAGATCCACTAGATATTTCGGCATCAGCGCTTACCGATCTTCTCAACACTTTTGTGGTCTCTCTCGAGATTGCTCATAGCGCCGTGACTGCTGTAGCGGATGTAGTTCTTCCGGTTGCCGCAGTAACCGAGAAGAGCGGAACATTCTTTGATTGGGAAGCTCGTCCTCGTTCCTTCGAAAAGGCAATTGAGGAAGCAGGCACTCGTAGCGATGTTCGTATTCTTTCGATGCTGGCAGACGAACTAGGTGCGCCTATCAATCTCCCTTCAGTTGCTGCGACAGCGCGTGAAATCACAGCGCTCGGTAAGTGGGATGGCGCAAAACCTTCCTTCACTTCAGTTTCTGGTGCAACCTCACCAGCTGTAAACGGCGATCAAGCAGTCTTGTCTTCCTGGCGTCTTTTGTTGGACTTGGGAACCTTGCAATCACATGAGCCAAACTTGGCTGGTACTTCACGCAAGGCCTCAGCCCATATCTCTGCCGACAGAGCAGCTGCACTTTCTGTCACCGATGGCGACTTGGTCAAAATCTCCACCGAACGCGGTTCAGTCGTTCTTCCGGTGGTCGTCGATGAGATTGCAGATGCTGCACTTTGGATTCCTCGAAATTCAGAAGGTTCACAAGCCATTGCCACTCTCGGCAATGTCGGTGGCGTAGTTGTATCGGTGGTGAAGGCATGAGCGCTTCAGATCTATTAGGCACTGACCCAGGTTGGATCATTCTGGTTAAAGGGCTTTTGATCTTTGTTTTCTGCGTCGTATGCACCCTGTTGGCCATCTGGGCGGAACGACGTTGGGTCTCTTTCATGCAACAACGCGTTGGTCCAAACCGCACCGGAAAGTTTGGTCTCTTGCAGTCCCTTGCCGATGGCGTGAAATTGGCACTCAAAGAAGACCTCATCCCGAAAGCCGCAGACCGCATTGTTTTCGTGATTGCGCCAATCATCAGTGCAACGACCTGTTTTATGTCCTTTGCCGTTATTCCTTTTACTGGCAAGGTAAATCTCTTTGGTCATAAGACTCTGATGCAACTGACCGATATTCCAGTCGGCGTTCTTTACGTTCTAGCTATCGCATCAGTCGGTGTTTACGGAATTGTCTTGGCAGGTTGGTCCTCGGGATCTACCTACCCACTTCTCGGTGGATTGCGCTCTAGCGCTCAGGTAATTTCCTACGAAGTCGCAATGGGTCTTTCACTCGTAGCGGTATTCATTTATTCCGGCTCTATGTCCACCTCGGACATTGTCGCTGCTCAACATCATTGGTGGTTCTCGGTAGTCCTCTTCCCATCATTCGTTATTTATGCGATTTCGATGGTCGGCGAAACCAACCGCGCACCGTTTGATCTTGCTGAAGCCGAAGGTGAGCTCGTTGGTGGTTTTCATACCGAGTACTCATCGCTCAAATTCGCACTTTTCTTCTTGGCTGAATACGTCAATATTGTTGGCGTCTCGGCGCTGGCGACCACACTCTTCATGGGTGGTTACCACGCAATTCCAGGACTTGGATTTACCGAGAACTGGTTAGGTGGTTGGTTCACCATGGTTTGGTTCGTTATCAAACTCATTGGATTCTTCTTCTTCTTTGTTTGGCTACGCGGAACATTGCCTCGTATGCGTTACGACCAATTTATGAAGTTCGGTTGGAAAGTTTTGATTCCTTCAAGCCTCTTCTGGATCTTGGTCGTTTCAACATTGCGCGTTATGTCGCAACGAAACGAGAGCCGCATGGTGATTGCCGGATTTACCGTAGGCATTGTTCTCATCATCGTCGCCATCACTTCCTTCTATGAATCGGCAAAGAAGAAACAAGCGATTCTTGATCAGATTGGCGATTTCCCAGAGCCTTCTTTCCCAGTTCCAGCTATTCCGAACATCGCTATTTCACAAAGCGCTAAGGAGCAAATAAATGACTGACATAACTCCTCGCGGCGATGAATTCGGTTTGGCGAAAGCCGCGGCCGATTCCACCCAAATTCCAGATCAAGAGCCAAGTGGTTTCTTTAAGCAACTTCTAGGTTTCTGGGTCACTTTTGTCACCATGTTTAAGAAGCCCAACACAGTTCAGTATCCTGAGGTAAAAGAGCCGACCGCTCCTCGATTCCATGGTCGCCACCAGCTAAACCGTCACCCCGATGGGCTCGAGAAGTGCATTGGCTGCGAGCTGTGCGCGTGGGCCTGTCCGGCAGATGCCATTTTGGTGGAAGGCGCAAACAACACTCCAGGTGAGCA
>CANCSL010000029.1 GCA_947380835.1 Actinomycetota bacterium | reverse complement strand
TGAAAATAGCTCAACAGGCTTTTGCCGTTAACTGGATTGCCGGATACAAAAAATATATCGGATCGACTTAGCCAAAAGGCTCTAAAACCCTTATTTAATGTACTTTTCAGGGGTGGCTAACAAAGATTCCTTGCAGCCAACCATGCAGAAGTAATAAGTAACGCCATCGAGCTCTGCCACAGCCGGAGCGTCAGCCTTTCGAACTTGCATTCCGCAGACTAGATCTTTGGCGTATTCGCTATCGGCACTGTCGCCGGCTTGAGTTTTGTAAAGCCAATAAATAACGCCCACAGCCAGGAGGGCAACGAAGTTGAGAATGGTCGTGGAGTTCCAGCCAAAATGTTTCATTGCCATGAAATCCATGTGGCGATGTGGGATTAACGAGAAAGCTTTAAAAATTTCTTCGGTCACAAGTCCACTGATCGCCATGACCGCCCAAAAGACCAGAGTAAGCCGAATCGCTAGGCGAGTTCCGTAGTACTTTCGATAAATCATCACTAAAGGAAATGCGATCAAGTCCGCAAAGATAAAGGCAATAACGCCGCCAAAGGTGATGCCACCTTTCCAGAGCGCTGCTGCCAATGGCACATTTCCCACCGAGCAAACAAAGCTTATGAAGGCCAAGAATGGACCGATAATTGCATTTTCAATTTCAGAGAAAAAGCCATGACCTGAAATAAAGAGACTGCGCCAAACGGAAACGGAGACCAAAGTCGAAGCCAGCCCCGCGACGATGAATCCAACAACGAGCTCCACGCGCAACATAGTGAAATCGCCAATGGTGTAGCCGGCGGCATCGGACCACGCTCTGCGACTTTTGATTTTGGTACCAATACTTTCGCCCGAGGACATCTCCATCGAATCGGGAACTTCGACCATCGATCTACTTGCCGAAATCATTTTTTCAGGAACAAGTCGAGGCAGCAAAAACCAGAGCAATGCGATCATTACGGTGCCACCGACAAATTCTGCGGCAGCAAATTGCCAGCCGATAAGAATCCAGAGGACAAGTCCAAGTTCGATCACAAGGTTGGTACTGGCGAACATAAAGATCACCGATGCGGTGAAATCGGCCCCCTTGGCAAAGAGGCTCTTGGCTAAGGCACTTGCGGCATAAGAACAAGAAGAGCTAACGGCACCGAAGAAAGACGCTTTGGCGACGGTCTTAGGTTGGTGATCGCCCAACGCGGCTTGCATTTGAGATTTAGAGACGAAAGCCTGAACTGCGCCGGACAAGATGAAGCCAAATATCAGCGCCCAGAAGGTGTCAAAGAACATCCACCAGCCTTCAGTGAGACCGGAGATCACCTTCGACATTCAATTCCGCCTTCAGTCGTGGACCGTGGAGATTGGAGCCCTTGGTCATTTTGGCCGCAACAAGCAATATAACGCCTAATACGGTAAATCCAATTCCCATGATCTCTGTGAAACCAGTTACTTCTTTGAACGCAATAGGTAATAAGGTCCCTGGTAGATTGGAATCAACGCTGGAATTAGCAAAGTGAACCAAAATCGTTGGGATTACAAACCAGAGCGCCAGGACTGGCACTCCCAGCGCCAAGCAGAATTTGCCCAAAAGCTTGAAAGCCGCCTCTCGCTTGCGAATAAAGAGGATGACGAGGAGCGCCAGGGCTGAAACCCAAAAGAGCATCAGTAAATTAATGATGTTTTTGACTGTCTTGAAAATCTTGGATGGTTGCTTGAGGTCGAGCGGTTGTGGTTTAGAAATACTCTTCAAGTCCTTCGGCGAAATAACAGTTTTTCCAGCGACTTTATTGACCTCATCGGAGATCGTTTTTACCAACACCGTCGTGTCTAGCTGTACTGAATCTTGGCCGGCGGCGAGAGCCGCACCAACGGGTTCCAGGGTCTTTGAGAGCGCATCGGAGAACTGTGGATTGTCTAGCAAATCATTGAGCGCCTTAGTGATCTGCGCTCGATTTTGATTAATGGTCTTAACTTCCTTCGCATCTGCGTTCTTTACAACTTGATCAATCAACATCGGAACGATGGTGCTCTTCTTGGCACCAAAATCTTTTACCAGCGCCGCTGACGATGCTCCTAAATCCGTGACGTGACCGACGATGTAGTGGGCGCCCGTTGCTGCGGTTGCGATCAACAGCGAGATATAAAGAAGGGAGCCGATAACGGAATTAAGAAAGCGACCTTTCATACCTAAAGATTGTAGGTAGGAAAGGTCGCTTTTAGGTCGCGTGAACTTGTTTTTTTACGCCTTCTTGCGTCGGTACCAGTCGCGCCAGATCAGACGATGAATCGGAATTCGGTAAGGAATTCGACGCAGCAGCGGAATCAGAGGTAGGAACATCAAGAGGAGGGTTAAGAGTCCTAAGAGGCTCATTACTTGAGTATCTGCATTTTCGGATGACTTGAATGGTTCGACTTGATAGAAGAAGGAGAAGAGCCAGAGCCAAGATTGTCCTGGCCAGGATCCGGTTTCATTCATGACGCCCCATTGATCGCCACTGAGGTGTTGGGCAGAGGCGAGATCTGGAAAGTAAGTGCCGCTATCTGCGATGAAGAGCATGGGCTTGGTGAAGTTGGTAGGAAGTGGCGTGTCACTTGTCGTTAACGCACCATCCAGGGCACCAGTTTGAGCCATATTCAACAAAGCCGTAGTGATCGTAGGGACTGGTCCATAGGCACCAGCTGCATCGTCAAGAGATGTGGACTTCGGAGATTTCGCTAATGCATCTGCATAAGCAGTTGCCCACTTAGTCTGCGCATCAGCTGTCGCTACATTCCATTCATTAACTGCTTGCTTAACCGCAGCATCAGGAAGAATCAACAACGGTGAAATAACGAAATCCTTCGCAGGATTAATAGGGATACGGACTCCCGCCCACTTCTGCAGCTTGAGAGGTCCAAGTACCTGGCCTTCTGCGGCGGTGTTGTATGGGGCGCCGTAACCTGCGCTGGTTGTTGTGCCGGCGAGTTCGCCGACAGAAGTCTGAACGAAGTCGGCAGGATCTGCAGTTGACCAAGATTTCAAAGTTAGAGCGGGATCATCTGGAGAACTAAAGACTGCCGCTAGACCGCCAGCCAGAATCGCGACCACAACAAGTGCGATAACAAATTCTTTGATGAGATCGTAGGGACGAGTAGGACCACTCCATTTTTTAGCTGGATCGTGTTTGGAAAGTGCACGTGTCATTCGTCTGCTCCTGCCTCGATTGGGGGAACAACCCCGCGCTTGCGAACCAAGATGACATGCCAGACAACAATGCCACCGAGAACAAGCGGCATGAGAGCAACGTGGATCAGCATGGCTTGACCGGTGTTGAGCGGATTGAAATACGCACCAATGCCCATCGCGTTAAATCCATCTTTTGCTTGCGTCGCAATCCATTGGGAATCAAAGTTGCCCTGGATCAAATAACCGGTGAAGCCGGTAATGATCGAGGCCATGAAGGCGATGACGCCAGTAACCCACGTAGAGGTGCGCTTTCCGCGCCAGGCTGCCATCCAGAACTTGCCCCACAGGTGCACGACCATAAATACGAAGAAGAGTTCAACGCTCCAGAGATGGAGTGAGTTGGCATAGTGACCAACGCTGGAGGTATGCCACCAAGCTGGACCTTCGAAGGAAAGCCAGAGACCGGTTGCTACCAACATGACGAAACAAGCAATAGTTGCTACGCCGAATACATAAATCCAAGAAGCAACATAGGCCGGTTGAGTGTCAGGCAAAATATCGGTTGGTTCGTATTTCTCAAGTGTCGCCTCACGAACGCGCGTGGTCCACATCTTTGGTTTACTCATTTGTGTGACCCCTCATCATCATGATGATTTGGAAACGGCAGCGCCAGAGCCAAAACAAAAAGAACCACTATTGAGGTAATCATGATCAGATTTCCGGCGGAAATCGATACGACTCCAAAATGCAGATAGTGGGCGGGGTGGTTGAGATCAATCGATAGCAAATGCATGTGCTCCCCTAACTCGTTCCGATTACCTTAGACCTCCGTTGCGAATATCACGCCTAAACTTTGTAGTCATTTTCCCTCTAGGAGTGCTGGCTCGCGCTCAAAATCCGCAAATTTGCCAAATATTCAGCAATTTTGTGCAGATCGTGGGGTTTGGTGGAGGCGAGAGTTCAATGAATTTTCACAGAATCGTCAATGACCTTTCGCAAAGCCATAGGGCAAATTTCCACTTGTAGGAATTCGGTGCCACCTGCTGGCGCCCTTAGTGCAAAGGATGAAGAAATGAAAAACTCCGCCAAACTCCTGATCGGTGCAGTAGCCACCGGTCTGCTCTTGACCGCAACCCCTGTCTTTGCCGCTGATACCACTCCAGCACCCAAAGCATCCGGAGCAAATTCAGCAGCTCGTACTGCTGCCAAGGCTGTTCTTGATGCCAGCAAAGTAACTCTCAAGGCCACACTTGATAAGGCCGTCGCCGATGCCAAGGCTGCGCGAATCGCTGCCGAGACAGCCAATAAAGCAAAATTTGAAGCCGCAATCGCAGCTGCCAAGAGCGCTCGCGAAGCAGCAGTTTCTGCCGCAAAGGCAGCACGTACAACTGCCGTCACTGCCGCAAAGGCAAATACTGACAAGGTCGCAGGAAAAGCTGCCACCGATGCCGCTAACGCAACATTCAAGAGTGCCATCACTGCAGCCGAAGATGCTCACAAGGCAGCAGTCGCCGCTGCAGCAACTGCTCGCAAGAGCGCCGCTGACGGCTTTCACGCCACCCACGATGCAGCGGTGACCGCCGCGCGTGACGCATACAAAGCTGGACTCGCTGCTGCTCAAGCTATCTACAAGGCAGCCGTCGGAACGAAGTAATTCAACCGACTCATAGGTTTGCGAGAGTTGCCCTTACAACGATCGCATTCAGTCAGAAGAGCCCGATTCACCTCGGGCTCTTCTGCATTTCACGTAAAAATCTACCTATGATGGAACTATGTCAAAGGCCGAAGATCCCTACTTTCCCGAAGTCCCGCTCGATGCTTACAAATATTCAAAAGGTGTAGTCGGGGTTGTTGCTGGCTCTGTTCACTTTCCCGGAGCCGCTGTCTTATGTGTGGGTGGTGCCAGGCGTGGCGGTGCGGGATATGTAAAGTATTTGGCACAACACGACTTTCCGACTCACTTGGTTTTGCAAAATTTCCCGGACGTAGTCCCCATTACCGATGTAGCGGGTCAGGACGTTGATGCATGGGTTCTGGGATCGGGCTCGCCCGACATCACACATTTTCCTTCTGGTGGAATTTTAGTTTTAGATGGTTCGGCGATGACGCTTTCCAATAGTGCGCATGAAGGAATAACCATTGTTACACCGCACGAGGGCGAAGCCGCCAAGCTGGGCTACCCCGTAACCGATCGAAAAATTACTGCGCTCAAGATGGCGAGTGAACTCAATGTCCTGGTGGTTTTAAAAGGACCTGGCACTGTTATTGCTACACCGAGCGGTTTAGTCGAAGTAGAAAAAACTGGTGGCCGCGAACTTGCTACTGCCGGTACAGGAGATATTTTGGCCGGCCTTATGGCATCAATGATGGCGGCATGGAAGCCAACGACTTTTGAAGAAGCTGCGAAAGTCGCGGTGCGCGCTGTGAAAGCCCACGGCACCGCCGGAAAGATTGCAGCAACAAAAAGTTTTCCAGTAGTCGCAACTGATGTGCTTGCAGCTCTACCAAAAGTATTTCTTTAAAATTATTCGCCAACCACATTCTTGGTGCGAAGTGAATCGTGGCCATAATCTTTAGCGCGCTCGTGCGCCTTTCGTAATTGAAGTTCAAGACTGGTTACGGCCTCGTCAAAGGCGGCAAGATCGTTAAATGCTTTTCCTTCGGCGCGAAGAAATGGACCACTGCCATTGGTAGTTAACGTTACCGTATGCGCGGTCTTTCCAAATCTGGGATTGGGCTCGTGCATGACTTCGACTTTGATGCCATCGACGACAACACTGAAACGATCGAGAGAGCGAAGTTTTTCATGGACGATATCTCGAAAATCTTCGGCGAGTTGGGAGTTACGGGCGTGAATAACAATGTCCATGAAACTGTCCTCTTCTCTCTTCCTTAGGAAGTTACTCCTTGAGAATACTCAATACAAGGTTAGGCCTACTGAAAAGTTTTGATGCTTTATTTAACATCTCAATACTGGGCTGGTTTTGAGGAAGTAGGAGTAAAAGCGTGAGAGCCGTGAGGAGCAGGGCGCCCACGTGCGAGCGCCCTGCGGTGTTACCCCTCGCGTTATTAAATGCGCGGCTTGACGCGACGTACTCGCTTCTTGGTTGCGGCTTTCTTGGCAGATGCCTTTTTGGCCGTAGCTGAGGAGGTGCGCTTGCGTTTTGCGGCGACTTTTGAGGTGGAGCGCTTTGCGCGCTTTGTAACTTTTTTGACCGAAGTGGGCGCGACAGCGGTGGTGGGCGCAGCCGCAGCAGGTGTCGCCAAGGTGGGCGCAGCGGCAGGTGCGGCCGGGGTCACAGGTGCAGCGGGATTAACCCCTGAGGCCTCGGCCACAACGGTAGGCAGGGCCAAGCCGGTAGCCAAGGTGGCAATCGCAATCGCTTTGGTGGTTTTCTTCATATCTCTTTCCGTTCTCTTTGATGATGTGGGACGTGCGGGGCAAATGCTCTCCCCGGCGCTGACAGGCGCGTGCTGGATTGAGCCCCTTCTGTGCAATCCACAGGCCAGTAGGTGGCAGACTTAGGCCACCATGGCCAATCCCAAGACGAACTTTGCGCCGGCAATCCAGGTTTTTAAGCCCCATCGGGCTTCCCTGCCGCCGCTCATTCCTTATCTCAAGGAGTTCTGGCGCCGTCGCGCCTTCGCCATCGAGCTTTCCCGCTTTGCCGATAAGGCCGAATACCTAGATTCCAAGCTGGGCAAGGTCTGGCTGGTCATGAACCCGCTGCTCTTGGCTTTTGTCTATTTTCTCTTGGTCACGGTGATCCGAGGTGGAAGCACCCAAAAGACTGGCCTCAGCACTCTGGCTCATATCTTGATTGGTCTCTTCACCTTTTACTTCGCCTCTAACTCGATCAATGGCGGAGCACTTTCCATTACAGCCGGCGGGCGCTTGATTCTCAATCAAGCCTTCCCCCGCGCATTGCTGCCACTCTCCAGTTCGATCAGCGCTTTCTGGCAGTTCTTGCCGACGCTGCCGGTCTACGTCCTGGTCGTCGTTATTGGAAAAGTTTTCTTTCCGCATACTCAGATTCCGGGGTTGCGCCTGAGTTACCTCTGGGCACCTTTCATTATTTTGTGTGTCGGCATCACCGGTTACGGAATGGGATTGCTCTTTGCAACCATGAACGTTTATTTCCGGGATACCAACAAACTGCTTAGCTACATCACTCGAATTTGGTTGTACTCATCCCCCGTTCTGTGGCGCCCAGAAATTCTTCATGGCTGGCACAAAATTTTCCTCTACATCAATCCCCTTGGTCCATCCTTGGCCGCGACATCTGATGTCTGGATCGAAGGAAGAACCCCAAGTTTGGGAATGCTGGTTGGTTCGGTTGTCTGGGCGCTTCTTGCGGTATTAATCGGTGGGTATTTCTTCGTATCAAGGGAGCGTGATTTTGCGGTCCGCATCTAATAACGAAAGTCCGATGCCGGAAGAACTCGCAATCCGCATCGAAGACCTTTCCATCAAATACAAGATCAACATTGATACCAAGAAGACCTTAAAGAACGCCGTCATGCGCGCTAGCAAGGGCGAAAAAGTTCGTACTCGAATTGTTGAAGCAGTAAAGCACTTGACCCTTGATGTGCCACACGGTTCGGTCTTGGGAATTGTTGGTGCCAACGGTGCCGGTAAATCCACACTTATGCGCGCAATTGCAGGAATCTTGCCTCCAACTGAAGGTCAGATCACTGTAAATGGGAAAATTTCTACTTTGCTCGCTCTTGGAGTTGGCTTTAACCCTGCACTCTCTGGTCGCGACAACATTATCTTGGGCGGTTTGGCTTCGGGCATGACTCGTGCTGAAATCGAAGAAAAGACTGAAGAAATCGCTGATTTTGCTGCTCTCCCCGATGGTTTTATCGATATGCCAGTGCGCACGTATTCCTCTGGAATGTATGGCCGCGTTGCCTTCTCGGTTGCAGTAAATATGACTCCCGATATTTTGTTATTGGATGAGGCCTTATCTGCAGGCGATGCTTCCTTCAAAGAGAAGTCTTTCAATCGCATGCGCGAACTCTGTGCTGAAGCTCGCACCATTGTTATCGTCTCGCACGCACTGCAAACTGTTAATGACTTATGTGATTCGGCTATCTGGATGCACAAAGGAAATATGTTGGCGAAAGGAAAGCCAGAAGCCATCGTTGATCAATATCTAAAGTTTTTGGATGTTGGTACGTTGCCTTCTAACCTCGAGGATATGTAACCATGGATGTTTCGCTGATCTCATCGGCCGATAACGTCACTGATGCCCGTTTACATCGACTCTCTGGTGCCCTGCTTCGCAACGGGCTCTCTCTAGAAATTCGGGCTTTAGGAAATTCAGCTGACGCGCCTGTAGGTGCAATTTTTCGCAAGGCTCCGGGCGGTCTGGGATTTGTCGATCGCATCATTCGAGATATGTACTTGCCCTTCGTTGCCAAGGGAAAAGTAATCATTGTCGTGGCTCCGGATCTTTTAGTAACCACCAAAATAATTGCAGCGCTTCGTAGAAAAAAGATCGTCGCTGACGTTCACGAAGATTATGTAGAGCTCTTGCGCGATCGGGTGTGGGCAAGGGGGTTGATGGGAAAACTAGCGAAGATTGTGGCCACAATGGCGACGTCGGCAGCAGCGCAAAGCGATCTCACCACCGTTGCTGATACCCAGGTGCCACCCTTCGATGCGCGCGAGCGCCTCGTTATCCGTAATTTGCCCGATCTCTCGCTCTTGACCCCAAGCGGATCTCGAGATACCCAACCACGAGCCATTTACATCGGCGATGTACGCACTTCCCGCGGATTGCGCATGATCTTGGAGATCGCCGAACTCAGCCCGGAATGGATCTTTGATATCGTTGGCCGAATTGCCCCGCTAGATGCTGAATTCGTTAAGGACTGGCAGGCCACTAGCCCGGCCGCCAGCCGCGTGAGCTTTCATGGGAAATTAGCGCCGGCTACTTCGTGGGCGATTGCCGAAGGCGCCTGGGTTGGGCTCTCATTGCTAGAACCCACCCCCGCCTTTACCGCTGCTATACCCAGCAAGTTGTATGAATACATGGCCGTGGGGCTAGCCACCATCTCTACCTCGCTGCCTCGGAGTAAAGCGTTATTGGCAGAAAGCCAAGCAGGCTCATGTGCTGATACCGCCACGGATGCGGCGCAGTTGC
This sequence comes from Actinomycetota bacterium, assembly GCA_947380835.1. Lineage (GTDB taxonomy): Bacteria > Actinomycetota > Actinomycetes > Nanopelagicales > Nanopelagicaceae > CAIMZW01. The sequence continues at coordinate 6,319 of CANCSL010000029.1, read as the reverse complement.
TTCAGCGTTGGCTACATAACCCAGCCGAATTGGATCAGATTCGTGAAAATGCCTCGGCATGGGCCGAGAAGAACTTCGATGGCGCCAGCGAATATCAAGCCTTCGCGAGCGCCGTCACACGGTTATTGCGCGCCTGAATAAAGAGGCCTTACTCGCCTCAAGGTAGGCTTGCGCGGTGTCCTCAGGTCCCGTGCGCATCGCCCCAACAGCAGATGTTGACCCCACCGCCGTCATCGGCGAAGGTTCTTCGATCTGGCACCTCTCGCAGGTTCGCGATCAGGCCGTCCTCGGCAAGAACTGCATTATTGGCCGCGGTGCCTACATTGGCTCTGGCGCAAAATTAGGCGACAACTGCAAAGTTCAAAATTACGCGCTGGTTTACGAGCCGGCGATTTTGGGCAACGGTGTCTTTATCGGCCCTGCTGCCGTGCTCACCAATGACGAATATCCGCGATCGGTTAATCCCGATGGCACTTTGAAATCGGCCAGCGATTGGCATGCCGTCGGTGTGCAGATTGGCGACGGTGCCAGCATTGGCGCTCGCGCTGTATGTATTGCGCCGGTCAAGATCGGGGCCTGGGCGTTGGTCGCCGCAGGGGCGGTCGTTACCAAAGATGTCCCGGAATTCGCTCTCGTCGCTGGCGTACCGGCTAAGCGCATTCGTTGGGTAGGAAAATCCGGAGTCCCATTAACCGATATCGGTAATTCAAAATTTGAATGCCCCATCACGCATTCTATTTACGTCGAAATTTCACCAGACCACCTAGTCGAAGAGAGTGATCAATAATGATTCCAGCCGCTAAACCGATTATTGGCGATGAAGAGCGCGAAGCAGTAGATCGAGTTCTCCGATCGGGAATGTTGGCCCAAGGCCCAGAGGTTGCAGCATTTGAAGAGGAATTCTCGGCTCACGTTGGTGGACGTCACTGCGTTGCCATGAACTCCGGAACCTCCGCATTGCACCTTGGCTTTATTGCAGCCGGTATCAAACCTGGCGATGAAGTGATTGTTCCTTCTTTCTCTTTTGCAGCGACTGCCAACTCAGTTGCACTCGCCGGCGCCACCCCAATTTTCGCTGATATCGATCCACGCACTTTTAACTTGGATCCTGATCATGTTGAATCTTTGATTACCAAGAAGACAACAGCAATCATGCCGGTGCACTTGTATGGACACATTGCTGCGATGGATCGCTTTGATGAGATCTCGTCCAAATACGGCGTCAAAATTATTGAAGATGCTGCCCAAGGCCACTTAGCTTCACTCAATGGTCGTAACGCCGGCGAATTTGGGGTTGTTGCTTCCTTCTCCTTCTACCCCACCAAGAATATGACCGCTGGTGAAGGTGGCATGGTTGTTACTGATGATGCCGAAGTCGCACGCACACTTCGTTTACTGCGCAACCAAGGTCAAGAGATTCGCTACAAGAACGAGATCATTGGGTTTAACACTCGCATGACTGATATTCATGCTGCCATCGGTCGCGTGCAATTGCGCAAGCTTCCAGGCTGGACCTCAACACGCCAGGCCAATGCCGAGTTCTTGAATAAGAATTTGCAAGGCGTCGTAACACCGTACCTAACGCCAGGTTCAACTCACTCGTACCACCAATACACAATCCGCATCCCTGGTGGTTCGGCAGAAAAGCGCGATGCATTTATGGCCGGACTTACCGCTAAGGGCGTTGGCTCTGGCGTTTATTACCCAACACCTATTCATCGCTTGCCTTCTTTCAATCTCACCTTGGATCTACCTGAGACTGAGCTCTTGGCGAAAGAATGCGTCTCATTGCCAGTTCATCCATCGCTCACTCAAGCAGATCTAGAAACTATCGTCTCTGCCGTCAATGACGTTGCGGCCAGTCTCTAACATGGCCGAAAAGAAACTTCGCGCCGGACTCGTTGGCCTAGGCATGATGGGACGCCACCACGCTCGCGTCCTTGGTTCATTAGATGGTGTCGAACTCGTTGCAGTCTCCGACCCAATGGGCGATCCACACGGAGTCGCCGGTGGCCGACCAGTTCTGGCTAGCGTTCAAGAACTCATAAAGGTTGGCGTCGACTATGCGATGGTCGCAGCTCCTACCGCATTCCACGAAGAACTTGCGTTGGCACTGGCCGAGGCAGGCATTCACGCGTTAATTGAGAAACCTCTCGCTGTTGATACTCCTGCTGCCAAGCGCATCACCGAAGCTTTTGCATCACGTGGTCTTGTTGGTGCCGTCGGACATATCGAGCGATACAACCCTGCGCTGCAAACCCTGCGCAAGAAGTTAGATGCCGGAGATTTGGGCGAGGTCTACCAGATCATCACGCGCCGCCAAGGTCCCTTTCCTGCACGTATTGCCGATGTCGGCGTCGTCAAAGATTTAGCAACGCACGATATCGATCTCACTGCTTGGGTTTCCCGCGCCTCCTTCGTGAGCGTTTCAGCGCAGACTGCTCATAAATCTGGACGCGCGCATGAAGATATGGTTGCCGCTGTCGGCCAACTGAGCAATGGAATTATTACTAACCACCTCGTGAACTGGTTGACCCCCTTTAAAGAGCGGCTCACGATGGTCACTGGCGAGCGCGGCACTTTGGTCGCCGATACCTTGACTGCCGACCTCACCTTCTACGCCAACGCATCTGTTGCAACCGAATGGGATTCAGTCGCAGCCTTCCGCGGTGTTAGCGAAGGCGATGTGGTTCGCTATGCCATTTCTAAACCAGAACCGCTACGCACCGAACACGAAGCCTTCCGTGACGCCGTCTTAGGCTTGCCCGGCGCCACCGAAAAGATTGTCACCATGGAACAAGGATTAGCCACTGTTGCCGTTGCCGAGGCAATGTTGGAAAGCGCTAAACGTAAGGAAGTTATCTCGCTATGAAGATCGCCGTCGTTGCTCTAGGAAAAATCGGTTTGCCCCTTGCAGTTCAATTCGCTAAAAAAGGTCACCATGTCATTGGCTGCGACGTCAACCAACAGACTGTTGATTTAGTGAATGCTGCGACTGAACCATTTCCAGGCGAGGCTCATCTAGCCGATTACCTGCGCGAAGTTGTTCCCAGCGGGCATTTGCGCGCGACCACTGATACCACCGCTGCTGTCGCCGAAGCTGATGCAGTAGTTGTTGTCGTTCCACTCTTTGTTGATAACGATGGTGTTCCAGATTTTGGTTGGATGGATGATGCCACCGCAAAGATCGCTGCCGGACTCAAGCCCGGAACTTTAGTTTCTTACGAAACCACTCTTCCTGTTGGAACAACCCGAAATCGTTTCGCCCCAGCGCTTGAAGCTGGCTCTGGACTTAAAGCCGGCGTGGACTTTCATCTCATCTTCTCTCCCGAGCGCGTCCTAACAGGTCGCGTCTTTGCAGATTTACGTAAATATCCAAAGCTGGTCGGTGGCATCAATGAATCCAGCACGGCCGCTGGCGTCGATTTCTACAAAGCCGTTCTGGATTTCGATGACCGACCAGATCTAGCTCAAGCAAATGGCGTTTGGGACTTGCTCACCTGCGAAGCCAGCGAAATGGCAAAGCTGGCCGAGACCACTTATCGCGACGTCAATATCGCTCTTGCCAACCAATTCGCTATTTTCGCAGAGACGGCAAATATTGATATCGCCAAAGTAATTGCTGCATCTAACTCTCAGCCGTATAGCCATATTCACCAACCTGGCATTGCCGTTGGTGGACATTGCATTCCTATTTATCCCCGCTTTTATTTGTGGAACGATCCGGCAGCCACAGTCGTTCGATCTGCACGAGAAGCCAATGCGGGTATGCCAGCTCATGCGGTCTCGATATTGGCATCTCTACTGGGTTCGGTGAGCGGAAAGGTTGTTGCCGTTCTGGGAATTTCTTATCGTGGCGGCGTCAAAGAATCTGCCTTCTCTGGTGTCTTCCCAACAGTCGAAGCGTTAAAAGCCCAAGGTGCGACGGTATTGGTTCACGATCCCATGTATTCAGATGCTGAAATCATTCGGTTGGGATTCACTCCTTATTCACTGGGCACGACGGTCGATGGCATGATCCTGCAAGCCGATCATGCCGAATATAAGACGTTAACCGAAAAGGATTTCCCAGGTGTGTCAGCTGTTGTCGATGGCCGTCGTTCATTGAACAAAGCTAACTTCGCAGGCGTTGCCTTCCGCGTCATCGGAGCCCCGGCTTAAATTAAATTCGGACTGGCTCGCCCAAGATAAAGGGTCGATGTTCGCGTGCAACTGGTGCGGCATCGGCAATGCGGTTATAGACCGATAACAAGTGTTCGGCTTGGCGTTCCCAACTGCGCTCGGCCAAAATTTCTGGCGTGTAGACAGATCGATACTTCTTGGGATTTGCCAACACGCTTTCAGTGGCGCGAACAAAATCGTCCACATCTTCTGCTACGAAAACTTCACCATTTCCTAATCTGCGAACTTCAGCCGCCATAGTTTTGACGTCGCTGACAATAATCGGAAGCAGCGCCTGCATATATTCACCGAATTTGGTGATCAACGAAATTTCATGATTGAGCCGATGGTGGATAGGAATCAATCCAATATCGGCGGTACTGAGGTAGGAGACGAGTTCAGAATTGGGTACGTAAGGCTGAACGTGGAAGCGATCGCTGAGGTCGCTGAACTCACTTTGCAAATTGAGGACTGTTTGATTGGTGGGATTGGCAATCAACGCCAAATGGACGCCTGGAAGTTTGCGCAAACCTGCCAAAGCCGTAGCAATACCGCGCTGGGGAGCCACGGCTCCCGAGTACACCAACAGCGGTACATCATCATCAATTTTGCAATCGTGACGCAAATTCCGGTGTGAAACTTGTTGACCTTCTACCAGTGGATCATTTGCCACGATCTCTGGACGAGTGGAAATCTGAAGATGTGGCACTAATAAATCTGACATGCCTTCACTGACCGAAAGAATGGCATCGGCATTTTGGGAATAAGTACGTTCGGAATCGGAGTAGAGCTTCATCAATGGCTTTCGCAGGTGTGCGACCCCGGGCACATATTCGTGGGCGTCGTATACCAAGGCGACTTTGAGACCTTTTTCCCGCAACTTCGCAGCGACGGCACCGGCGATAGGAAGCGCTGTGTAATCATGCGCGTGAATAACATCGGGCTTGAAAGCCAATGCTTGGGGCAGAATTTCAGAAACACCTTTACGTAAATTGGGAATCATCGGCTTCTTCTCGGGCAAGAATTCTTCTTCAAAACGACGCTTGTAATAGCGGAGTTTGCGAGCCACGCGCAGCGCCGTCTGTTGCTTGACCACTATCTTGATGGGCGATCGGGTGACTGTGGCATAACCAATCATGAGGCTATCGGCATGCGCATGAGGTGTGGAACCACACACAAGGACTTCCCAGCCGGCATTTCCCAGCGACCAAGCGCATTTGAGGACTCGCGAATCCTCAACCACCCCGTTTAAGACAATGTGCAAAGTTTTTGGCGTCGGATTCACAGGGTCAATCTACATAAATGTGATGAAGGTTGTGAGGTTCAAGGAGTACGGTGCCACCATCATGTCGGCTCTCTCGCATCTGCTTCCAAACTCCCAGGATTATTCAGGGCTTAGGCAGAACTGGCGCCGCGATCTCATCTCTGGAATTACCGTTGGAATCGTTGCCCTTCCTTTAGCTCTTGCCTTCGGCATCACAACTGGTGCTGGCGCTCAAGCAGGTCTCATTACCGCCATATTCGCGGGGTTAGTTGCCGCTGTATTTGGCGGCTCTCGTTTTCAGGTTAGTGGTCCAACAGGTGCCATGACCGTTGTCCTTGTTCCCATCGTCGCCAAGTACGGAATCACCTCACTCGCTCCCTTAGGAATTGTGGCCGGTGCCATCATCATTGCCGCAGGTTTATTGCGTGCCGGCAATCTCATCAATAAAACGCCGTGGCCAGTCATGGAAGGTTTCACATTAGGCATTGCGATGGTGATTGGACTGCAACAAGTACCTATCGCCTTAGATTTTCAAAAAGCCAAAGGCTCACACACCTTGTTGGTGGCTATTGATACTGCACGTCATGCGCTTTCAGCCGGTCTGCATTGGGGCGCAATTTCCTTGGTGATCTTTACGCTGGCCGTGAAATTCTCTTATCCCCATCTTTCCCATCGCCTGCATATCAAGGTACATATCCCGGCCAGTTTTATCGCCATTGTTTTCGCCACAATCGTGAGCCAAATTTTTTCGATGAAAGTTTCTCGTGTTGGAAATTTGCCTTCGAAAATATTTGCCTATGCAACACCGCATTTTCGCGATCTCTCATTTTCGGTTCTGTTAATCGCCGGAATTGAAATTGCACTTTTAGGCGCTATCGAATCCTTGTTATCGGC
>CANCSL010000028.1 GCA_947380835.1 Actinomycetota bacterium | reverse complement strand
TTGAGTACGTGCTACCCCTTCCGCTTTTTTGGAAGTGCGCCAAAGCGTTATATCGTCTCAGCTGGCTTAATCGAATCAACTGCGGCAAGTCCCACCGCTTCGATTTCCAAGGTTGCTCTTACGGGCAATTAGATATTCGACTTATAAATAATTAAAGAACTCGATGCACCTTGTGGTTTGCAGCCTGAGCCGTTGGGCGAACGACCATCGAATCGATGTTGATGTGATGGGGCAACATCACGCACCACCTAATGGTTTCGGCGATATCTTCGGCAACTAATGGTTCGGCAACGCCTTCATAAACCTTTGCGGCCTTACTGACATCGCCTTCGAAACGTTTGGTTGCGAATTCTTCAGTCTTCACCATTCCTGGTGCGATTTCGGTAACGCGAATGGGCAGGCCATTGAGTTCAAGTCTCAAGGTCTGTGCCAGCGAAGTTTCGGCAAATTTTGCGGCAACGTAGGAGCCACCATTTTCGTAGGCAACGTGACCGGCTGTCGAGGAAACCACGACTATGTGCCCCTGATTGTTTTGAATCAGCAACGGCGTTATCGCTTTCACCATCCGCACAGTTCCGACAACATTGACTTCAAAGGTCTTTTGCCATGAGTGCGGGTCGGAATTTTGAACGGAAAGAGCGTCGAAAGCGCCGCCTGCGTTATTGACCAAGATCGAGATGGGAAAGTCGGATATTTTGGCGGTGAAGCTGTCGACACTGGCCTGATCGGTGACATCTAATTCGAACGCCAGAATGTTGGAATTTTCCAGAGCTAACTCTTCTAATTTTTCCATGCGCCGGGCGGCCGCTATGACCTGATATCCGTTTTCGGCCAACAGCTTGGCTGTAGCTGCTCCGATGCCACTGCTGGCTCCTGTGACGATTGCATACTTCTTGCTCGACTCGCTCATGGGGCTATTATCGCGAAATGTTGTCGACTTCTCTCTCCTACGGCAGCGCCCCCGAGCAGATGTACGAGCGCTTCGGAAGTTCCAGCGACGGGCGGGCGACTTTAGTACTTATCCATGGCGGGTATTGGCGAGCGCAGCATGACCGTGAACATATGCGCCCACTTGCTCTGGCTTTAGCCAAATTGGGTTGGTCGGTGGTTTTGGCGGAGTATCGGCGTTCGCCCTATCTTCCGGGCGAGACTCTTTTCGATATCAATACTCTTCTGGCCGCCCTTGTCGCCGAACCCCTCATTCTGATCGGATTCTCGGTCGGAGGGCAGTTGGCACTTCTCACAGCCGGCGAACACCCCAATGTTCAAGAAGTTATTGCGCTAGCCCCGGTCACAGACTTAGTAGCAACGGAAAAGGAAGAACTGGGCGAAGGTGCGGTTAGGGATTGGCTTCATGAGCCAGCACAAGAACATCCTGATCTCGACCCATCTCTCTCTGGATCTCTTGGTATTCCAGTGACCATTTTCCACGGCACCAGCGATGTCAGAGTTCCCATAGATCACTCTCGCCGGTACGCGCAGACACAATTAAAGTCAGGTTCCAACATCCGTCTTAAAGAGATCGCAGGTGGCGGACACTTTGATCTCGTGGATCCACTTCATCCATATTTTATTGAACTTGTCGAAACGCTAGAGGCCTAAACCTTTCCTCTCCGCGAACTCTCTAACGCGCCTTGCCCATTAAACTTCAGAAATGCTGGCCAGGTGGACGAGAGTTGTTATCCGCTACCGAGCGCTGGTCTTTTTTTCGTGGCTTGGGATTCTTGGCTTAGGCATCTTGGCGGGTGCGCATCTCAACGCACATTTGACGACATCGCTGAACGTCCCTGGCAGCAAATCCGCACAGGCAGATCAGATACTTGAAACAGCATTTCACGAGAATGTTGAGGGTTCATTCACCATTCTTTATAAGTTTAAGAATGCAACGCCAGCGCAAATCGAGCGATTTAAATCCGAGATTGCTGCAGCCGTAACCGAAATTCCAACAGCTCGAGTCGCACAGGTAAAAGCGCTCGGTGGGGTGCTCTTCGCCAGCGTGAGCACAAGTTTCGATCTGAACTCTGGCGCCCAATACACGGCAAAGTTGAGAGCCGCCCTGCAGAAGAATGGTCTCCCCAACGCGCTAGTCAGTGGACCGCCGGCGATTAAAAGTGATGTAACGCCAATCCTGGGAAGCGATCTGCGGCGTGGCGAAATTGTCGCTTTGGGACTGGCACTGGTTTTGCTCTTACTTTTTCTCGGCTTGAGTTGGTCCATTTTTATTCCTTTCCTCTTCGGGGCCGGCGCCATTTCGCTGGCTATCGGACTTGTGTATCTACTTGCCCAAAAATTCTTGATGGTGGTTTATGTACCAAATATTGTGGAATTGATTGGCCTAGGTCTGGCCATCGATTATTCACTTCTCATGTTGCATAGATTGCGCCGCGAAACCCGAGACAATGATGTCGATTTTTCTAAGGCAATTATTCGCACGATGGAGACCGCGGGACGCACCGTTGTAATCTCAGGAGCCAGCGTTGCCATTGGTTTGGCAACTCTCCTGTTGATTCCCGTGCCCTTCGTTCGATCACTTGGTCTTGCGGGAATTTTGATCCCGCTGGTATCCATGGCCGCTGCTTTAACTCTGCAGCCGGCACTCTTTTCAATCTTGGGTGATTCAGGAATTCGTTCCCATCGCTTCCACGGATTGATCAAGAATACGGAAGGCTCGGATGGATTTTTTGGTCGCGTGGCCCATGCGGTAATCAAGCGCCCAAAATCCACATTTATCTCAGCGCTTCTTGTTCTCCTGATTGGCGCCTCGGGAATACTTTCACTTCGAGTCACGCCTAGTTCGCTGACAGCCATTCCCGCATCGCTCGAATCCGCAAAGGCGCTCTCGATAATTACGGGGAAAGCAGGTGCGGGCAGCATCACCCCTAGCCAACTCATTATCGATTTGGGGACGGCCGGTTCTGCCGAATCTGTTGCCGTTCAGACCAAAGTCACTGACCTTTCCAAAAGCATTCTTAAAGATCCCGAGGTCTTTGTTGTTGCAACTGACAAAAGTGAGCCGTTCGTAGACGCCACTGGTCGATTCGTCCGCTTATACATTTTTGGCCGACACACGTTAGGAACTCCTGAAACGAATCGGCTAGTCACGACTTTGAGAACAAAATTCTTGAATCCCTCACATTTCCCCGAAGGAACCAAGTTCTATTTGGCCGGAGCTCCCGCCCAAGGTATTGATCTCGTTTCCCAAATTCTTCATTCCGCTCCTTGGATTGCGCTCTTAATACTTTTTCTCACGTACGTGATTTTGCTCCGAGGATTTCGTTCCATCATCTTGCCGCTCAAGGCGATTTTGCTTGATCTCTTCTCGATTGCAGTCGCGTTTGGTTCGACTGCGCTTGTTTTTCGCTTTGGCTGGGGCAAGTCTCTCCTTGGCCTGTACCAACTTGATCGAATTGAAATCTGGGTCTTGGTCTTCCTCTTTGCTGTGCTCTTTGGTCTCTCCATGGACTACGAAGTTTTCATAGTTTCCCGAATGCGAGAGGCAAAAGATGCGGGTAAATCCAATGAGGATGCCATCACAGAAGGTTTATCTCAGACTGGTGGAGTTGTTACAGCGGCTGCGGTAATCCTTGTAGGCGCCTTGAGTGGCTTCATCTGGGGCCATTTTGCCGGGTTGCAGGAACTTGGCGTTGGACTTGCGATTGGCATCTTGGTTGATGCCACAATTATTAGAGCGCTACTTCTGCCAAGCACGATGGTTCTGTTGGGTCGTTGGAATTGGTGGCTGCCAGAATCCATCGCCAGGCTGGCAAAGGTAAAGGCCTCACCTCTCGAGGAAAGAGAGACAAGGCCTTAACTCCTTGCGTTCTTGCTAGTCAGCTAGCAAATATCTACCTCTTAGTTACCACGGCCTACTTAACGATGGTAATTGCGAAGTGGACGGTTGGGATCTGATAACCCAATGCCAACCCTGGGAAATCTCGGTCTGCAGAAAGAACCGGAACCATTCCATAAGGTGTGTTGGCAAAGGATGGTTGTTGTGTGTACAGCAATGGATGGAGATCGATGATGTGGGTTCCTGGGGCTCCTGTTGCTCGGATATGAACAACCATGTAACCGTTGGAGTTAAATCCACAACCATAACCAACATAGCTATTGTCGTATGAAACAGCCAAAGTGTTATCTAGTTGAGTCCAGCCAACACCCTTCATGCTGATGGTGATTTCTTCACCAGCCTTGAATTTATTGGTTGGTGTGCCGGCGCCGCCTGTGGCAATGGCTTGAGCGGACCCTGAATTATCAGCCTTGGCCAGGCCCATGCTGATGACTTTTCCGGCCTTGTCATAGAAAGGCATAATGCTTTCTTTTACATAGAACGGAACTTGAGCTTCGATAACATCACCTTGCTTGACCTGGATAACGTGCCATCCACCTAGGTTGTCAGGAATCGTAACTTCCTTGCTGATGCTGCCATTGGTGACATCTGCAGAACCCAATGTGATTCCGCTATAAGCCCAGCACGTACCGGTGCAGTTAACGCGGTTGCCAACAACAGTTGCCCACACCAATTGGTGGGTGCCGGTGGTAGTTAAACCTGAAACATTAACTGTGGTCTTAGTAAGAATGGGACCGCTAGTGGTGGAAAGAGTTGCAACCGCCTTGGTATTTGGATCCAAACCAGCGGTATTGATGGTCGTTCGTTGAGTAACTGTTGGTTCAACTTTTGCTGGGTAGACAACCGAAGCAGCCTGAGGACCCGGATCTTTGGTGACTGTGAAAGGAACAATGCCACCGTTTGCAAAAGGAACTGGCGATTGCAAAATGTTGAGATAGGCAAAGGTCAAAGCATCTTTAACTTCGACATAATGTTTTCCGATAGGACCAGCGGCACGGATAACTACTTGACCGGTTCCGCGAGTCCAGAGTGCATGCATTTCTCCGGCGTAGCTGCTATCCCAGTGAACTGATCCGCCACCTGTGTAGAGGCTGGCACCGAGACCTGTATAAGTAATAGTGATTGGGGTGCCGATTGGACCGCTCTTTGGCGAGATCGTCAAAGTGCGAAGAATTTGATATCCAGCATGCGCTACGGCAACACCATTGGATACTGCATAAATGTCATGAACGCCACCAAAATCATGAGGAACTTTGACTTTGTATGTGAAGGCTCCAGCAGCGTCAGTAGTAACCGTTGCAATATCTACGTTGTACTTGGTGTACTTAATACCAAGATAATTAACGCTGTTTGGTTGGATATCCGTCACCCACGTGCCATCAGATGTTGACCAAGTAAGAGTCAAAGGCGTGCTGGCTGCAAGAGCCTTGCCGCTGATGGTGAAAGTGTCATCGTAAAAACCTTGTTGTGCTGTTTGGTCAAGGTTGACCATGGTTGTTGGCGTGGTGAAATCCGCTGACTTCACGCCTGTGAATGGTAGGGGTGCAACATTTGGAATACCTGTTGGCGCCACTAAATTGATAGGGACGACCGGGTTGGTATCTGCTGCACGAACTGGGGCAAGAATCGCTACTGGCAAGATCGCAACTACTGCGATACCAAGCAGCCTTCCCGCGCTGTTTCTAATTTTCATTTTAAAGCCTCTTCTCTCCGATTATCTTTCCGAAAAATTATTTGTTGTTATCCCCCAAGTTAAGGTCGCCGTTTGGCGACCTTAACTCTGAGAGAGATGGAACGTGTATTACTTCGCTACTGGAAGTGCGTACAAGGTCAACTGGGATGTTGCGGTCCAGTTGGACTGCCAGGTGGCAGTTGCGCCCTTGAGTGCTGGGTTGAGTGAAACCGTCTTGAAGTAAGCAACGCGGTCGTAGATTTGTGCACCACTTGCATCGCGTACTCGAGCACCTGAGGCATCACGTTGGGCAACAAGCTTGGTTGCTGGGACCTTCATGCTGGTTACATCTTTTGCAACCATGGTGACCTTGAAGTTGATGATTCCTAGGGTGTTGTAGAGAGGTGCAGCTCCGGTCTTGAGGACTGCGGTCCAGAAGGCAACGCCACTGTGGTTTCCATAGGCCATTGGGATTGGATCTTTGAGACCAGCAACCTCGATGTAAGCCTTTGCAGTATTGGAAGAGTCCATTGGGGCTCCACCAAGTTGCTCGTTGTTGGCATAGACGCGCCAGACGATGGTCTGTCCAACGATAAATTCGCTAGATACTGCGCAGCTAACTCCAAAGCGAGGTGCAAGAGCACCCGTGGAACCGCTAGCAAGAACCTGATCTACTGAGATATGGATAGGTGAAACAGTGCCCTGAATTGGAAGGCCAACCTTGACGGTGAATGGCACGGAATCAATTGGGGTATATGCAGTTGCATCCGTTGGTGTTAATGAAGCCGTCAGGATTGTTGGACCTGAAGCTGCGGGCAACCAGGTGCACTTAGCAACGAATGGTGCGACTGTTGTGGTAGCCACAGCTTCGCAACCAACGATTGCTTTGCCGGCCGCAGAGAATGCAACCTTACCTGCGTTATTGGCAGTTCCCACGATAACGGCTGGATCGAGTCCGAAGACTGCGCTTCCGCCGGAGAGTACCAATGTGGATGGAGTAGCTGCCTGTGCGGCAGTTCCGCCTACTACCGAGATACCAACTAGTGCCATAGCACCAATTGCTATTCCCGAGATAATTCTTTTCATATTCCGATCTCCCTTGTTTGTAATCATTGTGTTAGCTGACTTATTACTTCGTGCTGATGTTTCCGACGAGAGTCAAGGTAAGAGCTGTGCTCTCCTTGGTTCCAGCCTCTGTGGAATTAACTGCAAAACTGCCGGTTACTTTCAAGGTGCCCGTGGCACCCGCATACTTGCCAGTTCCGCCATTTATTACCGCGGTGCCGGTGATATTGACGAGCGTTGGTGCGGCACCTTCAGCGCCGCATGCTTTGGATGAAGTATCAAAAGTGACTTTCAATGTGTTTCCGCCACCGCTAAGAGTTCCAGAGCCATTAATAGAATCGCACTGGCTAGATGGTGCTGATGATCCTGAACCACTTAATGTGTCAAGACCTAAAATTGTTCCTGTACCGGCCCCGGTTACAGAAGTTGCCTGAACGTCACTTGCGCTCCAGAGCATTGAGATCTTGCCTTTGTATGTCCCACTGAATGCGGTTGAACCAGCAGCAGCTGGCTTGGCAGTAGTCGTGGCTGGCTTAGGGGTTACTTTTACAACGGGCTTCGTCGTGGAATAGCCAGTTGGGCATTTTGGTGCGGCGGCAGTTACCTTCTTAGTAACTGTTCCTTTGTAGCAAACTATTGTTTTAGTTGCAGCGTTTACTATTGAAACGTTTGCGCTGACCACCGTAAGCGCCGTAAAGGCGATAAAAATCTTTACTGCTGTGGCCTTGGTATTTGCTTTCATTGTCGTTCCCCATCTCTCCATGAGTTGTATCTGCTACTTATGGGGAAATCCTGTCACCGTGAGTTTCTCAACGGGAGGATTAGATGGGGGCTGGCACTAGTGAGGTTATTCCCTGTGTCACATGCGATTTCGTGACGGAATGGAAATTTGTATATCGTAGGTCACATTGCAATTGTCATTATCTGATAGGGGTTTTGATGCAATTGTCTCGCAGGTTTGAATGTCAGATGGTTTAAGGGTTTACAGGTGGTGTTCGTCACTCATTTGGAAAGTTTTCTAACTTCTGTCTCACTTTTTCAGCAAATAGAGCGCAATCTTTGACTATGTCAAGAAATAGATGCGGGGGGTAACACTCATAAAAAAAGGCTAGCCGCATTGAGTGGCCAGCCGTTTCTGTTCAACTCTCTTTATGGCAGCCAACCAGATAGGTCGGCGTCACATTTGCATAGCTTGTCCTCGGGCACGCCAGCAAGGGCAGACTCAATGTGCTGGCCACAGCCAGACCACGTCACTTTGCCGCAAGCAGAGCAGATCGCTGGGCTACACATGGCTTACTTCTTTCCGAAAAGACGAGAGAAAACTCCCGGCTCTTTTGGATCGTTGGCATGACCCTGGCATCGCTGAGACTTTGGAACGCCTTTGAGAGCAATCTCAATGTGGTTGCCGCAGCCGCTCCAAGAGGGTTTGCCGCATTTTCTACAAGTTGTTCTGCTGCACATTTTTATTTCTCCGTATTCGCTATTGAACTTGTAACACTGTTTGACCGGCTGGAGAATTTCTCCAGGTGCGGTATCCGCCATCGAGATTTCTCGCTTTAAATCCCATTTCATTGAGTAAGAGCGTCGCTGAATGACCACGCTGACCCACTTGGCAGAGAACGATTAACTCTCCTTGCGGGATTTCCGTTTTGCGTTCGCGAAGCTCATCAATGTTGATGTTAATGGCGCCAGGAATGGAGCCATTTGCAAATTCGCCCGCGCTTCGGACATCAAGCAATACTGAGCCAGCCAAAACTTCGTGCTCAACATCGATCCACTGCACACTTTTAACGAGTCCAGAGAGCAAGTTTTCGGAAATGTAACCCAGCATATTTACTGGATCTTTTGCTGAACCAAATGGTGGCGCATAGGCCAGTTCAATATCTGCAAGTTCTGGAGCTGTGAGTCCACCCCGCATAGCGGTGGCAATTACATCGATTCGTTTGTCAACACCTTCGGTACCAACCGCTTGGGCGCCTAGAATTTCTTGAGTTTTTGGGTCGACCAAGAGTTTGATGCTCATTTGCTTGGCCCCCGGGTAATAACCCGCGTGGGAATTGGGATGACTATGGATAGCTAAGAATTTACGCCCAGCCGCTGCCAACCGCTTCTCATTCCAACCAGTTGTGGCAATGGTCAATCCGAATACCTTCACAATAGCGGTGCCAAAAGTTGAAACATCTCTGGTGTGGACTCCAGCAATATGGTCGGCTACAACTCGTCCGTGACGATTGGCTAAGTTGGCAAGTGGCACGAGCATTGCGGATCCATCTAAAGCATCTGTTTTTTCCGCAGCGTCGCCAATTGCATAAATATCGCGACTACTAGTCTGGTGGAAATTATTCACTTGAATCCCACCACGGACACCAATCTCAAGTCCGGCCGCTTTCGCCAATTTTGTATCTGGTCGAACTCCAATAGCCATAACGACTAATTGCGCTGGAATCGCGGTGCCATCGGAGAGCATCACTTCGTCATCAGTGACTGAGATAACTGCGCTACCTAAAAATAAGTTGACCTTATTCATGGTCATTTCGGCGTGAACAAAGCTGGCCATTTCAGGATCAAGTGGTGCCAAAACCTGGTGAGTGGCTTCGATTAAATAGGTGCTGATTCCGCGGTGGACCAGATTCTCGGCGATCTCTACCCCGATAAAGCCGCCACCGATGACAACCGCACTTTTAGGCGCGGCATCTACGGCACCGACGATGAGTTCGACATCTTCTACGGTTCGAAGGGTGAAGGCACGATCAATCCCAGGAATCGGTGGGACGATCGGGCTCGCACCTGGGCTGAGAACCAACTTATCGAAATGCAGTTCGTATTCATCCGACGAGTTGAGATCCTTGACCAGCACAATATTGCGAGCTGCATCGATTGCTAACGCCTCACTACGCACTCGGACATCGAGGCGAAAACGGGCATGAAGGCTTTCGGGCGTCTGGAGCAAAAGATCATTTTCATTTTCAATGACACCACCGACAAAGTATGGAAGTCCACAATTTGCGTAAGAAACATGTCCACTTTTCTCGAGGACGATTATTTCCGCAGATGCATCCAAGCGACGCATTCGAGTGGCTGCAGACATACCACCGGCAACTCCCCCGATAATTACAATGCGCTTCATTAGTTCATCCCAATCTGATGTCCGGTCGCTAGCCAATCAGACATTCCGTTAGTGAGATTGAAGATGTGGCTAAAGCCTGATTTGGCCATTTGAGCGGTTGCGATTCCGGAGCGTCGTCCACTGTGGCAATAAACTGCGTAAGTCTTGCTCTTATCTAATTTTGCGATTTCGCTGGTAAACGTGCTGGCATCTACGTCGATGTTGATTGCGCGATCGATATGGCCGGCGGAAAACTCTGCAGGAGTTCGAACGTCCAGAACAACCACGTTCTGATCGGCAATTTTGGTCGCAAAATCATTGGAAGTGAGATTTGTGACCGAAGTAGACGACCCACAAGCAGAAAGTCCAAACACAGCGACTGCAGCGATGGCAAGAGCCGAGATAATTTTCTTCGATTTCATGATTATGCCAAACTCAAAAATAGTTTTTGGAGCTGTGCAGTAACTGCATCAGCATCTGATTTATCGGCAACGAGACACTCTTTGAGGCTGGAAGAAATCAGCGTGAAAGCGGCAGTGTTTACGGCCTTACTTACTGCCGACATCTGGGTGACGATTTCCTCGCAGTTGCGACCCTCTTCTAGCATCCGGGCCACGGCGCCGAGTTGCCCTTGGGCGCGCTTAATACGCTTGGAAATAGCGATAATTTGCTCTTCGTCCGTAAGTACGTGAGCGACTTTTTTCGTAGCCATCAAACCCTCCTCCATTAGCAATCCTTACCAATGGAGTAAAGGTACTTATACCCCTAGGGGTATGTCAAATACCGCCACTATCCCTTTTTGAAGAAACTAAAAACCTTCTTTTTAGGGAGAAATCTGCCCGGATCAGAGGCAAATGCAGTCTTGCAGCCCGTCATACAGAAGTAATAAATCTTGCCCTGGTACTCGTACGTATCCGCAGCAGTCGTACTCTCTATCTCCATTTTGCACACCAGATCTATTACCTTCATTTTCGATCCCGTCCATTCGCCGTTGAGATTCGTAATAACTCTAGAGTATTTGTGGGATGCTTTTGGTGTGAAACTCAACAGCGATGTCACCACTCTTGTCGCGCTATTTGCAGTAGTAAGTCCAATCACTTCAATTCCGGTATTTCTTAACCTCACCAGAGGCTCTTCCCACGAACAACGTCGCGTCACAGCCTTGAAGACTGCTCTCGTATCAGGCATCACCTTATTTATTGCTTACTTTGTCGGAGATGTCATCCTCAAACTTATGAGTATCCGCATGGATGCATTCCGAATAGCCGGAGCATTGATAATTGGCGCTATTGCCTGGAGCATGGTTATGGGTCGGAAAGGGCTGACAATTGAGCCATCAACTTCTGGCGCAGCTGTAGTTCCACTTGCCATTCCCATGATGGCTGGACCTGGGGCTATTGCTACTGTAATTGCAATTGGCAACACGGATGTGGGCGTCGTTCGTATCGCCGACGTTGTCATTATTTTGATCTTGGCATTATTGACCGGATTAATTCTTCTGCTGGCAGAACCCATTGAAAGATTATTGGGAGAGCAAGGCTTGATGGTTGTAACTCGCATTTTTGGACTTCTACTTCTAGCTATCGCCGTGTCTACCATTATTTCTGGCCTGCATTCGGCATTCCCTAATCTCTAGGCTATTTGAGGGCAAGTCGCGCTTTAATAAGTTGTTTCACTTCGCTTTTCAAAAGTGGTCTATCCAAGGGAATATGGAGCGCCCCCTTCGTCGTCTTGTACTTTGCCGAGAGATGAGGAAGTTTTTCCAAGATCGATCCACTGTATGGGTAATAGCCCACGTGCTTGGTATGAACCATTAACCCGGCGATGGGTTCACCGTTAACCACAAAGGTAGGCATCCCATATTTGATTATTTCATCGGCGCCCGGGATAACTTCGAGGACCCGTTTGCGCATTTCTATGAGAATCGTCTTATGGGGATCTGACGCGCTTTTATAGTAATTTGCTACGGCGACTGGGTATTTCTCCATTTCTTAAGCATAAAACCTCCGCTTTTGAATGTGAATCAAACCCATTAGGTTTTAGGGTTACGCCATGTCTTCCACTACTCATCGACTCTTCCGACATATGTCCTGGGCTAACCAGATGGTCTATCAAGCCGTTCAAAAATTGCCCGATGAGGCCCTGGAAGCATTCAGCGTCAATCCCGAATGGACGGCAGGGCGGATCTTGCAGCACATCGTTGATGGTGCCGAGTGGTACCGATTTTGTTTAATGGGTGAACGTTGGAGCAAAGTCTCGCTGCCAAAGTCCATGAACGAGGTAGCAAGTATCGCGATAACACTGGCCAAGCTCGATGCCGATGTGGCTACTCAGGCCGATCTACCAGATGTCCCCTTAACCATTACTGAAGGAAACGACTCTTGGCAGAACTTACGTTCGACTATTTTGGCAGAGGCGATCTATCACGCAACAGAACACAGGGCTCAGTTGCTAGATGCATTGGAGTCGAAGGGATATGCACCAATCACCTTGGACGAAATTGATCTTTGGTGCTTTGAAAGATTTGAGGGCAAAGAACTTAAATAACGTCCCACCAAATCGTTGCCAGTTCGCGCATCGGGATTTTGGGTTGGATTTTTAGAAATTCCAAAACTTCAGACTCTCGATCAGCCGGCAAGCACAAACGGATTCGCGAGAAATGTGCCTGCTGTTCGATGTTTGCCTCTTGTCGAGTTTGACCTTCCCAAAGTTCGCGGTGAGCTTTGATGCCAAGCCCGGAGAGCACTTCCATGAATTCATCAGTCGTCGGCGCAATTGGTCGATCGAGATTCCAAAAATGTTTCCATAATGGAGATGCGGTTTTGAGCGGATGATGCTGTGGCATCTCAATAACAACTCGTTTCAAGGCATGAGATTGGGCCTCGAGAATAAAATCCTCAATATTTGCCACGTTGTAGACCACGTGGTGAGCGGTAACTACATCAGCAACAGGAACTTCACTCGCCACATCTGGCCAGAAACCTGCGAACGTTTGGCTAGCAACACCGCGTTCTGAAGCATTCTGGGCAAACATATCCAGCATCTCTGGCTGATGATCAACGCCGATAACTAGAGAGGCCGGAGGTACTACGGCAAAAGCGGCGATCCCACCCCCGCATCCAATATCAAGAATTGATCCGCCTTCGGGCATGACTTCTCGAGCACGTTGGTGAGATGGACTTTCTTCAATGTCATTAGGAATTTGAAACATTACTGGCGGATGTATCCACGGATTCTCTGGAGCCTTATCAATGATCTCCTGAGGAATCGCCCACTGAGATAACTTTTCGCGCCAGATCTTTCCGGCAGGCAAATCCAAGATATCAACCATGTGTTTTGCGTTCGAGTGGGTGATGACCTTTGCGAATCATTTTTATCATTTTCAGATTTATCGCGCAAAACCTAAAGAATTGCATCACCAGACTCTTACGCTGCTTCAAGGTTTCAGCAGTAGGCAATGGTGCCCGGGCGATACTTTCATTTGGATTTTCCATCATCGCTTCCTATTCTGGAATCAAAAACCAGCCGAAGCGGGCTTTAGCCTTATAAATAAACATGTAGTGAAGTAACAATTTAATCCAGTGCCCAGCAAGTCCAATCTCGCCAAAGGTGTCTTTTCCGCTACGGCCAGTATTCGGATACTGAATGTAGTCAGGGACGACAGGATACATTGTCATGGATGCAGCCGATCCGGCGCGCAGGCCCGAGCCAGCAGAAGCAACACATGCCGCTCCCATATCTGCCATGGAGGCGCTGCCCACATGGGCGTCAGGTCCATTCTTTATGAGTTCGCCGATGCTCAGTGTTGCGAGCTTTCCCATTATTCCCGAAGGCATGCCGGTGCGAGGTGGCGATGGCGCTATCAAAGTGCCATTGGGAGATTTTCGTGGTTTGGATATTTGGTGAGGTGGGGCAAATGCAATTCCCACGGCAAAGATATTTGGATACAACGGATTGCGATAAGTCTTCGGCCAATCTGAGGCCAGCCATTCCTCATATGGTTTTCCTGAATAATCAGCGTCCACCTTCATGAATCCGGAAGGGGCGAAGAGTTTGTCCGAGATATCTGCGCCAGATCGATCAAAAGCCTTGAGATCTACCCCTCGGAAGGGTGGCAAAAGCATTCCGAAGTCGAATTCTAAGATTCCTTTAGTTCCATCGACTAATTCATAGTGAACCTGGTGGGGCTCTACCTTTTCCACATGCGCCCCTAGCACCGCTTTTATATCTCGCTCGCGAAAGAGCGATTCGGTCCATAACTTGCTCGTGGTCTGAAAACCTTGTTGGGTAAAGACCAATCCCCCAACTCCAAAATCACCTAGCTCGTATTCATTAGTGATGTAGGTAATTTCTGCAAGATCGCGCACGCCAGCGGCACGAAGCTCATGATCGACGTTGAAGGTGTATTCGAAGGCGGCCCCTTCACAGGTGCATGTCCCATGCCCTACGCCAATTGCAAAAGCTTGTTTCTGACCTGCCTTCATTTTGGCGATGGAATCCTGAAATGCCTTTGATGCATCGGTTGCGTGACCATAAGTGCAGACTGAGACGGTATGACCATCTGGGCCGAGCCCTGGCGTCGCAGCGAAGTTTAATTTAGGTCCGGTGGCATTAACCAGGAAGTCGTAAGAAATTTTGCCGACTTCACCCGAACGTTGTGGATCTGTGTACAGAACCTGAACGAACCCGTCGGAGCTCTCGGAATCACCTTCAGGAAAAATGCTTTGGGCAAGTGCTTGGTGGAACGTGATCCCTTTTCGTTTGTACACCGGCGCTAGCGGAAAAGTCACCTGTTCCGAATTCATCTTGCCAACTCCGACCCAGATATTTGATGGGATCCAGTTGTACTTTGAATTCGGGGATATGACGATTATTTCGTTCTTCTTACCCAACGTCCGTTGCGCGTGTAGCGCTGCTGTATGACCCGCTACACCCGCGCCAAGAATCACAATCCGTGCCATTTTCATCCTCTCGAGGGGTCCAAGCTCCAGACTCCGCAGGAAACTATACCCCTAGGGGTATAGTAAAACAATACGCTTTAAGCAACTACCCCCCTTTGATAGAACTGAGGCTAAGACTCGCGATGGCCAAGAAATCTCCTCATATCCTGAGCAGCCTTTTGCTGCTTTCAGCGTCAATCATTCTCTTCGGGTGGATCTTGTACTTATTGATTGCTCTTCCCACGACCTATAGGGCGTCACACTGGGATGTGGCTTGGGTGGGATTTGATATTGGAATGCTCGCCACTTTGATCTCCACAAGTTGGGCGCTCTGGAAGAAACGACAAGTGGCAATTCCTGGTGCCATGGTTTCGGCCACGTTCCTTATTGTTGATTCTTGGTTTGACGTCATCACATCCAACGCCGGAAATGATTTCAAAATCGCATTAGCTACTGCCGTGCTAGTCGAGTTGCCAGGTGCTGTATTGCTCTTCAAATTTAGTCGACGGGCGGTTCGAAAGTCGATTGAGAATGCTCATGCTCAGGCCGGACGACAGGTGGCCAGCACTTCGCTATGGAAAACACCGCTTATGATCTTCGAAGTCGAGAAAGAATAAAAGTTTCTACTCGTTCAAGCCTTTTCCGGCCAAGATTGCTGGTGCAGCTTTTTCGATTCTGGAATCTAAAGTCTTCTCTTGCTTAGCCGCGGAAAAATGCAGAACCCAGGCTCGTTGACGGCCCGGGGTTAATTTCTTAAATGCTGGAAGAAGCCCGGTGGTCTTTTTGAGTTTGGCTAAAATTTCCTTGGGTACTTCAAACTCTGAGGCTTTCTTTACTGGAACTTCCAATCCAAGCTCTTCAATTTTAATCGCCTCCGAAATGTATGCCTTCAAGGTCGATCTCTTTTTTGTGATCTCCTGCAAGTTCACAAATCTAATTTGCCGTGCGGATTGAACATTTGCCGTTTGCTGAATGAGTATTCCTTTTGGGTCTTTAAGTAGAGCGCCTTTCATGAAGAGCAATGCGCAATAATCCTTGAACCCATGGATCAAGAAGACATTCTTATTATTGAGCGTATAGCAGGGTTGTCCCCACTTCATATCCTCAGTAAGTCCAGAGGCCAAGGCGAGTTCACGTAAGGCTTTGAACTCGGCCTGCCACTTAGTCTCATTCTTGATATAGACATCGACTCGCTTGTTCATGCCGAAAATCTTACCTAAATAAGGTCAAATCGATC
>CANCSL010000027.1 GCA_947380835.1 Actinomycetota bacterium | reverse complement strand
GCGGCTGCACTCATCTCCACTGGAGTTTTGATCCCACAATTGCGCACGATGTCGCTTCTCCCCGCAAGCGGAGATGGAGTTGCGCATGGAATTTCGGTCAAAGAGGCAGTGTTGCCATGGAATCGCTTCCGACGTACCGACGGGATGGGTGTGGACTCAGTTTTAGGGCCCGAAATGCGTTCGACCGGGGAAGTTATGGGAATCTCTCACACCTTCGGCGAGGCATATGCCAAGAGTCAAGCTGCAGCGTTTGGAGCACTCCCGAGGACTGGCTCGGTCTTTCTCTCTCTTTCCAACCGAGATAAAGAGACGGCGCTTGATCCTGCCCGAGAACTTAAAGCGCTGGGATTTACTCTGTTTACGACTGCAGGTACTCACGACTTCCTACTTTCGCACGGAATATCTTCATCTCAAGTTCGCAAACATTCCGAGGGTTCGGGAGAATCTCGCACCGCCGTTGAAATCATTAATGATGGCTCCGTCGATCTCGTCATCAATACACCATTAGGTCGCGGAACTCGACAAGATGGATGGTTAATTCGTACTGCCGCGATTCAACGTTCTATTCCTTGCATCACAACTATTGCTGGTTTCAAGGCTGCTGTTGCAGGTATCGCAGAACTCCAGTCGCATGACTACTCCATAGAATCCATCCAAGAATGGTTGCAGGAATGATTAACCGATTTGCAACCACAGTCGCCGCTGAAATCATCAGCAACAAAAAAGTTGGCGCCTACCATCACATCGTTTTCGAAGTAGGTGCCATTGCTGCACACGCTCGGCCTGGGAACTTCGTTGCTATCTCTGTTGGTGGCGAGAACAGTTCTATGGTACTTCGTCGAGCTTTTGCGATCCATCGCTCCATGGACCGCGGCGCAAGTGGTGGAGTCATTGAACTCGTAGTTGCACCACATGGTGGCGGAAGTAGATGGTTAACAGGTCTTCCCGTTCATTCTAAAGTTTCGCTGACGGGTCCACTGGGCACTGCCTTTGGAATTCCCACCGAACCCGTTCGAGCACTTTTAGTAGGCGGGGGATATGGATCAGCGCCGCTCTTTGGGCTTGCCGAAGTTTTAAAATCTCGAGGATGCAGAGTTGATATGGTCTTGGGCGCCTCAAGTGCCGGAAAAATCTATGCTCCGATAGAAGGAAAGCGCTCGGTTAATTCACTGACCATCACCACAGATGACGGAAGCGCTGGGTTTCACGGAAAAGTAAGCGACTTCCTTCCAAAACTTATTGAAGAGAACCAAATTGAAATCATCTACTCGTGCGGGCCTATGGGTATGTTGGAGGCAATTTCAGAGATTGCCCAGCAACACGATCTGCTCCATCAGTGCGCCGTTGAGGAGTCCATGGCCTGCGGGATTGGTGTGTGCATGACGTGTGTTCTTCCCATCAAAGGAGACGATGGAGTAGCGCGCATGGAACGTTCGTGCATCAAGGGTCCCGTGGTGGATGGCGAAAAGGTCATTTGGAATTCAAAGGGTCTAATTCCAGAAGGAACTTGGGGTAAGTGATGAGTTTCGATTACAGCACATCACTCGCGCATGCATCTTTTAAAAATCCCATCTTCACGGCTAGTGGATGTGCCGGATCAGGAAAAGAGCTTTCGCAATTTTTTCCGCTCAGCGATTTAGGTGCCGTAGTTACTAAATCGATCATGCTCAAGCCCCGTTCCGGGCGCGCAACTCCTCGCATGGCAGAGACTCCTAGCGGCATGCTCAACTCAATTGGGCTCCAAGGTCCAGGCATAGATCTCTTTCTCGAAAAAGATATTCCTTGGCTAGTCGATCAAGGCGCAGACATTGTCGTGAGTATCGCGGGAGAAACCGTTGAAGATTACGCAATCCTCTCCCAACGCTTAAATGGCGTTGCCGGAATCAGTGCTGTTGAGGTAAATATTTCGTGTCCTAACGTGGAAAACCGTGGCCAAGTTTTCTCTTGCGATCCGGTCACGGCCCACGCTGCTATTTCTGCCGTGAAACGAAATTTGAATCCTGCCCTACCTATCATTGCCAAACTCTCGCCTGACGTTACTGATATTGCAGCCATCGCCGAAGTTTGCGTGAGCGCCGGAGCAGATGCATTTGCCCTCATCAACACTTTGCTGGGAATGGTTATCGATCTCAACACTATGCGACCTAAGTTGGCTGGTAAGACGGGCGGGCTTTCGGGTCCGGCAATTCGACCTGTTGCTGTACGCGCGATCTATCAAGTTCGTTCTCGAATTCCAGATGCAGTCATCTTGGGAATGGGTGGCGTATCCAACGGACGCGACGCTCTTGAACTTGTACTGGCTGGTGCATCTGGGATTTCAGTGGGAACGGCCACATTTGGTAATCCGAGGGCTGCTATGGATATTAAGAACGAACTTGAATCGTTGCTCGTTGAGCGCGGGTTTGCATCATTTTCCGAAGCCGTTGGGTATGTTCATAGAGATGAGATATAGATGTCTTCACCCCTGATATTGGCCCTTGATACCGACGATCTCGACACTGCTAAATCTTGGATCGAGTTCACGCACGATTCCATTGGTGTCTACAAAATTGGCCTCGAGTTTTTTCTCAAATTTGGGCGCCACGGCATAACTTCGCTTCGAGAGGCTGGAGACTTCCAGCTCTTTCTCGATTTAAAACTTCATGACATTCCAAATACTGTCTCCGGAGCAACTTCTTCCATTTTGGATATCGCGCCAAAGTTTTTAACGGTTCATGCCAGTGGCGGCCGAGCCATGGTTGCCGCGGCTGTTGCGGCCGCGCCCGAAGTATCCATCACTGCAGTTACGATTTTGACGTCGTTATCTGAAGAGGATCTCCATGAGGTTGGTTTTTCGGGCTCCAGCGTAAAAAGCGCAGTGAGGCTCGCTCAACTGGCGGTTTCAGCTGGGGCAACTTCCATAGTTTGTTCACCTCTAGAGGTTTCGGCGATTCGTGAAGTCGTTCCACCACACATCTGGTTGATTACGCCAGGAGTGCGTCCATCGGAAAGTTCGACAGATGATCAAAAACGCACGATGACTCCGTTGGAAGCCGTGGAATCAGGTGCCAACTTTCTCGTTATCGGCCGTCCCATCACATCTCATTGGGCGACTTCGGGGCAAGCTATGAGAGAAGCCGCTGCGCGCATACTAGAACCGCTTATTTCTTGAGATTGTTTTACTGTAAATGAATCCACCATCGCCCCCTCGGCGCAGCCCTGACGACCAGGCTCGCGCCCGACAAGCGGCGGTAAATGCTCGAAGAGAGCGTGCCCACGTGAAAGTCGCGCTTGCGCACGGAGAAGTTTCATTCTTTTCGGCTTTGTGGGATCCCAAACCATCCATCCAACGCATGAAGGTTCACGAACTTCTCAAAGCCGTGCCCGGCGTAGGTGCAATTCGTGCCGATGCAATTATGGAGAGAGCTGGGATTTCCTTTTCGCGTAGAATCGGCGGCCTAGGGAAGCACCAACTTGCGGCTCTGCGAAAGGAGCTCTCTTTGAGCAAGATCGATTCCCCCAAAGGCGCTCTGGTTGTGATGTCTGGTCCGGGCGGAGTGGGCAAAAGCACCATAACTTCGGCTCTGAGGGCCGATCCCCGTTTTTGGATAAGTATTTCCGCCACCACACGGGCACCTCGGCACAATGAAAAAGATGGGGTCGATTACTTTTTCTTAACTGAAGAGAACTTCGATCGCATGGTGGCTGCAGGGGAGTTCCTCGAATGGGCCACATTTGCCGGTGCCCGTTACGGCACCCCCAAAGCTCCCATTGAATCCTGGCGCGAATTAGGCAAACACGTCTTGCTAGAGATCGAAATTGAAGGAGCTAGGCAAGTCCGTCTGGCCGACCCTTCGGCCCTAATGGTCTTCATCTCTCCTCCTTCGTGGGAAGAATTAGCTGCCAGACTCCAGCAACGGGGGACTGACACCCCCGAGCGACAAGCTGCTCGCTTGGCCCTGGCCGAGGCTGAAATGGCCGCTGCCAACGAATTCGACCATAATTTGGTAAATCATCAGGTCGAGCAGGTACTCGAGCAACTGGTATCCTTGGCGACTGCTCATTGATCAGTTGATCGGTCTAGGCTCGTAAGGATCGTAACCTGCACTTTCGGCAATGAATTATCACTAATGGACCCAAAAAGAGGAGCTTTTCGATGACAACAATGGATGGCATTACTAATCCACCGATCGATGAACTCTTAGATAAGGCCGGCTCCAAGTACAGCCTGGTTCTGTACGCTGCAAAGCGCGCCCGCCAGATCAACGCTTATTACTCTCAATTGGGCGAAGGCCTTCTGGAATATGTCGGACCTTTGGTTGACACTTACGTCCATGAGAAGCCACTCTCGATTGCACTTCGTGAAATCAACGAAGGTTTACTTACTATTGAAAATCTGGAACCTAAGGCTCCAGAGGTCGCTTAACACTCGATTCTCTCGAGAACTGACTTGATCGAGTCCTATCCGCGTGGTCGAGAGATCGTTCTCGGCGTTGGCGCGGGGATTGCCGCATACAAGGCATGCGATTTACTACGTCGACTCAAAGATCGGGGCTTTCTCGTCACGGTAATTCCTACCGTGGCCAGCCTAAACTTCGTTGGCTCAGCGACCTGGGAAGCTCTTTCCGGTAGACCCGTACAGACCGAGTTATGGAACAACGTCCACCAAGTGCCGCATATTGCTACCGCTTCGCATTGCGATTTGATTGTCATCGCGCCAACAACGGCCGATCTACTCTCGCGCTTGGCTGGCGGCAGGGCCGACGATTACTTAACCAACGTCTTCCTCGCCTCCGAAGCTCCAAAAATTCTGGTACCTGCGATGCACCCACAAATGTGGCTCAACCCTGCAACTGCGGCCAATGTCGCCACATTGCGCCAGCGCGGCATTATCGTCCTGGACCCAGATGATGGTCGGTTAACAGGTGAGGATTCGGGGGTTGGACGTTTTCCTGAAAGCTCGCGCATTATCGATGAAATTAACGGCGTACTTCATTCCAAGGCAGATTTGCGGGGACGCTCTATCGTGATTACCGCGGGCGGCACCCGAGAGCCTATTGATCCCGTTCGCTTCATTGGAAATAGATCCTCAGGGCTACAAGGTTATGCCCTGGCCTGGGAGGCAGCCAAGCGTGGGGCCAAGGTCAAGATGATTAGCGCCAATGTGACCTTGCCTGATATCGATGGTGTTGAAACTTTTCATGTCGAACGCGCCGAACAAATGGAGAGCTTGCTGCAACAATTTGGCAGTGAACCTGATGTAGTCATTATGAGCGCCGCCGTGGCAGATGCCAGACCTTTGCACAATTCGCACGAGAAGATTTCCAAGGAATCCTTAACCGAAATACAACTCGTACGTAACCCGGATCTTCTCAGAGCAATTGTTAAAACTAAACGCGCCGACCAAGTCATTGTCGGTTTCGCGGCTGAGACTGGTGACAACATTCAAGAAAAGGGCTTAATCAAACTTGCCGCTAAAGGCGTAGATATTCTTTACGTAAACGATGTCTCTGAAGGCGCGATTTTTGGCGAAAAATATACCGATGGCGCGCTTCTCGTCAACGATGGAAGAGCCATCACCATTCATCACGAATTGAAGGAAACGCTGGCCACCAAACTTCTCGATGAAGTCGCACTTAAGTTAGGTTACGTCAATGAGTAAACGTCTTTTCACATCCGAATCCGTCACTGAAGGTCATCCAGACAAGATGGCAGATCAGATTTCCGATGCAATTCTCGATTCACTTCTCAGCCAAGATACTTCCAGTCGTGTTGCTGTCGAAACTCTTATTACGACCGGTCAAGTGCATGTTGCAGGTGAGGTCACCACAAATGGTTATGCCGATGTCATGAGCATTGTGCGAGACACGGTTTTGCGTATTGGTTACAACTCCTCGGATAAGGGTTTCGATGGAAACTCGTGTGGAGTATCTCTCTCGATAGGTCAGCAGTCTCAAGATATCGCCCAAGGTGTCGACTCCGCATTTGAAAGTCGCGTCTCATCATCGCAAGATCCACTCGATCTTCAAGGCGCTGGAGACCAGGGGCTCATGTTTGGATATGCGTGTGATGACACCGCCGAACTCATGCCACTTCCCATCTCATTGGCGCACCGGCTTTCCCAACAATTAGCTTTAGTGCGAAAGAATGAATCAATTCCTTACCTTCGCCCCGATGGGAAAACCCAAGTCACGATTGAATATCAGGATGGTAAGGCCGTCGCCCTCAACACGGTCGTTATCTCTTCCCAACATTCTCCGGAAGTTGATCTAGATTCGCACCTCAGCCCAGACATTCTCAATCTCGTCATTAATCCTGTGATTGCAGATCTCAATATTGATATCTCACAAGTACGAACTCTCATTAATCCGACCGGACGTTTCGTTATTGGCGGGCCAATGGGCGACGCAGGATTGACCGGACGAAAAATAATCGTTGATACCTACGGCGGAATGGCCAGGCACGGAGGGGGAGCATTCTCTGGGAAGGATCCCTCCAAAGTTGATCGTTCTGCCGCATATGCAATGCGTTGGGTAGCGAAGAATGTCGTTGCCAGCGGTCTAGCAAGTCGATGTGAAGTGCAGATTGCCTATGCAATTGGTAAAGCGCAACCGGTTGGCCTCTTTGTCGAAACTTTTGGCACTGAGAAAGTGCCAGTAGAACAGATTTCCGACGCCATAAATAGCGTTTTCGATTTACGTCCAGCGGCAATAATTCGCGATTTGGACCTACTGCGCCCCATATATTCGCTCACAGCCAGTTATGGTCATTTTGGACGAGAGTTGCCGGAATTTACCTGGGAACGTACTGACCGGGCAGAATCCCTGCAGCAAGCCGTAAAAGGTTAGATATTCGTGGCTCAGGTAAAGCCACTTCGGTTAAAAAGCCAAAAAAGTAGACAAAGGCCGGAGATAGCGACCGAAGCGCCAGTTGCGCAGGTACTGGTCTTCCATTCCGTATTTCACCTGGACGGAACATATGACTATCTAGTGCCACAAAATGAATCCATCACCGCCGCTGTCGGAACCCTGGTGAAAGTAGATTTCTCCGGAAGGGAAGTTCAAGGTTACATCGTCAACAGGAGAGAGTTCGATCCTGGTTCCGATTCCCTTTCAAAACTTAAATATCTCGACGGTGTGATTTCTTCTTTTCCAATACTCACTCAACCTTTGAGGGAGCTCTTGAGCGCGCTAGCCCTCCGATACGGTTCCTCGATCTTAGAGCTTCTCCCTGCGGCGCTGCCAGATCGAAGCGCGTCCGCGGAGCGGACCTTCCGTGCACGTAGCCCTCGCACTCTCACATCGTCAGAGTCACTGATCCACGATTTAGGAATGACCAGCATTTTCTCGGATCCAGATAAGGAGAAGTTGCGCTCTGAGACCCTATTGAGAATATCAGTCCAACTCAGCGCTGGAATAAGTGCTTATCAAGCCATTACTCAGATTCTCGAACTGCGCAGCCAAGTTTCGCATACTCTCATCGTTGTTCCCGATCAAAAAGATATCGAACTTCTCTCTCTCGAAATTCAAAAGCGATTCAAGATAGTTCCACTCATTCTCGGCACTCATCAAAGTAAAAGTCAGAGATATCTTAATTTTCTCATTGCTAATCTCGAATCACCCACTTTGATTTTAGGGACGCGCAGCTCCATATTTACCAGCTTGCCCAAAGGCTCCTCGATAATCGTCTTAGATGACTTAGACGAGTCTATGTATGACAAGCGCGCCCCTGGCTGGAATGTTCGTGACGTTGCCCTGCTTCGAGCAGCGGAGTATTCACTAATCTTCGTTTCCTATTTTCCTGCATTGGAAATTTCCAGATTGGTATCGACCGGATGGATGCAGGCCGTTGTACCGCAAAGGCGAATCCGTCCGCGAATTACTTTCGATGGCGGTCATCGGAGCTACTCACAGACAATCCATGACGGTTTGCGTTTTGGCTCAGTCCTAGTCACAACTTCAACCCCAGGTTACATAAATGGTTTTCTCTGCCAAAAATGTCGGAACACCGCGCTCTGCACTTGTGGTGGAAAACTCCACATTGATGCTCCGGGAAAGGCATCCAGTTGCTCGCTTTGCTCCAAGAATTATCTCAATTGGAGTTGCACCTGGTGTGGAGAGTCCAAGATCCGAATGGTAGGTCGCGGGGCGGGTCGGATCGCCCAAGAGTTAGGAAAGGCTTTTCCCGGAGTGCAAGTCATCTCATCAACCTCCGCTCATCGCATTGATATCAAACCAGAAGGTCGGGTGCTGTCAGTAGCAACCTTAGGCTGCGAGCCAGATGGTGAATATGCAGCCGGCGTATTCTTAGACGGAGAATTGAATTTCAACCGAGTCGAATTGCGTTCGGATGAGATTGCACTTTCTCGTTGGTTGCGAGCTTCTAGTTTGGTGAAAGATGATGGCGAGATATTTCTTTCATTAGAGGGCGCTCATCCGGTGGCTCAAGCGATATCGTCTCGGAACTTCGAGTTGTACATTGAACGAGCCTTGTCTCAGCGCCAAGAAGTTAGATTCCCGCCGTTCTATCGAATGGCTACTATTCAAGGACCACAGGGGGAGATCTCTCGACTCTTCCAACTTCTTCACGAGGAAGAAAGATTCGAAATTTTGGGTCCGATTCCAACAGAGGGGGAGACTTCCAAACTTATATTGCGAGCAGAGGTCACCCAAGGGCAAAATCTCTCCGATTTTTTACTAGATTTGCGCCGATTGCGCAGTATTAAGGCGCTAGCGCCACTATCCGTGCGCATAGACCCGTACGCGATTTAACGTCCCCAGACTCCTATTAGAATTACCTCATGGCAATTCAACCAATCCGCTTTTTTGGCGATCCCGTATTGACGACTCCCGCCACCCCGGTTGATACCTTTGACAAGGAATTAAGAATTTTGGTTGAAGATCTGATCGAAACCATGCATGAAGCCCCCGGCGCTGGCCTAGCCGCTCCCCAAATCGGAGTCTCGCTTCGGGTATTTGTCTGGGACATTGACGATCAAGTCGGACATTTGATTAACCCTATCTTGGACCTTACTGATGAAATGCAGGAAGGCGACGAAGGCTGCCTCTCCTTTCCCGGCATGCTGTACGAGACCCCTCGAGCCATGGGTACGGTGGCCAAAGGATTTAACATGTACGGAGAACCAGTCACAATCGAAGGTACCGAGCTGATGGCTAGGTGCTTGCAGCATGAAAATGACCATCTCGACGGCGTCCTCTTTATCGATCGTCTTAGCAAATCAGATCGAAAAAAGGCGATGAAAGAGATCAGAAACTCAGAATGGTTTGGCTTAGCCGAAGAATCAGGGACCGTCCCGCTTTTTAAAATCTCTCCTCATGACACCATGGGATTGGGGCTGTAACCCGCAGTGAATATTTCCGTAGCGTCATCCTCTTTGGTCAGCGTTCCAGTAATCAACGCAATTTTGGAATCCGACCACAATTTGGTCTCTGTGATTTCCAACCCCGACCGTAAAACCGGCCGAGGTCAGGTTTTAGTGGCTAATGAATTAGCGCAATGGGCGGGCGAGCATGATTTGCCCCTTGCAAAACCATCCGATAACTCCGAACTCAATAAACATTTACTTGCGGCCCAACCCCAACTTGTGATTACAGTTGCCTTCGGAAAACTGATCCCAGTCGAATTACTCCACGGACCACGCTTCGGCTGGCTGAATGTCCATTTTTCGCTCTTACCGA
This sequence comes from Actinomycetota bacterium, assembly GCA_947380835.1. Classification (GTDB taxonomy): domain Bacteria; phylum Actinomycetota; class Actinomycetes; order Nanopelagicales; family Nanopelagicaceae; genus CAIMZW01. The sequence continues at coordinate 6,224 of CANCSL010000027.1, read as the reverse complement.
AATATCGAGGCGCGGCGCCTGTCCAATGGGCAATCTGGAACGGCGATGAAGAAACCGGAATCACCATATTCAAACTGGATAAAGGCATGGATACCGGGCCTATCTATTTGAAGGTTCCATCGCCTCTAGGTGAAGAAGAGACAACCGGCGAGGTCCTTGATCGTCTCAGCAAAGACGCCGGCCAACATGTCCTGGAAGTCATTCACCAAATTTCCAAGGCAGTTCGTCCGAGCGCTCAACCTCTTGCAGGTGCAACTCTTGCCCCAAAAATTACTAAAGAGATGGGAGCAGTTGATTGGAGCAAATTCGCCATAGAAATACTCCGTCAATACAGAGCCATCGGAGAACGTCCAGGTACGTTTACTAATTTTCGCGGAGAACGTCTTCTCGTGCACGAAATGTCCATCGCTTCCGATCTTTCCGAGTCCGCCTCTCCAGGATCTCTCTTTGTTTCTGGCGATAGATTGGCCGTTCGCTGCCTCGATAGCTGGATTGACATAAAGGAAGTCACTCCTGCCGGAAAGAAACGCATGGCTGCTGACGATTACGTGCGCGGAGCCAGAATCACAAATAATGAACGATTCGAGTAAGTTCTCAAAAGCCAGAAGTAGCGCTGGCAAGGATAATTTTCGTAAACCAAAACCAGATGCAGCGAGGGTATTGGCATTTGACCTGTTAACAGAGGTGAATCAAAACGGTGCGTACGCCAATATTCTTTTGCCCCAATTGCTGGGTAGTTCGGATTTAGAGTTACGAGATAAGGCTTTTGCAACTGAACTCTCATATGGAACTTTGCGTATGCAAGGAAAATATGATTACGCCATCAAGTTACATATAGATCGACCATTTACCGAACTAGAACCTCGAATTATCGATCTTTTGCGGATGGGATGCCATCAAATTTTTCATATGCGCACTCCGGTCCATGCCGCCGTTGGCGCTACAGTTGAAGTGGCCCGAAAGGTAGTTGGCGAATCTAAGGCTTCTTATGTCAACGCTCTGCTTCGAGCAATCACTCGCGATCTCGATGTTTACGAGAAGCTTGAAGCGGACGAGTCGGTTGATCATCTTCCTAAACTTTCGATCCTCTATTCGCACCCTGAGTGGATAATTCAAAGTTATTTCGATGCACTCAAGAATTGGGAATCTGTAATTGAACTTTTAGCCTTCAACAATATTGCTGCTGCACCACACCTTGTAGCTTGGCGAGGCAAATCCACACGCGAAGAGCTCCTCCAAACCGGGGGAGAAGTTCTTGAATATTCTCGCTACGGCATTGTTTCATCGACCCAGCCCAATGATTATCCGGAGATACGAAACCGCAATGCTGGAGTTCAGGACTTCGGTTCCCAATTAGTTTCAGAGATTTTTTACGACACTCACAATCCGCAAGATGCTCAGTCTTGGTTGGACCTTTGTGCTGGACCAGGTGGCAAAGCTGCTTGGCTCTTCAATTCCCTCGTTACGGATGACACGTTGGCCACATTTCAAGCCAATGAACCCTCTGAACACAGGGCCGAGCTTGTCGCTCGTGTGATCCCCAGACAGAACATCTCCTCGTTTGATGGTCGCGATACTTCAGAATTCGGAGCACAATACGATCGCATTTTGATCGATGCTCCCTGCACGGGACTAGGTGCCCTTCGCCGTAGACCGGAAGCACGTTGGCGTAAGACGCCCTCCGATTTAAAGAATTTGGTGGTTTTACAGCGAGAACTTATTGACTCAGGTTATGCATTGCTTAAACCGAGCGGGGTGCTGGCATATTCGACATGTTCGCCTCATTTGGCCGAAACTTTTGCCCAAGTGCTCGATGCTCTCCATAGGCATAAAGATCTAGAACTGGTGGACATCTCGCAGATTCATGAACTTCCTGCCGGAGCGCTGAACAAAAACGGAACTATGCAAATGTGGAGCCACCTTCATAATTCCGACGCAATGTTTCTCGCGTTGTTCCGCAAGAAGAATCTCTCCCTCGAGTAGCATTTCTCAATGTCCAAATATCGAATCTGTCCCAGTATCCTCAATGCGGACTTAGCAAACTTGGATCTTGAGATCTCTCGCATAGCGAGCGAATCGGATCTGTTGCATTTGGATATTATGGACAATATTTTTGTCCCCAATAAAACCTTTGACTTCCCAGAATCTGAACGAATCATTGTTACCTCGCCAATACCAGTCGATGTCCACTTGATGATTGCCGATCCAGACCAATCTGCGGCGGCGTATGCCAGAGCCGGGGCGGCCAGCGTCACCTTTCATTTTGAAGCCGCCCATGAGGTTGGTTCTACAGCCGAGGCTATTAAGTCAGCAGGTGCACGAGTGGGTTTAGCGATTAAACCAGGGACCCCATTTTCGGCGGTCGCAGATTTCCTCCCCATCGTAGACATGTTGCTGATCATGACCGTCGAACCGGGCTTTGGGGGTCAGGCCTTTATGGCTGACATGATGCCGAAGGTTTCAGAGGCTCGGCATGCAATTGATCAAATCCCCGCGCCAGATACCTGGCTGCAAGTGGATGGTGGCGTCACTCTCGAAACTATCCTTAAAGCCGCCGAGGCTGGCGCAGATACATTTGTGGCTGGAAGTGCGGTTTTTCGTTCGCCAGAGCCGGCCGCAATGATCGTCGAAATGAAAAATCTCCTGAATCGTGGGAGACTTCTCTAGTTCCGGGGGTCGGTGCAATTCCGAACCGGCGGTAGAGTCCGCGACCCGATTGAAGCCATCAATCGGTTGATTTGGTGTAATTCCAAGACCGACAGTTAAAGTCTGGATAAAGGAGCAAACTGACTTTTGCGTTCCTGCATGCCAAATGTGCTGCAGGGAAGCTCTAGGTCGGCTTTTATCCCTCAGGATCGAATTTATTCACTTCGATAAGGGATGGTGGTTATGTCATTATTAAAATGGCTTTTCGAGTCACAAATCCACTTCGGAAATAAATCGATCTTCGTTCGCGAAATCATTGGTGGCCTTTTGGGTCTTGCCAGTGCCATTTTGGGAATGAGACGAAAAGTTTCTGCGTGGCCAATAGGTATTTTGGGAGATGGACTCCTCTTTACAGTCTTTGCTGGCGCTCTCTTCTCTTTTGGCAAGAGAAGCGACCACCCTGCACTTTATGGTCAGGCCGGAAGAAATCTCCTCCTCATTCTTGTAAGTTTCTATGGTTGGGTCATTTGGGCACGTAATCGTCGCTCCGGGACCAGCAAACCGGCGGTGGAACCTCGTTGGACCACAACACGGGAAAAGCTGATTCTTCTTCCAACAATCGTTTTCGGATACTTCATCTTCTTACAGATCTTTTCCGCTCTAGGGGAGCGCTACTACGGCCAATGGCTCTACGTGGATACGTGGATCTTTACTGGCACCGCCCTGGCAACCTATGCCATGAGTCGTGGCTATGTAGAGTTTTGGTTGGTCTGGGTTGCAGTAGATATTGTCGGAGTTCCTTTTGCTTTTGCACACGGAAACTACCCGACCGGAATCCTCTACGGCATATATATGCCGTTTGTCATCTGGGGATTCGTCTACTGGCTGCGCATTCAAAAGGCCGAGAAAGCACCGAAACTCTCTCGAGAGGCTTCCTCCCTCTAGTAGCCTTTCCTCATGAAATCCTTCGATGACCTCTGGCTTGAACTAGAGCAAACAGCTCGCGCTCGGCCAGAGGGATCGGGGACAGTTCGGGCCCTGGATAGTGGCGTTCACTCTATCGGCAAGAAAATTGTCGAAGAGGCCGCTGAAGTATGGATGGCGGCCGAGTATCAAAGTGACTCGGATCTTGCTCTTGAGATAAGCCAACTTCTCTATCATCTACAAGTTCTCATGTTGGCGCGGGGAATAACTCCGGCGGATGTCTACAAGGAGCTTTGAATTCCGGAGTTAGAACGACTTTAACAACACCAAGGCGGGGGAGATAGTGGCACTTCGAATTGCAGTCCCGAACAAAGGTTCGCTTTCTGACTCATCAGCTTTGATGTTAAAGGAGGCTGGTTATCGCCAGCGCAACGACCCTCGAGATTTAACTTTCTTCGACCCAGAAAATGATGTCGAGTTTTACTACCTGAGACCACGGGATATCGCCATTTACGTTGGATCGGGCGAATTAGAAGCAGGTGTGACTGGACGCGATCTTTTAATAGATAGCGGCGCAACTGCCGATGAAGTTCTCTCATTAGATTTTGGAAAAAGCACGTTTAGGTTTGCAGCCCCCGTAGGGGCAAATCTCACCGAACCTCAACTTTCGGGGAAACGAATCGCCACCGCCTACCCGGGGTTACTTGATTCGTATCTGGCCGAACGTGGAATCGCAGCAAAGGTTGTTCGTCTTGATGGTGCTGTTGAAAGTTCGGTACGGCTCGGAGTAGCAGATGTCATCGCCGATGTCGTTTCTACTGGCGGCACATTGCGCCAAGCTGGTCTTTCCATTTTTGGCGAACCCATTTTGCACAGTGAAGCTGTGCTCATTGAACGTAAAGAGAGTGCCCGTTCCGTTGCCCTCGAAACACTCATTCGACGGCTGCAGGGAGTCGTCATAGCAAGGCAGTATGTGTTGGTCGACTATGACGTAGAAACCTCGATGCTCAATGCAGCCTGCGCAGTAACCCCAGGCATTGAATCACCAACTATTTCACCGCTTCAAAAATCTGGTTGGAGCGCTGTACGAGCCATGGTTCAACGAAAAGAAATTAATAGAATTATGGACGAACTTTGGGAAGTGGGGGCCAGGGGTATTCTGGTTACCGATATTCACGCGTGCAGGTTGTAGCGGAATCTAAATCTTTTCGTCAGCTCGTTCGATCTCTTCGCGAGTAATGCCCATCAAATACAGTACCGAATCCAAATATGGAGTATTGAGAGCGCTGTCGGCTGCTGCCTTGACTGATGGTTTGGCATTAAATGCGATTCCCATCCCAGCCACTTCGATCATGTCGAGGTCATTGGCGCCATCGCCGATGGCAATAGTTTGTGAAAGTTGAACTCCTTCGTTTTCGGCAAATTCACGGAGCGCTTGCGCCTTGGCGGCACGATCAATGATGGAAGAAGAGACAGATCCAGTTAACTTTCCCTCTGAAATCTCAAGGGTATTCGCACGATAGAAATCGACGTGTAAATCTTTTAGTAATGGTTCTATGACATTGATAAAGCCACCTGATACGACTCCAACTTTATGACCTAACCGATGCAAAGTTCGTATCAAGGTACGAGCACCTGGGGTCAATACAATTTCATGGGCAACTTCATCCAAGGCGCCCACATCGAGCCCTTCCAGAAGTTTCACTCGCGCAAGTAAGGACTCGCTGAAGTCCAAATTACCTGCCATCGCCGACGCAGTTATCTCCTTTACCTGGTCTTCAACGCCCGCCTTTGCTGCTAATAAATCGATGACTTCTTGTTGAATTAGAGTCGAGTCCATGTCCAGCATGACGACTCGCTTGGCTCGTCGAGTCAGACCTCCCATTTCAACTGCGAGGTCCACCGAGTTATCTATTGCCACCTGAGCCAACGCTCTTCGAAGGTTTGCAAGTACCGAGTCGATTTCACCTGATACTGGAACTGAGATATCAAACTCGATAGCGGTCAGTGGGTAAGAGGCAGTCCGCCGAATCCGATCAATATTTCCGCCGACAAGAGCGATTTCACCGGCAACAGCTGATAGCGCTGTCGGCAGGAGTTTGGCGGAAAGAAGTACGACATGAAGGGAGATTCGTTTTTCTAGCGAGTTAGAGATGGAGAGATCAACGTAATCAATCGCAAAGTCCAAATCGACACCTTCTGCAAATGTGGTGATATCTGCTTCAATCGCCGATACGTGAGCAGGATCGAGCGTTATGAGAGCGGTCAAAATAAGGCGACCTCGTATCACTACCTGTTCGAGGTCCTGAATAGTTACGGAAAATGGCGAAAGAGCGGCGAAGAGCCCCTCGGTTACTCCTGGCTTGTCGATCCCTGAAAGAAGAATCAGTCCAGTAAACGCGGTTTTCGAATCTTGGGTTGGGCTCACAGCCCGAAGATTAGCGTGGTGACACAGTAAGACGGGTATCTTTACTCCCCATGAGCACTGTGATCTCGCTCCGAGATGTTTCGGTTATTCGTGACGGCAAAGCCATCCTGGGCCCCTTGACCTGGGACGTAGGTGCTGGCGAACGCTGGGTGATTCTGGGCCCAAATGGAGCGGGAAAATCCACTCTCTTCCATATTCTGGCTACAACCACTCACCCCACCTCCGG
>CANCSL010000026.1 GCA_947380835.1 Actinomycetota bacterium | reverse complement strand
CGCTGAATGAAGGAATCGGTGACGCTCAAGGCCACATCGGAATCCAAAAGGGCGAGGCGAATTTCAGCGAGAATCTCGGTTAAATCGCCAGTTTTGATTCTGCCTTTCTTGCGCAACGAGGCAAAGGCACCGGCAAATTTCGAAGAGAGTGAATCAAACATGTCGGTATCGTACTGCCCCAGAATTACTGAGTCAGAAGCAACTTTTCTACTTGGCTTGCCAAGAGAACAGCACGTTCCTCAGATAATGCCCCGCCGGAAGCTTCAGTTAAATACAGGGTATCAAAGGCTTCTGCGCCCAAGGTCGCCACAATCGCTGCCCGAATGTCGACCCCAAAGCGAGTCACTGCTTTGCTAACCGCGAATAAAACACCGGGGCGATCGTGCATTCGCACTTCCAAGAGGGTCGCATCGGTTGCGATGTCGTTACTTGCCGAAACCACGGGCGGAGCGACTGGTATCCCAGGATATTTTTTGTAGAGCCGAATCCGTTCGTCAATTTTTGTAGTGAGGTCGATCTCCCCCTGCAACGCCTTTACCAGCGTGGCTCGCAACGCTTCCGAAGTAGGGGGTTGTGCGTGAGCATCTAAGGAAACAATCCACTTCATTACTGCCGAATTGCCGTGCGAGCGAGTACGGGCAGAACGAACATCCATCCGAGAAATACTAAGCACTCCGGCCACAATAGAGAGCAGTCCTACTTGGTCGGGGGCAATTAATTCAATCTCAAAGGTATTCTCGCGAGCAGAAATCTCAATCGAAAGAACCCCTTCGGCGCACTTCTGCAACTGCTCGGGCGAAAGTTCAAGCTGGGCTGCTGGCTCGAATCCCGACATCGAGGCAAGTGAGCGCCTGACCAAATCAGCCACTAATTTAGCTTTCCATTCACTCCAGGCTGCTCGCCCCGTGGCTTCGCCGTCGGCAATGCTGAGTGCATGCAGAAGTTCAAGCGTTTCTGGATCCTGAACGTGTTCTACGACAAAAGAGATAGTTTGTGGATCATCCAAGTCTCGCCTGGTTGCGACAGCAGAAAGTAAGAGATGTTGGCGCACTAACAGTGCCAGGGTTTGGCAGTCGTCATCTGGGAAACCGATTCGATGTGCCAAAGTCGCCATCAATTTTTCGCCATATTCCGAATGATCCAGGTCGAGAAAACCTTTGCCTACGTCGTGAAAGGCAGCTGCGACAAGGAGCAGATCTGGCCGATGCACTTGGCGAATGAGATGGGTGGCTCGAACCGAAGTTTCAAGCATGTGGCGATCAACGGTATGGCGGTGAAGCACATTGCGCTGCGGCAAAAAGCGAACATGCGACCATTCCGGAATCCATTTCTCGATTAAACCTTCTTGGTCAAGCGCCTCCCAAACGCGAATGGTGGAATCCCCTGCCCCTAATAACGCCACTAAGTCCTCACGACACTGTCGAGGCCAAGGAGTTGGGATCGGGACAAAGTGTTCGGCTAAGAAAATACAGGCATCAATAGAAAGAGGGAGACCGCGTTGCACAGCAGCAGCGGCAGCGCGCAAGCCCAACCCAAAATCATTATCTTCGATCTCTTCAGGGGCGATCAAAACCTCTTCATTTTCTACGAGGAGTCCGCGCCCGATAGATTCGCTCTTCTTCTTGCTAAACCAGGAGTACTTCTTGGTATTTTCAAAACGGTGGATCGTGAGATCCATAACGTAATCAACGGCTCTCGCCGCCTTCGCGATTTCAGACATCAAAACATCAGCATCGGAAAAACCTAAAAGCGCGGCGACTTTGTCTTGCTCTGCCAATAACAACTGATCGCGATTTCGTCCTGAAGATTGGTGGAGTGCGTCGCGAGCATTAGCCAAAAGCGACTCGGCTGATGCCAATCGATCTAACGCGACTGGAACGGTTCCGATTAATGAGATGGCGCGCAAGGCATTGATGTCGCGCAGACCTCCTCGCGTCTCCTTCAAATCTGGTTCTAGGAGAAAAGCTAGCTCTCCAAACTTTTCGGCACGTTCAGCGATTGCTGCAACTATAAGCGGCCAATTTCGCTTAACGTTCTTGCGCCAGTCCTCTTTGGCATCGCTGGCAACATTTTCAACCAAATCCGCATTCCCGGCCACGTATCTCATATCCAGCAGACCAGTTGCCACGCGTACATCCGACTGAGCCGTTTCGCGAGTCTGCGCTCGGGTCCGAACAGAATGATCTATCGAGCGACTTCCGCTCCACAGTGGATAGAGAAGTGCATTGACAAATTCAGTGAGAGATTCAGTTGAGGCTGTGCCATCGTGTAGCAAGACGATATCTAAATCCGATCCCGGCGACAGCTCCCCGCGACCATATCCGCCGACCGCAGCTAACGCAGTGAGGCCGTACATCTTGGGAAAATCCTTCTCGGCTTGAAAAAAAAGAAGAGAGAGTTCGCGATCTGCAATGTCAGACCGTTCACGTCTCTCTCGGGTACCCATTGATAAAGCCTAACTTCCTCAACCAGTAAAACCTTACTAGTTGTGAAAGTTAGGCTAATCAGTTTCGTGCAGTTCTTACTTAGGATGCGCCATGCTTATATAGCGTCTACGCCACGTTCCCCAGTCCGAACGCGGACAACATGATCAACTGGCGTTGACCACACTTTGCCGTCACCAATCGATCCAGTTGAAGCAGCTTTGACGATGACGTCAATAACTGCATCAGCTTCAGGAGAGTCAACGAGGACTTCCAAGCGGACCTTAGGGACGAGATCAACGGTGTATTCAGCACCGCGATAGACCTCGGTGTGACCCCGCTGACGGCCGAAACCGCTTGCCTCAGAGACAGTCATACCAGTGATTCCAAAAGCTTGTAGGGCGCTCTTGACATCATCGAGTTTAAAAGGCTTGATGATTGCTGTGATGAGTTTCATTGTTCCCCCTACTTTGCCGACTGTTGTGAAGTGATGAAACGAGATCCATCGCTGAAGGATGAATTTTCATACGCTGTTTCAGCGTGTTGTGACAAGTCCAAACCAGCTACTTCATCCTCTTCAGAGATACGAAGACCCATAATCAAGTCGAGTACCTTGGCCAGGATATAAGTCACGATGAAGGAGTAAGCCACGACGGCTAGTACTGCAACGGCTTGATGTTGCAAGAGAGTAGATCCACCCTTGTAGAGGAGGCCATTTGCACCAGCAGAGTTGGTGAGCTTGGTTCCGAAGAAACCAATGAGAAGAGCACCGGCGATACCGCCGATGAGGTGAACGCCCACGACATCAAGCGCATCGTCGAATCCAAGCTTGGTCTTCAAGCCAGTTGCGAGACAGCAGATAACTCCAGCTGCAATACCAATTGCGATCGAACCCATAGGGCTGACGAATCCGCATGCTGGGGTAATGGCTACGAGACCAGCAACAGCTCCGGATGCAGCACCGAGTGTGGTGGCATGACCATCACGAATCTTCTCGGTAAGAATCCAGGCAAGGAGTGCGGCACCAGTTGCAGTGTTGGTATTTACGAAAGCAAATGCAGAGAGGGTATTCGCGCCCAGTGCAGATCCGGCGTTAAAGCCAAACCACCCGAACCAAAGAAGACCAGCGCCAAGAAGTACGAACGGCACATTGTGCGGACGCATTCTTTCTTTTGGCCAACCTTTGCGCTTGCCCAAAACCAAGACGAGTGCGAGTGCGGCGGCACCTGCGTTGGCGTGAACTACTGTTCCGCCGGCAAAGTCTTCAGCTCCGAGCTTGAAGAGCCATCCACTTGGGGAGAAGACCCAGTGCGCGACTGGGGCATAAACGATAACTAGCCATAGAGCGGAGAAGACGATCCAAGCGCTGAACTTCATGCGATCAGCGGATCCGCCGGTAATAAGGGCTGGTGTGATGATGGCAAACATCAACTGGAATGCGCAGAACACCAAAGGTGGAATGGTGAGCGCCTCAAAGCCAGTCGCTTGCTGCCAAATATGATTGAGGCCGAATTGGTGAAGATCGCCAATCCATTTGCCCTTGCCGCTGAAAGCTAGGCTGTAAACACCTGTAATCCAAAGGACGCTAACAATTCCCATGGTTACAAAGTTCTGTGCCAGCATTCCTAGGACGTTCTTCCCACGAACCATGCCGCCATAAAAGAAAGCCAGGCCCGGAGTCATGAGCAATACCAATGCGGATGCCACTAAAATCCAAGCGGTATCTCCAGTATCAAAATGCATGTGATCTCCCAATCTAGAACACTAAATTTGCAACGAAACTTGCAACGAAACGATGAACCTCGATCTCCACGCTGAGAGAACGCAAGATTGACCTATGGGCATTACGGCCAAGTGCTTAGATTGGTTACGGAGAAGTGACGATAACCCCGGTTGTGTTACAAAAAGGTTTCAAAAACGCCAGAAATGCCCGATTTTGCCGGAGCAGGCATGGCCTAATCTGAAATAAGCCCTTGAAGATAGCTTTTGGAGTTAAAGGGCTGGAAATCGCCAATAGATTCGCCCGTCCCAACAAATTTCACTGGCAGTCCGGTTTCGCGTTCGATAGCCAAAGTAATTCCCCCCTTGGCTGAACCATCCATTTTTGTCGCTATCAATCCAGTTACCTGAAGTTTTTCCGCGAATGTCTTAGCTTGTGAAATTCCGTTTTGTCCGGTCGTCGCATCTACTACTAATAAAACTTCATCGATGGGAGAAAGCTTCTCCACAACCCGTCGAATCTTTTCGAGTTCATCCATCAACCCAGATTTCGTGTGGAGTCGGCCCGCTGTGTCAATGACTAGATAATCTGCGCGACTAGAAATTGCTTGAGAGATCGCATCGAAAGCAACAGATGCAGGATCTCCTTGCGCCTTGCCGGCAACAACTGGAATTCCAATTCGAGCACCCCAAGTTTGTAACTGTTCGATGGCAGCGGCACGAAATGTATCTGCGGCTGCAACGATCACTGCGGATCCGTTTGCATGGAGAAGCTGAGCAAGTTTTGCAACCGAAGTCGTCTTACCAGTTCCATTTACGCCAATAACCAAAATAGTCGTTGTTCGAGATTCGGCGTGGGCTAAATCTCGGCTCCGAGCACTGAGCCAGGATTCTAGGATCGTCGAAACTGAATCTTCTAAAGAATCACTTTTCAATTTTTTAGCAAGTTCGATTACTTCATGCGCCGATTGAGCACCTAAATCAGATTCGATGAGTGAACTCTCTAGATCGGACCACTCTTGTGCAGAGACTGATCCACTTCGGATCTTTGAAAAGAGTTTGGAAAATAGCGCCATTACCGGATTGGCAAACTAAGAAGAAACTTCAACTTCGCGAAGGCGTTGCGAAATAACTTCGCTGACGCCGTCCCCGCGCATGGTTACTCCGTACAGCGCGTCAGCAATCTCCATAGTCCGCTTCTGGTGCGTAATGATGATCAGCTGTGACTTCTCACGCAGTTCTTCGAATACCCCAAGAAGGCGACCTAAGTTGGTGTCATCGAGCGCGGCTTCAACTTCATCCATCACATAGAAAGGACTTGGCCTGGCCTTAAAAATGGCAACGAGCAGGGCTACCGCAACGAGGGATCGCTCTCCACCGGAAAGGAGGGAGAGGCGCTTGATGCGCTTGCCGGGAGGTCGGGCTTCAACATCTACACCAGATGTCATGATGTCATCAGGGTTGGTCAAAATGAGGCGACCATCTCCCCCTGGGAAAAGTCGGGCAAAGATCGCCTCAAATTCGCGGGCAGTGTCGGTGTACGCCTCGAAGAATATTTGCTGAACTTTGTCATCGACTTCTTTGATAATTTCTAACAAATCACGTCGGGTCTTCTTCAAATCTTCAAGTTGTTCAGCCAAGTAACGCAAGCGCTCTTCCAGAGCCGTGTATTCCTCGAGTGCGAGCGGGTTGATCTTGCCCAACATGTTCAAGGATCGTTCGGCTGAAGCCAGACGTTTTTCTTGTTGTTCGCGGCGATAAGGAATCAAATCTCCAGGAATAAAGTTGCCCTCATCGTCTTCGACAAATGTAGGAACATCATTATGAGGGCCGTACTCATTCACTAGGGTCGAAACATCGACTCCGAGTTCTTCAACGGCTTTACTTTCAAGCTGCTCGATGCGCATTCGTTGTTCGGCACGGGCGATCTCATCTTTGTGCACGCTAGAAGTGAGTTGATCAAGTTCAAGTGAAAGTTCACGGCTTCGGCCACGTATGGCAAGAATTTCGCCTTCGCGAGCAGACCTGGCGATTTCAAGACGTTCACGCTCGGTGGCGGCTTTGGAGATGGAAGATTCGATTTGAATCAGCGCTTCATAAGCAGTGTCGGCAATATTTTGTGCAGTTACCGAAGCAATATTGCGCTGTTCGCGACGCACGATGGCTCGCGAAGCGGCTTCGCGCTCGTTCTTGGCGCTCTCTTCTAGCGTCCGCGCACGTTGACCAACCGCGGTGAGTCGTTCTTCCAGGGTGCGAAGGTGCAAGCGAGCTTCCACCTCGTGCGATCTAGCAGCAGATACCTTGGAGCGTAAGTCTTCTAGGTGGGTCAAATCAGGCTCTGCAGGTTCTTGGTGTGATTCAAATTGAGTGAGCGCCGCTGCAAGATCTTGTTCGTCGGAGATACGCTGATGCGAAGCTTCTTCGAGGGAAGCCACAGCACGATCTACCTCTGCTTGCGCGCTCTTAACGTTCTGACCTGCGACCGCCATCTGCTCGGCCAAACCTGACATCTTTGCGTCAGATTCATTGAGTTTGGAAAGGTGGAGTTCGTACTCATTCTTTCTTGCCGCCAAGAGTTCATCTGACCTGACAAGTTCGAACTTGATTCGCTCGCTCGTTGCCACGATCTCAGCTAGTTCACTCTTGGTCTTCTCGAGAAGTGCACTGATTTCGATAGCTGAATTTTGTTGAGCCGAACCACCTCGGACGCGAAGACGCGAAATCACATCGCCATCTCGAGTGACTGCGATCAGGTGTGGGTGCGAGCCGATCAAACGTTCTGCATCCACCAGTGAATCCACGGCTACGTATTTTTCAAGAAGTTGCCCAACAACTGCTGCAATTTCTCCGCCGTTGATCTTGGAAGCGAGAGATTCAAAACCTGATGGCATGGTCACTTCACGAGCTGTGCCAGAGGTATCTACAACTAAGAGCTCAGATTGGCCGGCTGATTCACTTTTTAACAAGGTGAGCGCAGAGACTGCCGAAGACATGTCTTCGACTACAACAGAATCTGCAAGTGGACCAAAAGCTGCTGCAACTGCTGCTTCCCATCCGGCAGAGACCGTAAGCAAAGTGGCTAAACGACCTCGGACTCGAACGCCGCCGCGACCGGAAAGAACGGCTGAAGAACCATCACGATGGATCAAACTTTCTTGGAGCGCCGCGAGTCGGGCTTCAAAACCAGATCGGCTTCTCTCTGTTAACTGAGCACTTTCCAGTAATTCTGAGTGAGCGTTTTGTGCCTGACCTAACGCCGTCTTGGAGGTTTCGAACTGGCTGTCGAGGTCTGGCTCGTTGGCATCAAGACTGGCAATTTCAGTTTCGAGAAGCGCAAATTCTGCTTGGAAATTCTTGAGTCGAAGGGCAGCGTCATCACGAGATTTAGTGAGGCGGGAAATCTCGGCGCTGGTTGCATCAATGCGCGATTTGAGACCATTGATATGGCCCTCCTGCCGAGCCGTGCCTTCGCGTTGATCTGCAATCGCACGAAGAGCGGCCGAAACGCTGTTCTCCTCGAGCGCCAGATTTGCTTCAAGATTTCGCAAGACTTCAGAAACATCAGAAAGATTATTTTGTGCCGATGTAAGTTCTACTCGCAATGCGGATTCTTCACCGCGAAGAACTACGGCTTCGGCCTCCATCGCATCTGGGTCGCGCCCAGTGGCTCGAGCATCATCGCTCTCCTCAGAGAGAAAGCGGGCTCGTTCAGAGGCTAAATTTTGAATACCGCGAAATTTTTCGCGTTGAGCTGTGAGCTTGTAATAGTTCTCTTGAGCTCGAACTAAAAGCGGATTTTCTTCGGCGGTAACGCGATCAAGTTCTTCTTCGCGAGCGCGCGATTCGTTTAAGGCGCCTTCGACTTCATCGCGACGAATACGAAGTGCAGTTTCATCAGCGACTTCGGCATCGAGAGTGGATCGAAGTTGGATTAAGTCATCGGCCAAAAGTCGCAAACGCGAATCGCGGACGTCGGATTGAATCGTGGACGCTTTACGAGCAACTTCGGCCTGCTTGCCCAACGGCTTGAGTTGGCGGCGAAGTTCAACGGTGAGGTCTTGAATACGAGAGAGATTTGCTTGCATCGAATCGAGTTTGCGAAGCGCTTTTTCCTTGCGCTTGCGGTGTTTGAGCACTCCTGCAGCTTCTTCGATGAAAGCGCGGCGCTCTTCTGGATTAGCCAACAAAATGGCATCCAATTGACCCTGACCGACGATGACGTGCATTTCGCGACCAATACCGCTGTCACTCAACAATTCTTGGATATCTAGTAAACGAGTGGTATCTCCGTTGAGCTGGTACTCGCTGGAACCGTTGCGAAAAAGAATACGAGTGATAGTGACTTCGGAGAACTCAATTGGCAACGTGCCCGATGTGTTATCGATGGTCACAGATACTTCAGCGCGACCAAGTGGAGCACGTCCGCTGGTACCAGCGAAGATGACATCTTCCATCTTGCCACCGCGGAGGGACTTAGCGCCCTGCTCACCCATAACCCAAGAGAGAGCGTCGACAACGTTGCTCTTGCCCGAGCCGTTAGGTCCCACGACGCAGGTAATCCCAGGCTCAAAATTGAGACTGGTTGCTGAGGCGAAGGATTTGAAGCCCTTGAGGGTCATGCTCTTCAAATACACGGGGAAAACCTACCCCTATTTTTTCGTGATGATGGCTTCGTACGCCAACCGCGCCGCCATTTGCTCGGCTTCGCGCTTGCTCTTGCCATCGCCCACGGGATATTTATCGCCCGAAAGAATGGCCGAAGCAGTAAATCGTTTATCGTGATCCGGACCGGACTCAGTTATTTCATATTCTGGTGGGGTCAGATTCCGTGCAGCGGCGAGCTCTTGCAACGCAGTTTTTGCATCGAGACCTATCCCAAGATTGTGTGCTGAGGTAATGACCGGCCGAACCCAGTTCAGGACTATCTCGCTGGCTTTTTGTATGCCGTGCTCTATGTAGATGGCGCCAATCAGGGCTTCAAGTGAATCGGCCAAAATGGAATTCTTGTCTCGTCCGCCCGTACTTTCTTCGCCTTTACCGATTCGTAAAAAATCGCCTAAATTTAATTGACGGGCGATATCGGCCAAGGCGCGCATATTAACGACGCCGGAGCGCAACGGTGAAAGTCTGGATTCATCGAGCTCGGGAAATGCTAAATACAACTCTTCGGTGACGACCAGACCCAGGACGCTATCTCCTAGAAATTCGAGTCGTTCGTTAGTGGGAAGTCCGCCAGATTCGTACGCAAAAGAGCGATGAGTGAGCGCGAGTTCGAGCAGCTCATCCTTAACCGAAATACCGAGTAGGTCGGTCAGGCGAGAGTACAGATCAGACCTCGAGGACCTGTCGACGGTTATATGTACCGCAGGTTGGGCAGGCAGCATGTTGCAACTTTGGTTGTTGGCACTGGCCACATGGCGCTAGTGGAGCTGGTGTGGTTTTCCACGAGCTACGGCGATGGCGGGTGCGAGAACGGGACATCTTTCGCTTTGGAACTGGCACGATTAACCCCTTCTCTTGGGTTTTCCAATCGGCGCCCTAGGGCACCGGTTCTGACACACGTCAGAATAAGTCTTACGAGAGGAGAAGTATCCCCCAAACCTGGTCTAAAGACAAAACGGGGTAGAAAATTATGCCTCCGGGCTCTTCCAGCCCTCTAAACCAGCCCAGCGGATATCGGCGGTGGCATGGGCATGATCTTCCGGTAGCAGGGTCCACTTAATGCCACATTCTGGGCAGAGACCTGGGCAGTCGGGGTCACAGAGGGGATTAATGGGCAAGTTGAGGATGATGGCATCGCGAACGCAGGGCTCGAGATCGATAATCTCCCCCACCATCTGCTTAACCTCATCGGCCGTTTCATCCAGAGGATCTTCGGCAGGCTCGCCCTTCTTCTTTTTGGGCACCTGGCGGTAATCGACTTCGTATTCAAAGAGTTCTTGGAAGCTCTCATCAATACTGAATTCAACGGGATCGAGGCAGCGCGTGCATTCGCCTACCGCTTCAGCCTGGATGGAAGCCGAGACCAAGATTCCATCGGAGACAGATTCGAGTTTGAGCTCGATGTCGATGGGTTCGTAATCTGGAATAGAAATGACATCAAAACCCATGGGGTCGTGGTCATCTATTTCAAGAAAGTACTCACGCATCTCACCCGGACGTCGGGGCAAATCATGAGTGTTAAAAAGGAATGGATTGAAAGCCATCATTCGGCCAATTCGGAAAGAGCATGCTTTTCTTCGAGCCCGCCCAATTTATCGCGACCGCGATTTACAACTTCCAAAGTTTTATTAAGAATAACCTCAAGCGTTGCTAGCCGAGAGTCGATGTATGCCTCGATCTCTTCGCGCTCCTTCTTGGCCTCGGCTTCAACCTCATCCAAAATGCGTTGCGCTTCTTTGTGAGCCGCCGAAACAATTTCCGTTTGTTCGACCATCTGGGCAACTTCTTCGCGAGCTAACGCAATGAGTTGGTCCGCACTCACTCGAGCCTCTTCCAAAATTTGATCTTGTTGCAAAAGGATTTGGCCGGCTTGATCGAAATCGCTGGGGAACGATTGGCGGGCTTGCTCCAAAATTTCTAGAAGTTCGCCTCGATGAACCACGCAACTGGCTGAAAGGGGAACCGAACGCGCCTCTTCGACCATGGTGATAGCAGATTGCACTCTCTCGATTGCATCCATTTGTTTACCTCTTTACTTAAGGAGATTCAGAATTCTTGAATCTCAACTGCATTATGAATTTTGCTGTAGATCCAGTCTCTGCTGAAGTCGTTCGAGCAGCACTGATGGAACATAACTTGAAACATCACCACCATAACTGGCTACTTCTTTAACTAAAGACGAAGAAAGGAAAGAGTGCGCTGGGGCTGTCGACATGAAAAGGGTTTCGACTCCTTGAAGTTGCAAATTAATTTGGGACATTTGGAGTTCGTAATCAAAATCGGTTACCGCGCGCAATCCCTTGACAATGATTGGAATTGAGTTCTTCTTGCAATAATCAACTAACAAGCCTGACCAGGAATCTACGACCACATTGGGATATTTAGTGGTCACTTCCCGAATCATGGAAATGCGTTCGTCAACAGTGAAGAGCGACTTCTTGGTCTTATTTACAAGAACCGCGACCACGACTTCGTCGAACAAGGAACTGGCACGTTCGATGATGTCCAGATGGCCGAAAGTAATAGGATCGAAAGATCCTGGACACACAACTCTTCTCACGGCAAAACGCTAGCAGAATAGCCTCCGTAGAAGATACTCCCCTGCCCGTAGGAACGAATTTTCTCTAGAGCAAATGGCTGGGGCCACGTGAATGGATTGGCCTTGGCAGCACGTTCAATCGCAATCATTCCATTCTTATTCAGAAACTTGTTGAGAGCGATATCTGACAGCATCTTTTCAATTACTTCATTGGAGACGTCGTAGGGCGGGTCCATGAAAATAATGTCATAAGCGATGCCTTGGCTCATCTCCAGAAATGAAAGAGCGCTCATTTTGTAAACGTGATAATTCCGCTCTGCACCTTTAAGCAATGCGAAATTTTTGGTGACCGTTTCCCAGGCAATGAGATCTTTCTCCACGGAATGAACCAACGAAGCACCGCGCGAGAAGGCCTCTATGCCGACAGCGCCAGATCCAGAAAAGAGATCTAAGAAGTTAAGTCCTTCGATGCTTCCGAAGGCAGATTCAAGAGAAGAAAACAAACCTTCTCTGGCCCGATCTGAAGTAGGGCGAGTTCGCTCTGGCGGAGATACCAAAGTTTTACCTTTGAACGCTCCTGCTATAACTCTCATGTTAGGACCCCTCGTAGTTTGTAATGAAAATCTAGCCTTTATCGACGAATTGCGAGCTCTCTTCTTTGCGAAGAATTTCAACGGCGTGAGCTAGGTGCGGCCAAGTCTGGAGCGTTGCATCTTGGGCAATTAATGTCAGGGCTGCTGAGCGCGCCTTTTCGATGACTGGTTCATCGCGAAGCACGCGAAGCAGACGTAGATGAGATCGGGTTCCGGATTGGGCTTTTCCGAGGACATCTCCTTCGCGTCGTTGATCCAGGTCAATTCGCGAGAGTTCGAATCCATCGAGAGTACTGGAAACTGCGGTGAGTCGTTCCATTGCCAACGAATCTGGTTCGGCCTTACTCACCAGCAAGCAGAGTCCGGCGACCCCGCCTCGGCCAACACGTCCACGCAATTGATGCAATTGAGATACGCCAAAGCGATCCGCGTCCATGATGATCATCATCGAGGCGTTGGGCACATCAACTCCAACCTCAATGACAGTGGTCGCGACAAGAACTGAGATTTCATTCTTGGCAAAGGCAGCCATCGTTTCTTCTTTATCTAACGCCGAAAGTTTTCCGTGAAGGACGGCAAGTTTGATGCCTTTAAGCGGACCCGTAGCGAGTTCTGGAGCAAGAACGTCAACTGCACTCATTCCGGCCGAACCTTCTAACTCTTCATCATCAAGATTCTCGCCCATCAATTTGGCCATGGCGCGATCTCGTTCATTGATGTTGCTAGGAGTTTCTTCCGCGTCGCCGAAAATACGAGGAGCAACCACGTACACCTGGTGCCCAGCATCCACTTCTTCCCGAACTCGCTGCCATGCTCTCTCGAGATACTTTGGTTTTTGAACAAGTGAAACGACATGAGTTTGGATGGGGCTGCGACCAGAGGGCAGTTCGCGTAAAGTCGATATATCAAGATCTCCGAAAATTGTCATTGCCACCGTTCGCGGAATCGGCGTTGCTGTCATAACGAGGAGATGAGGCGGCATTTTTGCTTTACTTCGCAAGGCGTCGCGCTGTTCAACGCCAAACCGGTGTTGCTCATCAATGACAACGAGAGCTAAATCGTGAAACTCAACGCCTTCGCTCAGTAGTGCATGCGTACCAATGACAATCCCGGCTTCACCCGAGGAGATCATGGCCAACGCTTCCCGCTTGGCTGCTGCGTTGAGTGAACCCGTGAGCAACGTCAATTGCGTTCCCTTGCCATTGCCCAGCAATGTTCCCGCAAGTGCTAACGGCCCAAGAATCTTTCCAATAGTTTTTAGGTGCTGTTGGGCCAAAACTTCTGTGGGAGCAAGCAGCGCAGCCTGGCCACCGGATTCAATAACAGTCAACATCGCCCTCAGTGCCAAAACCGTCTTGCCCGAGCCAACTTCACCTTGAAGTAATCGATGCATCGGATGTGGTCGCTTCATATCTTCTTCAATTTCCGCGGCAACATTGCGTTGTCCTTGCGTGTAAGTAAAAGGCAATTGAGATTCGAATTCGGCAACAATTCCAGATTGAGATATCTGGCGAGGAATCGCAGAAAGCGCACCGATTTCTGCTCGACGCTGAACCAAGATTGTTTGCAAAAGCAGCGCTTCATCGAAGGTCAGCCGTTCGTGCGCGAGCGCAACCTGATCAAGATCTTCTGGTTGATGTATGTACCGAAGTGCTTGCATTTTTGTGGGAAATTTATTGCTTGTGATAATTTCCTGAGGGAGATATTCATCGACATCATCGAGAGACTCCAAAGCGAGTGCGACGCATTGGCTAATTTTCCAAGAAGGCAATTTTGATGTTGCCGGATAAACCGGCAAATATTTTCCAGCGAAATCGGCAATAGCGGCATCGACATCATCGCCATCTGGAACCATCTGGTAATCAGGGTGGGTTAACTGGCGCTTGCCTTTGAAGACGCCGATCTTCCCGGCAAAGAGCCCCGTGCGCCCAGGGCTTAATTCCTTCTGGCGCCATGCCTGGTTGAAAAAGGTCAACGAAAGTTTGGAGGTGCCGTCGGTGACCGTTACCTCAAGCAAATTTCGACCGTTGACTCGCCTGACTCCGACGGCATCGATTTCGGCTAATACGGTGACCTCATCGCCCTCGAGCAAGGCCGAGATATCGGAGAGTTCGCCCCGCACGACGTATCTCCGCGGGTAATGACGCAGGAGATCCTCGACCGTTTCCATGCCAAAGCCTGCGGCCAACGCGGCGGCCGTACGGTCCCCCACAACTGCCTTGAGCTTGGTCTCCAGATTGGCCATGAGGCTATCTTCCCGCTTTAGCGAGCTCTTTTTACGCTCAAATGCGCGGGTCGCGCTCAGTCGGCGCCAGACGGCAATCTGGATTAGCCTTTTTACACTGCGAAGCGGTAATCTTCGCCAGTTCTAGAAATCCATTTCTAACTTTTAGGGAGTTCAACCGTGGCTTCAAACTGCGATATCTGCGGCAAGGGACCTAGCTTCGGCAATAACGTCTCCCACTCAATGCGTAAGACACGTCGCCGCTGGAATCCAAATATTCAGCGAGTTCGTACCCTCGTAGCTGGTACACCAAAGCGTCAAAATGTCTGCTCTTCCTGCCTTAAGGCCGGAAAGGTCACTCGCTAACTTTTCTTTACTGAAAGTGGCTGAAGCCCACTTTTTCAAAATCAGATTTTCCAACAAGTTCTACTCCCCTGCCTGAAACCACACGGCCAATAACCATGGCGCCACTGGGCAAGGATGATGGATCTGATGTTGTTCCTAAGAAGAGATGATCTTCACCGCCGCCACAAATCCAGCGCCACACGTCGATTCCCAGCGAGGTCGCTATCGCCGAAAGTTCGGCAAAATCGGGGCTGGCGGCAAGTAAGTCGGGCTCGAGTACAAATCTCACCTGCGATGCATCGGATAAATGGTGGGTTTCAGAAATTAGGCCATCGCTGATGTCACAGAGGGAATTGATCCCGGCCACGGCAAGTTGGCGGGCGAGTGCATAGTCAACTGTGGGCTTGAGATGTGCCGCCACAGCTTTTGCATGAGATGCGCCAGAAGTTAAACAAGCAAGGCCAGCTGCAGACCAGCCCGGCAGAGCAGAGACGAACACGGCGTCCCCATCTCTGGCCCCTGATCTTAAAATCGGTTGGCTCGATTGCCCTAAGGCAGTAATGGAGAGCACGATCGATGGGGATGCCGATAAGTCTCCGCCAACCACCTGCGCCCCGACCAGGTCGGCTTCGTTCTGAATTCCTTCTGCGAGTTCAATTATTTCCGCAACTGAAAAATCCTGAGGCAATCCAGCAGTCACTAATAAATAGGTTGGCTCGGCCCCCATGGCAAAAATATCGGCCAAATTGGCCGCGGTTATTTTCCCGCCGATCTGGGCTAGAGAGCTCCAGTTCCGGCGAAAGTGAACGCCTTCCACAGCCATATCTGCTACCGCGATCTGTTTGGCGTTCGGCGGAAGAAGAACTGCGCCATCGTCCCCAATTCCAACCTCGATTCCGGGGCCAGAGCGCCGAGAAAAAATGGTGGAGAGAGCGGCGATAAGTTCGGCTTCACTTGCCATCCCGCGCGCTCCTTTCCTGTGATGAAGTGGCCAAAATACTCGTTCCCTAATCTTTGCCCGAGGCGGTAGCCTAGAAGCCTACTCAGCCGCAGCGCAGCGGAGGCCATTGTTGGAACCTGGGGCACGATCTGCCGGGCCAATAAGAAAACTTTAAAGGAGTTCAAGATGTCAGTTCAGGCATACATCCTCATTCAAACTGAAGTTGGCAAGGCATCAAGCGTTGCGAAGGCAGTATCTGCGATCTCTGGCGTAACTCTTGCCGAAGGCGTTACGGGCCCTTACGACGTCATCATGCGCGCCGAAGCTCCCAGCATGGAAGATTTTGGTCGCGTCATTTTGTCCAAGGTGCAGGTTGTTCCTGGAATTACTCGCACTCTGACCTGCCCAGTCACCAGCTACTAAATTCGTTCTAGCGAGTCACGTCACGGCTGCGCGTCAGCGCCGCCTCCAGTAATTTTCCAATGAGTTCGGTGTAGTTCAATCCGGCATGCGCCCACAACTTGGGATAGACCGAAGTCGCTGTAAAACCGGGCATGGTATTTATTTCGTTAATGATGATCTGGCCGGTATTGGAGTAAAAGAAATCAACGCGGGCCAAACCTTCGCAACCTAAAGCGTTAAATGCCTGGATCGCGGAATCGCGTATTTCCTCGGAAATTCCAGGTGGTAAATCGGTCGGAAAATCGACTCTGGTCGAATCATCGAGATACTTCGCTTCAAAATCATAAAACTCGTGATCGCCCAAAATAACAATTTCACCAACTGGCGAAGCATGTGCCACCCCGTGGCTTTGCAGCACAGCGCATTCGATCTCTTTGCCGAGGATTCCGACTTCGATCATGACTTT
>CANCSL010000025.1 GCA_947380835.1 Actinomycetota bacterium | reverse complement strand
GTGTGTAAACACCAGTTACCACGTTGAAGACTGTGGTCTTGCCGGCGCCGTTGGGGCCAATCAAGGCGCAAATCTCACCTTTGTTAACGTGGAAATTCACACCATCAAGTGCCTTAACGCCACCAAACTGCATGGTGACATTTTGAAGATCAAGAATTCGCTCAGACATTGGATTCCTCTCCAGCAATTGGATCCACGCTCTTCTTCTGAATCTTCTCGCGCTTCTTACGCGGCAAGAGTCCATCAGGGCGAACGTTCATGATGATGACGAGTGCAAGGCCAAAGACCAGCTGACGTGCATTGGAAATAAAGCGAATGCGCTCTGGCAGGTATGCCAAGATCGTTGCACCAAGTACTACGCCCCAAATATTTCCCATTCCGCCAAAGACGACGCAGGAAAGAATAAGAACGGATACGTTGAAGGTAAACATTTCCGGTGCCACATACATAGATTTTGCAGCAAAGATAACGCCGGCGGCGCCACCAATGGCGGCACCGATACTGAAGGACCAAATCTTGTAACGCAGAGTGGGGACGCCCATCAACATGGCAACGTCTTCATCCTGGCGAATAGCTTCCCAGGCACGGCCCGGGCGTCGAACGGAAAGCCTGCGCACCATCCAGATCACCAGAAGAATCATCACCAAAATGATCCAGAAGAAGCCTTGCATGTGGAGCAAATCGAATTGAATACCCAGAACCGATGGTGGATTGGGCACGTTAGCAATGCCGTTAGGACCACCAGTGGCGCGGTTATTGACCGCAACAATGCGAACAATCTCACCGAAACCTAGGGTCACAATCGCGAGGTAGTCACCGCGTAAGCGCAAAGTAGGCAGACCGAGGATGACACCCGAAAGCATGGCTAGACCCATCCCGATAGGCAATATCTCCCAAATATTGAGGTGAGTCTTCGTGCCTAAAATCGCGGCGGTGTAAGCGCCGATGGCGAAGAAAGCCACGTAACCTAAATCGAGCAGGCCGCTCTTTCCGACCACGATATTGAGGCCGAGCGCCATCAGAACGAACATACCCACTGGATAAACCAGCACCGCCTGATAGGAAGAGATCGGAGTATTAAGGAAACTGGTGAAACTGAAGTTGCCGCCAAAAGGCAGCAATACAACTGCTGCAATCAGGAGGACAACAAAAGTAGAACGCTTGGGGCGGTTCCAGTTTTCCCAAACCTCGGCGCCTTTATCTCGGATATTTATCATCGTTATACCCTCGTCTGCTGTACGGCTTCACCGAACAAGCCATTTGGCTTGAAGAGAAGAACCAAAACTAGAACTAAAAAGACTGTTACCGATTTCCACTGAGTACCCAGAATTGCGGCGGCGAATTGCTCGGTTAACCCCAGTGCCAACCCTCCATAAAAGGCACCACGAAGGTTTCCGATTCCGCCGAGAACAGCCGCGGTAAATGCTGCCAAGCCAATGGAGAAACCGACGTTGTATTTAGTGTTTTCGTAGACCATCTCATAAAGAAAAGCAGCGGCACCGGTCATCGATCCGCCGATGAGGAAGGTGGCCGAGATAACGCGATTGAGGTTGATGCCCATGAGCTTGGAAGTTTCTTCGCTCATAGAGACCGCACGAATGGCCTTACCCAACAAAGTTTTGGTAACGAAACGATCTACTGCGAAGAAGAGGACTGCAGCAAAGACAATAACAATCAACGTGTCGACGCGGAGCCCGACATCACCAATCGTTACGACACTGAACTTACGGAGAAGGCGTGGATTGGACATCGGAACCGAGTGGGTCAGGATGCGTACGCCCTCTTGCAAAATAATAGAGACGCCGATGGCGGAGATGAGGCTGGCCAAACGGTTTGTGCCCTTTGCGCGGAGTCTGCGGTAAGCCACGATTTCAACGAGAACGGCAGTTACTCCGGAGACCAACATGGATGCCAAGAGGCAAAGCCCCATGGTGTAGAACAATCTAAAACCATGCAAAGGATCAGTATTTTGATTGAACCCGAAGAAGTTGCGGGAGACGATCACTGTCGCAAAGGTTCCGACCATAAAGATTTCTGAGTTAGCAAAGTTGATCAGGCGCAATACGCCATAAACCATGGTGTAACCCAAGGAAATCAAAACATAAATAAAACCGAGGGCCAGGCCATTGATAAGAAGCGGCCAGAACTGGGATACCACTACTGAGAAATTCATTATTCCCATTTCACTTTAATAACACGATGGACCAAGACATTTGAAATGTCCCAGCGCCACTGTGGACGCTGGGACACTTCGATTTAACTACGGTAAAACACTTACAAGGTTGTTATTAGTTAGTACTGACGGATCAAACTGCGCCGAAGTACTTGATAACACCCTTGACTACCTGGAAGCCACCGACTGGAGCTCCGCCAACAACTTCACCAAAACGGGTGAAGCGAAGAACGGTCTTTCCATCTAAACCGTAGAAGGTTCCGGTAGCAACACAAGCCTGAATACCAGCACGGCTGTACTTGCCCTGCTTGATGCAAGTCAAGAAGACGTTGGTGGCATTGAAGGTTTCGGTTACGTAGACGTGACCAGCAGCTGACTTCAACTTTGTTGCCTTGGTGAAGGCAGCTTGTTGTGCATCAGATGCAGCAGTTTCGAATGGAACTGCAGGAGCAGTGAACTTAACGCCTTCAGCAGCAGCCTTGCCGGCTACGTCGATGAATGCATCGTTGAGTACGCCGTCGCCACCTGCGAAGGTACCGACCCAACCTGAGTCATTCAAAGCCTTGGCCAATGCGCCACCGTCTGGGTAGTAACCGGTGTAGATGACGACGTTTGCCTTGGAGGCCTTGATCTTTGAAACTGTTGCGGTGTAATCAGAGGTCTTCTGAACTACTGAGTCAGATCCAACCTTGGTGATCTTCTTAAGCTTGATGTAAGCGTTGGCTGCATCAGCAAGACCGGTTCCGTATGGAGTCTGGTCATCGATGACGTAAACCTTTGGTGATGAAACGCCATCAGTTGACCAGCGAACAACGGCTGGACCTTGAAGCGCATCGTTACCAACAACGCGGTGGAAGAATGGGTATCCGTTGTCAGCTGACTTTGGATCGGTCAAGGTAACGCGAGTTGCTGATGGTGAAACCATCGTCAAGCGTCCTGCCTTGTATGAAGGGAATGATGCAATAGATGCACCTGAGTAAGCAGGTCCAACAACGCCAATGACGTTCTTGTTCTGTGCAATACCAGGAGCAACGGTTCCGGCAACTGCGCCATCGCCTTGATCGTCTGCAGTGATCAACTTGACGGTAACAGCAGGGTTGGAATCGTTGTAGATCTGAACTGCAGTCTGAGCTCCGAGGAGTTCATCCTGACCAGTCTGTGCATCAGTACCTGTTAGAGGTCCTTGATAGACCAAAGTGACTGACTTAACTGCGGCTTGTGCTGAAGTAATTGCGATGGAACCCGCTACGAGGGTTGCAGCAGCTACGACGCCAAGAACGCGCTTTGTGTTCTTATTCATGTAGGCCTTCCTGTTATTACTTATTCCCGGGACAGGGAGGAGTGAAGGTTATAGGTGAACGAGAGGTTAATTCAATTGAAAATTGTGTTATTAGGTAACAATTTGGGCACTTTTATGCGTGACTTATAAACGTTACAAAGATTTAACCGTTCACTTATCTCTCAGGAACCGAATCTGGCGAAATTACCGCCTGGGCTACCTGTTTCATGGTCATTCGCCGGTCCATCGCTGCCCGCTGGATCCAGCTAAATGCGGCAGGTTCAGTGAGGTTGAGAGCCTGCATCAAGATCCCTTTGGCACGATCGATGACCTTGCGGGTCTCTAGGCGTTCGTGGAGATCTGCCACCTCCGATTGGAGGGCTTTGAGTTGCTGGTGACGGCTGATGGCAATTTCAATGGCGGGGACCAAATCCGAAATGCTGAAAGGTTTGACCACATAGGCCATGGCACCAGCATCGCGAGCGCGTTCGACCAATTCTCGTTGGCTGAAAGCGGTGAGCATTAAAACCGGTGCGATACCAATTATTTCTTGGGCTGCTGAAATGCCATCGAGCTCTGGCATCTTTACATCCAAAATAGCCAGATCCGGTTGGTGCTCCTTGGCAAGGGCAATGGCCTCTACCCCGTTAGTTGCCTCGGCAACGACCAGGTAGCCGGCTTCGGTCAACATTTCGACGAGGTCTAACCGAATAATCGCTTCATCTTCAGCAACCAAAATTCGAGCGGCAGGTTTCTCGCCCGCGGTGGCGGAGGAAAGGTTGGCTTGCGACATGTGCCTCGAGTCGGATTTGAACCGACACTGTGCGGATTTTGAGTCCGCCCTCTCTACCGTTGGAGTACCGAGGCCTTTATAGAGAAGCGATTATAACTGGGTTAAGAAGGTAATCGAACCCAGGTTATTTGCTTTCGCTATTTCCGATAAGCCGGAGCAACGCCATCTATGGCATCACCCAATCGGTGTACGCGCAGCGCATTGGTAGAACCCGGAATTCCAGGTGGAGAACCGGCCACGATAATGACGTATTCGCCCGCCTGGACCCGATTGGACTCAAGGAGAACGCTATCGACCTGCTTGACCATCTCATCGGTGTGATCAACGCTCAAGGTGATCATGGACTCGATACCCCAGGAGAGTGCGAGTTGGTTATAGACGGCTCGCTCGGGAGTCAGAGCCAAAATTGGGATAGATGAACGTAACCGCGACATACGCCGGGCTGAATCTCCGCTTTGAGTAAAAGCCACCAAGAACTTAGCCTCAACGATCTCTCCGACCTCTACTGCCGCCTTGGTAATGGCCCCACCCTTGGTCTTGGGATTGTGCTTCAGCGGTGGAATCTGGTCGAGCATTGCTTCTTCAGTGCGCTCGATAATTCGAGCCATCGTTTGAACGGCCTGGATCGCAAAATCTCCCACGCTGGTCTCCCCCGACAACATCAGCGCATCGGCACCGTCTAGCACCGCATTGGCGCAGTCGGTGGCTTCAGCCCGAGTTGGGGTGGAATTTGTGATCATGGAATCAAGCATTTGAGTGGCAACGATGACGGGCTTGGCGGCTTCGCGAGCCAAGAAAACGCAACGCTTTTGGACCAAGGGAACTTCCTCAATGGGAAGTTCGACACCGAGGTCACCGCGCGCCACCATGATGCCATCGAATGCAGCAACGATCTCTTCTAGGTTCTCAACCGCTTGTGGCTTTTCGATCTTGGCAATAACGGGACGACGGATACCTTCTTCATCCATGATGCGATGCACGTCGAGGATATCGGCAGCGCTTCGTACAAATGAGAGCGCAATGAAATCTGCACCAGCATGGAGACCCCAACGAAGATCTTCAATATCTTTCTCGCTCATCGCAGGTACTGAAACTGCAACGCCTGGAAGATTTATACCTTTGTTATTGGAAACAAAGCCCGGCTGAATAACTTTGGTGACGACATCGTTGCCTTTTACTTCGACAACTTCAACGGTGACCTTGCCATCGTCGATAAGAATTCGATCGCCAGCTTTGCAATCTCCGGGCAAGCCTTTGAACGTTGTACCGACGCGCTCTTTAGTTCCAACAACGTCATCGGTTGTAATGGTGAATATGTCCCCGCGATGAAGTTCGTGTGGACCATCTGCAAACCGGGCTAACCGAATCTTGGGACCTTGAAGGTCGACCAAAATCGCGACGGCACGACCGGCTTTCTCGGCGCTGGCTCGAACCAGATCCAGACGATTTTGATGCTCGGGGTAACCGCCATGAGAGAGGTTAAGCCTGGCCATGTTCATGCCTGCTGCGATCAGCTCATCGACTTTATCTGGTGCCTCAACGGCCGGACCCATGGTGCAAACTATTTTGGCTCTACGCATAATTGATAACCTTAAACCATCAGAGGACGTGCGGTTGGTTCGATAGGCGCTGGTAGCTGAGTGGCGCCCTCTAAGAATTCATCTACGGCGGAAGCAGCGCTGCGACCCTCGGCGATTGCCCACACAATCAGCGATTGCCCGCGACCGGCATCACCACAGACAAAAACACCTTCGGTCGAGGTCTGGAATTTGTCGTCACGCTTTATATTGCCACGTTGATCGAATTCAACTTCCAACTGGTCGAGTAATGGGCTCTTCTCTGGGCCAACAAAGCCCATTGCAAGGAAGACAAAGTCAGCCGGAATCTCGCGTTCGCTTCCTTCAACTTTTTGGAATTTACCGTCAACGAATTGCGTCTCAACAATCTTGAGAGCTCGTACATTGCCATCGGCATCGCCCAAGAACTCTTCAGTGGAGACGGCATAGAGACGCTCCCCTGCTTCTTCGTGTGCCGATGAAACTCGGTAAATCATTGGATACGTTGGCCAAGGTTGAGAGGAAGGACGTTCTTCAGTTGGCCGTGGCAAAATCTCGAGCTGAGTCACACTGGCCGCGCCTTGGCGGATGGAGGTTCCCAAGCAATCTGCGCCAGTGTCTCCACCGCCGAGAATCACGACGTGCTTTCCGTGGGTATTAATAGGTGGTTCGCCAGCGATCTCGCCCAAACCTTGTTTATTTCCCCAAGGCAGAAATTCCATTGCTTGATAAATACCTTTGTATTCTCGTCCGGGAACTTGCAAGTCACGCCAATTTGTTGAGCCAATGGCCAGTACCACAGCGTCATACTTCACGCGAAGTGAAGCGCCAGTGATTTCTTCGCCGACGTTTACGCCCGGGCGAAACCTGGTGCCTTCGGCTTCCATTTGCGCCAAACGACGATCCAGAATGGATTTCTCCATTTTGAACTCAGGAATTCCGTAGCGAAGTAATCCGCCAATTTTTTCGGCACGTTCATAAACAGCCACGGTATGGCCTGCGCGAGTCAGTTGTTGAGCTGCCGCGAGTCCTGCCGGCCCTGAACCAATAACCGCAACGGTCTTTCCGGTGAGGCGATCGGGAGAGAGTGGCACCACGCTGCCATTTTCAAAGGCTTCTTCGATGGTGCGAAGTTCAACTTGCTTGATGGTTACGGCTTGAGCATTAATACCCACCACGCAGGCAGTTTCGCAAGGCGCTGGGCAAAGTCTGCCGGTGAACTCTGGAAAATTATTAGTGGCATGGAGGCGGTCGATTGCTTCATGCTTTTCACCGCGCCACATTAAATCGTTCCACTCGGGGATGAGATTGCCGAGCGGACAACCTTGATGGCAGAACGGAATGCCGCAATCCATACAACGTCCCGCCTGCTTGCGTAGGTCACCAAGATCTTGTGGTTCGTAGACTTCTTTCCAGTCTTGAATGCGCACATCGACGGGACGTCGCGTTGGAAGAACGCGTGGAGTTGTGAGAAATCCGCGGGGATCAGCCATTGAGTGCCTCCATGATTACTTTGTCGACAGGAAGTCCTTCACGTTCGGCCCGATCAATGGCCGCCAAAACGCGGGCATAATCTCGAGGCATCACCATAGATATTCGAGACTTTGATGAAGCCCAGTCATCTGCAAGCGCTTGGGCGGTCGGTGAACCAGTTTCGAGCGCGTATTGAACGATAAGCGAATGCACTACCTCTTCCTGATCAGCAGGAAGTGAGAGCACATCGACCATATCCCCATTAACCAAAAGTGGATCGAGATCAAGTACAAATGCCCGACCACCAGACATGCCCGCTGCAAAATTGCGACCAATCTTTCCGAGAATCATGGCGATTCCACCGGTCATATATTCGCAACCATGATCGCCGACGCCTTCAACAATGGCAGTTGCGCCAGAGTTACGTACGCAGAAGCGTTCGCCGACGACACCACGAATGAAAATTTGACCTGAGGTGGCCCCGTAACCGATCACGTTTCCGGCAATGACGTTCTCGTGTGAAGGGAATGTGGCTTTTTCATCTGGTCGAACGACAATACGTCCACCAGATAAGCCTTTGCCGACGAAGTCGTTCGTGTCACCGAATAGTCGCAAGGTCAAACCTTGAGGAATAAAGGCACCAAAAGATTGACCGGCAGAACCATGCAGAAGTACTTCAATGGTGCCATCAGGTAGCCCGGCACCCCCATATCGGCGAGTAACTTCAGCGCCCAACATCGTTCCGACGGTTCGATTGACGTTGCGGACTGGGAGTTCAATTCGCACTGGCGCGGAAGAATTGAGGGCAGCTGCGGATAGGTCAATCAATTGATTATCTAGAGCTGCGGCAAGACCATGATCTTGAACGGTTGTGTTCTTTCGCGCGGTGTTGGCATCGCCAACTGGAGCTTGCAATAACGGTGCTAAATCCAGACCGCTCGCCTTCCAATGGCTTACCGCAACTCGAGTATCCAAAAACTCAACTTGGCCGATGGCCTCATCGAGAGAACGGAAACCAAGCTTGGAAAGCCACTCGCGAACTTCTTCAGCAATATATTCGAAGAATGTCTCAACGAACTCTGGCTTGCCCGAAAAGCGTGCGCGGAGTTCGGGGTTTTGAGTTGCAACACCAACTGGACAGGTATCCATGTGACAGACCCGCATCATGACGCACCCAGAAACCACCAGTGGCGCTGTTGCAAAGCCGAATTCTTCAGCGCCGAGCAGTGCTCCGATAATGACATCGCGACCTGTCTTCATTTGGCCATCAACCTGAACCACGATGCGATCACGCAGGCCATTGAGAATCAAAGTCTGTTGTGTTTCGGCAAGACCGAGCTCCCAGGGAGCACCAGCATGCTTCAGTGAAGTCAATGGAGAGGCTCCGGTACCGCCATCGTGACCAGAAATCAAAACAACGTCAGCATGAGCCTTGCTCACTCCCGCGGCAACCGTGCCGACTCCGACCTCGGCTACCAACTTCACGTGAACACGTGCATTCTTATTTGCATTCTTTAAGTCGTGAATGAGTTGAGCTAGATCTTCAATGGAGTAAATGTCGTGATGAGGCGGCGGTGAAATCAATCCAACGCCAGGAGTTGAATAACGAACCTTGGCGATCCAGGGATAAACCTTGTTGCCGGGAAGTTGTCCGCCTTCGCCAGGCTTGGCACCTTGCGCCATTTTGATCTGAATATCATCAGAATTAACCAGATACTCTGAAGTGACACCGAAGCGACCGCTCGCTACCTGCTTAATGGATGATCGTTTGGAATCACCATTTGCCTCGGGTGTATAGCGAGATGGATCTTCGCCTCCCTCGCCAGTATTGGATTTTCCGCCAATACGGTTCATGGCAATAGCTAAAGTCTCATGCGCTTCGCTGGAGATCGAGCCGTAGGACATCGCACCTGTAGCGAAACGTTTGATGATGCTGGAAACGGATTCAACTTCATCCAGCGGTACCGCCGGCAATAAACCTTCGCGCAGCGTAAAGAGGCCACGCAATGTCATAAGCGCTCGAGCTTGATCATCGATCCGAGAGGTATAACGTTTGAAGACGTCATATCTTTTGGCTCGAGTGGAATGCTGAAGCGTGAACACCGTCTCGGGGTCAAAGAGGTGAGGCTCGCCTTCACGGCGCCATTGGTATTCGCCGCCAATCGGCAATCTCTTGGTGCCGGGGATCTCTCCACCTGGTGGATACGCAATGTGATGACGCTTGATGGTTTCTTCAGCAATAACTTCAAGGCTAATTCCGCCAAGACGAGAGGTAACACCAACAAAGTATTCATCCACGACTTCGCGTGAGAGACCGATTGCTTCGAAGACCTGTGCTCCGGTGTATGAGGCGATGGTGGAAATTCCCATCTTGGACATGACTTTAAGAACGCCTTTGCCCAAAGATTTGATGAGATTTCCAACGGCTTTCTCTGGCGTGATGCCAGTGATAACTCCTTGGCGAACTAAGTCTTCTGCGCTCTCCATAGCTAAGTAAGGATTTACAGCGGCTGCACCGAAACCAACCAACAGAGCGACATGATGGACTTCGCGGACTTCACCCGTTTCAACAACGAGACCAACTTTGGTTCGGGTCTTCTCGCGAATGAGGTGGTGATGAATCGCGGAGGTAAGAAGCAACGATGGAATTGGAGCATCTTCGGAATCACCATCGCGGTCAGAGAGCACAATGATGCGCGCACCTTCGGCAATTGCTTGCGAAACTTCATGGCGAATCTCGGCAATGCGCTCTTGGAGGGCTTCTCCCCCGCCAGCAACTGGGAAGAGACCTCGAACAACGTGTGCCGCAAAACCGGGATGGTCTCCATCTGCATTGACGTGAATGATCTTTGCAAGTTCATCATTATCAATGACAGGGAAAGGCAACGAAATTTGACGGCAGGATGATGGCCCTGGATCCAACAAGTTGTGCTCGGGTCCAATGGTTCCGCCCAAGCTAGTGACAAGTTCTTCACGTATTGCATCCAGCGGTGGATTGGTCACCTGGGCAAAGAGTTGGGCGAAGTAATCGAAGAGCAAACGTGGCTTATCGGATAGTGCCGCAATGGGTGTATCTGTACCCATCGAGCCCAATGGCTCTGCACCATTCTTGGCCATGGGGCTGATGATGATGCGAAGTTCTTCTTCGGTATACCCGAAAGCGCGCTGACGGCGAATAACCGATGAATGCGGATACACAATGTGTTCACGCGCAGGCAGGTCAGCCAAACTAACAATGCCGCTATGCAGCCATTCGCCATAAGGAGCTGCATCCGCTAATTCGTTTTTGATTTCTTCATCTTCGATGATGCGACCTTGTTCGATGTCAACCAGGAACATTCGCCCTGGTTGTAGTCGACCCTTGCGGGCAACGTTCTCTTGTGGAATATCAAGAACGCCAACCTCTGAAGCCAAGATGACGAGTCCATCTTTTGTCACCCAATACCGTGATGGGCGAAGACCGTTGCGATCAAGTACCGCACCGACCTGATGGCCATCGGTGAAAGTTACACAGGCAGGGCCATCCCAAGGTTCCATCATTGAAGAATGGAATGCATAAAAATCGCGACGATTGCGTGGCATGGTGGCGTGGTTTTCCCAGGCTTCGGGGATCATCATCAAAATGGCGTGAGGAAGCGAGCGCCCACCTAGATAGAGAAGTTCAAGAACTTCATCAAAAGATGCCGTATCACTTCCGGATTGATCAACAATCGGAAAGAGTCGGGAGAGATCGCCGGGAATTACATCGCTTGCTAAAAGTGCTTCGCGAGCGCGCATCCAGTTGCGGTTTCCACGAACGGTATTTATTTCGCCGTTGTGCGCAATAAACCGGTATGGGTGGGCAAGCGGCCATGACGGAAAGGTGTTGGTGGAAAAACGAGAGTGAACTAGCGCCAAAGTTGAGACGGTTCGTGGATCGGAAAGATCCGGGAAAAATTCTTCGAGTTGACCTGTCGTCAACATGCCTTTGTAGACGATGGTGCGAGATGAAAGTGATGGGAAGTAAATGGGTAATTCATGTTCAATGCGCTTACGGAAAGCAAAGGCCATGCGATCTAGAACGAGATCGGATTGATCGCCTTTGCCGGCAATAAATATCTGTTCAAACTGGGGCATAACGGATAGAGCGGTCTTGCCCAGCGATGCGGGGTTAACGGGAAGCACACGCCAGCCGAGAATTGATAAACCTTCTTCTTCAGCAATGCGAACAATGGTCGAACGATCGGTGAGGGTGGCATCGATGAATGCAATGCCGGTTGCGTAGTGGCCATTTGCTGGCAATTCAAATTCGACGTTCGCTCGATAGAACTCATCTGGGATAACAATAAGAATTCCGGCTCCGTCACCGCTATCTGGTTCAGCCCCAGACGCGCCTCGATGTTCGAGGTTTCGGAGTGCCGTGAGAGCTTGAGCAACGATCTCGTGAGTGGCTACTTTGTTAAGAGTTGCAATCATCGCAACGCCACAAGAGTCATGTTCCTGGGCAGGGTCGTAGAGACCTTGCGCAACAGGCAGATTACTGAAGAGTGTCACGATCGCTCCTTGTGAACGGTCGGGACGTCGATGGCCCAACAAACCTACTCGAGGCTAGGCAACCGCCAAGCACGAGCACGCAAGCGTAGCAACTAGATTCCGGAGAGATGTACCAATGATCCGATTCCGGCGGTAATCGCCATGCCGACGCTGCCGCCGATGAGGATGCGCAAGGTGGTTTTGACTACGCCAGAGCCAGCCAGTCTGGCACTGACAATTCCGGTGCCGATGAGTCCGACTATGGTGAATCCGACGATCGACCAGACTTTTGCGCCCATAGTTGGGGCCAGCGCCCCAAGGAAAGGAACAATTCCGCCGGCGGTGTAGCTGATCGATGAAGCGATGGAAGCCTGAACCGGGCGCGCCTTGGTGTGCTCAAATTGGCCGAGCTCATCGCGCAGGTGAGCCTCAAGGGCGTCCTTTTCGTGCATGGTTTGAGCAACCTGTTCGGCTAATTCTCGAGTGAGGCCTCGGTTCATATAAATGTGAACTAGTTCTTCGAGTTCGCCCTCGGGATCGGCAGCCAGATGCTGGATCTCCAGCAAGCGATCGGATTCTTCGATGTCACTTTGAGAGCGCACCGAAATATATTCGCCGACCGCCATAGACATGGCACCAGCAACAATTCCAGCCACCGCGGCTGTAATTAAGAAACTGGAGGTGACGCGAGCCGCGGAGACACCAATCATCAAGCTGGCAGTTGCGATCAGTCCGTCATTGGCACCAAGTACGGCGGCGCGAAGCCAGCCGGCTTTATGGGTGCGGTGCTCTTTATTGCGCAGGTGGACATCTTCAATCATGTACTTGAGTCTACCTCTCCGTTCTTATCCAAAACTGGGCTGTGACCGAGTCCACGGCGAATGAGCGCCCCGACCGAAATCACTAACAGCGTCCCGCTGACCCAAAGATTCAGACGCAGTCCAAAAATATGGTGAGCATCGTCAATACGAAGCGCCTCAATCCAGGTCCGACCCAGGGTGTAGATGGCTACATAGGCCACGAAGCGATATCCCGGCCGTAACCGCTGAAATAGTGGGACTTTCAACAAAATCAATGCTCCGGCAAAGCACCACAGCGACTCGTACAGGAAGGTGGGGTGGAAAGTTGCAAAGGTCTCATAGCCGACGGGACGTGATCCCAAGGGTATCTCCAAACCCCAGGGCAGGGTGGTCGGCGATCCAAAGAGTTCGCCATTAAACCAATTGCCCCAACGCCCAATTCCCTGCGCAACCAAAAGCGATGGCGCTAAAGCGTCGGCCAAGATTGCAAATGACCGCGAACGTGGTCTGGAGCGGAAGAGGAAATAAGCAACTGCGCCACCGAGTGCCACGGCGCCCCAAATTCCCATCCCGCCTTCCCAAATTTTTAAAGCATTGAGGGGGCGTCCACCAGTTCCAAAGTAAGCATCCGGCGAAGTGATGACGTGATACAGCCGCCCACCAACAATTCCAGCGAGAATGGTCCAAAGAGCTAAATCAGAAATTTCTTCTTTATCTCCACCGCTACGGGAATATTGATTTCGAGCAATCAGAAGAGCAGAGATAATCCCCAGCAAAATAGCCAGCGCATAAAAATGGATGGTAAGACTTCCCAACTCCAGTACCGAAGTACTTGGAGTCGGGATAAAGAGTCTCATCGGGCAAAGGCGAAAACGCCTTTAAGCAATTCCACCAGCCTTGAGAACTGCCTTAAACGCAGCAGGATCCATGTATTGAGTGTTTCGGTTAATTTCTTTGCCATTAACGAAAACTGTTGGTGTCGCGTTGATGCCCTTCTTGGCTGCATCTGCTTCTACAGTCTTGGTCCAGTTGAGATACTTGCCACTGGAGATGCAACTTGCGAAATCTTTAGATGTGATTCCAGCAGTTCCACCCAAAATAATCAGAGTCGGGTCAGTCCACTGTCCTGAGTTTTCGGTTGTCGGTTGATTGACATAGAGAGCTCGGTGGAACTCCAAGAACTTTCCAGCATCGGCAGCACATGCACTTGCGGCCGCCGCAGTGACAGATTCGGCACCAATGAAAGACATTATGTGGAATACGACTTTAGCTTTTCCGGCCTTCACAATCTGGTTGATGTAATCGTTATTGGTTGCTTCGAAACGTTGGCAAACTGGGCATTGAAAATCTTCCCAGATATCGATCTTTGGTTTTGCTGAGGTGTTAAAAGCAATTCCATTGCCATCAGCCTTAGAGACCGAGGATGGCATGGTTACGTGATTGCGATTATTCGCGCTTACCACTGAAAATATAACGCCGACTAAAACTACAAATACCACCATGCCGATAACAAGAACTCGAGTTCCCTTATCTCCGCCGCTCTTCTGTGCCACGTTAACTCCCGTTCAGTGATGCGATGTGCGCGATTAATTTCTTGAGGAAAACTTACCCTGAAACAAGCGGGATTATCGCCGAACGCCGTCGGCTAATTCGGCGGCTAGTTCTTGGACTTTCAGCAAACCCTCGGC
Source organism: Actinomycetota bacterium (assembly GCA_947380835.1). Lineage (GTDB taxonomy): Bacteria > Actinomycetota > Actinomycetes > Nanopelagicales > Nanopelagicaceae > CAIMZW01. The sequence goes on along the minus strand of CANCSL010000025.1, from coordinate 3,878 downwards.
AAAGGAAGAGGATTCTTGAATCAAGCGGATAAAGGCAGATCCGACGATCACGCCATCTGCGTAACGCGCAACTTCGTGCGCCTGCTCGCGAGTGGAAACACCCAAACCTACTGAAATGGGGCTATCGGTTACCTCTCGGACTCGAGCCACCAGGGCTTCGGCTCCGGCAGAAACAGAAGTACGGGTTCCAGTTACGCCCATCAAACTGGCGGCATACACGAAGCCAGAACACTGCTGCGTGACATCTGCCAATCGTTGCCCCACGGTGCTGGGAGCTACTACATAAATGCGATTGATTCCATGCTTTTCTGCAGCGCTAGCCCAGGGAAGAGATTCTTCGATCGTTAGATCTGGCGTGATAACACCAGAACCTCCAGCCGAGCTTAAATCTCGAGCGAAATTTTCTATGCCATATCTTTCGATGGGGTTCCAATATGTCATAACAACGGCAGGAACACCTAGGTCTGTAGTCGCCTTCAGTACCTCAAAGACATCAGCGGCACCAGTGCCGCCCCGCAAAGATTGATCTGCGGCGGCCTGAATAATGGGACCGTCCATAACTGGGTCAGAGTATGGGTACCCAATTTCGATCGCATCAACACCACCAGCAACCATCGCTTTAATAACTTCAATGCATTCACGCTTAGAGGGAAAACCAGCGGGCACGTAACCAATCAACGCCGCTCGGTTTTCGCTTTTTAGATTAACAAATAATTGTTGAAGCGGTGTGAGGCTCATAGTGGGATACCAAAATATTCGGCGGCCGTCTGTACATCTTTATCACCACGGCCAGAAAGATTAATAAGAAGGACTGCATCCTTGTGACCAGCATCGGCCAACTCTTTACCTACGTGAATCGCGCCTGCAAGAGCGTGGGCGGTTTCAATGGCTGGAATGATTCCTTCAGTCTTACACAGAAGTGCGAAAGCAGACATCGCTTCATCATCGGTAATTGCGCGGTATTCCGCACGCCCAATGTCGTGCAAGTAAGCATGCTCGGGGCCAACGCCCGGATAATCCAAGCCTGCCGAGATGGAGTGAGATTCAACAGTTTGTCCGTTCTCGTCCTGAAGAACATAGGAGCGAGTACCGTGCAGCACACCTGGGGTGCCCCCAGTAATGGTCGCCGCATGAAAACCAGTTGCAACTCCCCTGCCGCCGGCTTCTAAGCCAATAAGGCGAACGCCAACATCGGAAATGAAACGATGAAAAATGCCGATTGCGTTTGAGCCGCCACCAACACAGGCCAAGACCGCATCTGGAAGTTGTCCAGTGAGTTCGAGGACTTGGGCGCGGGCCTCTTCGCCAATAATTTTGTGGAAGTCGCGGACCATCGTTGGAAAAGGATGAGGTCCGGCAACGGTACCCAAGAGATAATGCGTTGTCTCAACATTGGTGACCCAATCGCGCATCGCCTCGTTGATGGCATCTTTGAGCGTTTTAGATCCTTGAGTCACGGGAATCACATCTGCGCCGAGGAGTTTCATGCGGGCGACATTGAGTGATTGACGCTTGGTGTCTTCCTCGCCCATGTAGACAACACATTCCAAGCCAAAGAGAGCCGCTGCCGTTGCAGAGGCAACGCCATGTTGGCCCGCCCCGGTCTCGGCGATGATGCGCTTCTTTCCCATGCGCTTGGTCAGCAGAGCTTGTCCTAATACATTGTTAATTTTGTGGCTGCCCGTGTGGTTGAGGTCTTCCCGCTTCAAGAGGATTCGGACGCCACCGGCGTGCTCGGCAAACCTTGGTACTTCGGTCAGAATGCTAGGACGACCCGTATAAGTGCGGTGCAATTCGGCCAGTTCGGCTTGAAAGATCGGATCGCTTTGTGCCGAAAGATGCGCCGCTGCTAATTCGTCTAGGGCGCCAATGAGGGCTTCGGGAACAAATCGACCGCCATAGGGTCCAAAATGTCCAAGAATGTCACTTTCGATCAGGCCTTTGCTCGTGGTCATCCCCGTATCCTCTCAGAAGACAAGGTCTCTTACATCCCCAACAATCGTTCGATGCCGTCACGGGTATTTCTGGCCTTGACCAGGGTCTCTCCTACCAAAATGGCTCGGGCTCCCAAGTTTTCTACCTCAACGACTTGGGCTCGCTCGGATATACCGGACTCTGCAACCCGAGTGATTTCTGAAGGAATAAGTGGAATCAATTCTCGAAAGGCGGTATCGCTGATTTCTAAGGTCTTCAAATTTCGAGCATTTACGCCGATGATGCGCGGGGAAATTTCCATCGCCCGCTCTATCTCTTCGCGGTCGTGAACTTCAACGAGCACATGGAGTCCCAGTTCAGTGGCCATTTGGTGGAAATCAACCAGTTGAGTTTGAGAAAGGCCAGCCACAATAAGCAGGATCAAATCTGCCCCAATGGCTCGGGTCTCTTCAATCTGGTATTCGGTGACAATAAAATCTTTGCGCAAAATGGGAATCTGCAGCTCTTTTCGGATCGCGATCAAATCAGCAATCGATCCGCCAAAGCGGCGGCGTTCAGTGAGAACGCTGACAACGCTTGCACCAGATTCTTGATAGTCGACCGCTAATGCCACGGGGTCTGCGATGGCTGCCAACGGTCCTTTCGAAGGAGATGAACGCTTAACCTCAGCAATGAGTGCGATCGAATCTCGCGTTAAGGCCGAATACGCATCAAGGACCGGTCCGGCTGATGCTAATTCTTGGTTGAAATGTGGAGTTGATCGTTTGCGCTCGGCCACATCTTCTAGCACGCCTTCAATGATTGAGGAAAGAACAGAACTCATAGTGTTGGGTCGATTCCTTCGTTGAGAGCTCCCCAAGGAGATTGCGGTTTACGTTCGTACTTTGAACTTTTTCCTTTTTTAACAGAGTTCGCAATTACTATCACCAGAAAATAACCAACAGCTGCTACCAATATTACAAAAGGCGCTAAAGAAAAACTGTGCTGCAAGATTTTTATATCAATCGCCACGATTATTAGGGGAATAATAATTCTGAGCAGGCGCATTCGAGAGTTCATATGCGCTTCATTTCATTGGCGGCTGCTATTGCGCCTAAAACTGCAGCGGCTTTATTAAGGCACTCTTGGTTTTCCATATCTGGAACTGAATCTGCCACGATACCGGCCCCTGATTGAACGTAAGCCTTGTTCTCTTTAATCACGGCTGTGCGAATTGCGATGCAGGTATCAATGTTGCCCGTAAAGTCTATATAACCAATGGTTCCACCATAAATACCGCGACGAGTGGGCTCAGAATTTTCGATGATTTCCATTGCCCGCGGTTTTGGGGCGCCCGATAGCGTTCCGGCCGGAAAGACAGAAAAGAGAGCATCGATCGGTGTTTTATTCGGGGCGAGTTCACCAACAACGGTTGAAACAATATGCATGACGTGCGAGAAGCGCTCTACATGCATGAATTCAACGACTTCTACTGATCCAGAGGAACACACTCGTCCTAAATCGTTTCGACCTAGGTCCACCAACATTAGGTGTTCGGCGCGCTCCTTGGGATCTTGCAATAGTTCTTCACCGACTTGTTGATCAATTTCGGGGTCATCTGATCGCTTTCGAGTACCAGCCAAGGGATGGATCATGACTTCGCGATCTTTAATCTTGACAAGCGCCTCAGGGCTAGATCCAACAATGTCGAGACCATTTTCAAAGCGCAACAAATACATATAAGGACTTGGGTTATGAAGTCGCAGCGCACGGTATACATCTAATGAATCAGCCGAACAATCCATCGTAAATCGCTGAGAAAGCACCACCTGAAAGGCCTCACCCGATCTGATTTCTTCCTTAATTCTTTCCACTTGAGCCATGTAAGAAGCGTCAGTGGTGTTTCGTGAAAATACCGGAGTGGGTCGTCCAAGAAGTTGAGAAACTGTCGAAGTTGTTGCCGC
>CANCSL010000024.1 GCA_947380835.1 Actinomycetota bacterium | reverse complement strand
TATCCAACCGGCATCGGTAATGCGGGCGACAAGATCGGCGTTAGCGGGACTAGCGGGATCAGTACCCATAAAAGATGAGTCAGCGAATGCGGGGGGCTGGCTGGTGCGCATGGAATCGCCCCGAACGCCAATACGTTGCAGGGGGAAATTTCCAAGTCTCACACCGCTCATAGGAGTAGTAGTCTCACACAGTAGATTTATTTAGTCCCATCACGGAGGTAAAAGATGAAGAACACCCTAACTGCGACTTTCCGCAGCCTCGTAGCCCCTAAGAGCATTGCCTTTGCGCACTGCGATCTGCCATGCGGTATCTACGATCCAGCTCAAGCAAAGATCGAAGCCTTGTCAGTTAAGGCCACCATGGAGAAATACGCAGCCAGCAGCGATCCAGATTTCAAGTCTCGCGCTGTCGCGATCAAAGAAGAGCGCTCTGAATTAGTAAAGCACCATCTCTGGGTTCTCTGGACCGACTACTTCAAGGCTCCACACTTTGAGAAGTACCCACAACTCAATGGTCTTTTCAACGAAGCCACCAAGTTGGCCGGAGCCGGCGGAACTAAGGGAACAAATGATGTTGCCGTCGCCGAAAAGCTCTTGACCAAGATCGATGAGATCGCAGAAATCTTCTGGGAGACCAAGAAGGCTTAATTATCTGTACGAAGCAAGTTCTATATTAAACAAGTTGTAAACGCCTTAACGGGAAACCGTTAGGGCGTTTTCTTTTCTGCCAACATTCCTTCGGCTGCGGTACGCGCCATGAAACTAACGCGATCGACTACTTTGCGGTGAACGGTGGCAGTGGCAATTAAGCGCGCTTCATGATTTATCTCGGCGCTAAATTCCAAGAGCGGGCCTTGCACATCCACACAGGTGACATAAGCGCGAATCTCGTTTCCAACACCAACTCCAGACAGTAATGAGAGTTGAATATCAACGGTACTTGAGGTCTCCCCCGGTTCGAAGTATTCGGCAAGTGCTGCACTGCAAGCGCTTTCGACTAAACCAATGAGTGAACTCGTGGAGATGACAGGAAGATCGCTGATGCTTGAGGCCACCGCAGTATCTCCGGGGCGAATAGAGAGTGAAGACATACCAACGGCTCCTAAGAGGAGGTCGCTATTCATCATGCCCACCTGTCCTGCGAAAGAATCTCAGTGAATTTCCTTCACTTAACTTAACCCTTTAGTGGGCTAGCAAGCGTTATTCGAGAGGAAAATCGCGGCGAATTTCGTGGGATGTTTCAATGATTTGGGTTACACCGTCGACCGTTATTTCAGTGCGGGTGTATTCGGAGTAGACCTGAGACTGGCCGATAAATTGAGATTGATATAAAGCGTTCATTTGATTCGCGAGATCTTCCGTCTGTTCGGCAATACGGGCTTTGAGATCTTCTGGGGCAATATCTGCACACGATCTGCCCAGAAGCGCCTGAATCATGGCGATCGCCTGACGTTCTTGCTCCATGGTCCCCTGGCAGGGGGAGCACTCTTGGAAGTGAATTTCGTAGGCCTGGGCTTGTTGGGGGTTGTTGATCTCGTGGTCGATAAAGAGCATCAATGCGCCCAATACTTCATCGCACGGGGTCTGGTGAGGATGGCCGCAACTCATAATGCAGCCTCCTTTCCGAATCCGCGGTTCTTGGCATACTCGGCTAGAGATTCACGCAATAACTTTCGCCCGCGGTGCAGACGCGACATCACGGTGCCGGTTGGAACGCCGACAATTTCGGCAATTTCTTTATAGGAAAAACCTTCGACATCGGCGAGATAAACCGCCATACGAAATTCTTCGGGAATGGCAGCAAGCGCATCTTTGATATCGCCATCGGCAAGATTTTCCAGAACTTCATCTTCGGCAGATTTGCCTTGATCACTGGTGTGGCTGGAGGCGCTAGCAATCTGCCAATCCTCTAATTCGCCGCTGGCAATCTTGGGCTGACGCTGCGCCTTGCGATAGCTGTTGATGAAAGTCGTCGTCAAAATACGATAGAGCCAGGCTTTGAGATTGGTACCTGGTTCAAATTGATGGAACGAGGTAAATGCTTTGGCGTAAGTGTCTTGAACGAGATCTTGAGCATCGTGCGCATTCTTGGTGTAACGAAGCGCAGCAGAATATAGCTGGTCGGTGAAAACTAATGCATCGCGCTCAAAGCGAACTTTGCGTTCGGAGATGGATTCCGTATCGCGCAGCGAAAGTCCTAGATTGCTAGAACCTGCTAGTTCGAGTTCGTGGGGCATCTCGGCAGAGAGATCAGAAGTGGTGTCAGTTGGCATCAGCAATAAGGTTACTGCCATTTACCCTCACCGCTCTCTGGAATTAATCCGCAAATCCGCTGTGAATCTGCGCTGGTCATTCTCAAGATTGAAAGGTGTCCAAACCCGACAAAATACAGATATGACACTTGCAAAAACCCTGGAGCGGGTCGGTTTATTCCCGGTCACTCCATCGTGGCTCAGAACAGGGTTTCCGGCTCTCCCAGTTCAATCGGAGCAATCAAATCGACCCCACTATTGCGCGCTGAATTCACGCGTGGAGATACCGGATGTGCTTGCAAACCGTATGCAGGATCGGGAATATCCAGGAGCTCCTTGAGATGTGTCTCGCTCTTGGTGATTGGCTCTAACCAATCGTTCCATCGAGACCTCGGTAGGAAGGTGGGCATGCGATGGTGGATCTCTTCCAGAAATCCCACGGCCGGCCTGGTAATCAGAGATGCACTTTCGTGAATCTGACCGTTGGCATCAATCCATTGATCCCAAATTCCGGCAAATGCCAGAGTTGGATGGCGCGGATCGCTGGAAGAAATATAGAACGGTTGTTTGGTGGCATATTTTCCAAGTGCTGTAGCCCATTCGTAATAACCACTAGCAGGTATCAAACAACGGCGAGATCTAAATGCATTTCGAAATGTTGGCTTTTCGTGCACAGTTTCAGTACGCGCATTTATTGCTTGGGATTGAGACTTTATGGCGTCAACAGAATTTTTACTCCACGGTGCGATCAATCCCCAAGACACGACGGCAAGTTCCCGTGCGCCACTTTCGGTTTTATTACCAGCGCCTCCGCCAGAAAAAGGCTGATCGCGAATAATGTAGATATCTTTCGTTGGCGCAATATTCCAATCTGCGGGGAGGATCGCCCCCGTTAAGCCAGCCGTGATTTCAAATTCTTCGATGATCTCATCGGGTAACTTGGAAAGCGCATAGCGGCCGCACATAAAACGAAATCGTACTTGGCACCGCCCCCTGTACGCTTCGGTTATGACAGCACTCTGGCCAGCGCCATTCCGTGGCTCCGAGCCGATCGCTGCGACCATTCGCATTCCAGGGTCTAAATCCGTTACCAACCGAGCTCTGATTTTGGCGGCCCTGGCTAAAACACCATCCACCTTGCGCCGACCACTACATTCTCGCGACTCGGCTTTGATGATTGCCGGCTTAAAGGCGCTGGGAACTGGGATCGAAGAGCTCGAAAATGGCGATCTCATAATTACGCCCGCACCGTTTTATGGGCCAGCATCTGTCGATGTCGGGAATGCCGGAACAGTCATGCGCTTCCTGCCGCCCGTTGCCGCGCTGACGAACGGCTTGGTTCACTTTGATGGAGATCCTCGGTCACATGAACGTCCGCTCGGCCCCGTTATCGCAGCGCTTGAAGACCTGGGCGTCACTATCGAACATGGTGATCGCTACTCGTTACCTTTAACGATCAACGGTTCGGGTTCGCTCAAAGGCGGGGCACTAGAAATCGATGCCACTTCATCCAGCCAATTTATCTCCGCCCTCATGATGATTGCTCCCGCGACTCAACAAGGAATCACTATCACTCACGTGGGTCAAAGCTTGCCGTCGATGCCTCACATCGAAATGACTATTCAGATGTTGCGTCAGTTCGGTGCAACTGTCACGGTTGTCGATCACGCGTCGACCCGTAAACATGAATGGCGGATCGAACCTGGCCAACTGCACGGACTCGATCTCATCATCGAACCAGACCTTTCCAATGCCGCTCCCTTTATGGCGGCCGCAATGATTTCTGGCGGCGAAGTACGCATCAGTGATTGGCCGCTCAAGACCACCCAACCCGGCGATCAATTGCGATCGATTTTGGCACGTATGGGTGCGGACGTTTCTTTTGCCTCAGAGAATTTTGAAGAAATCCCTGAGATAGATCTTGATGAACCGGATGCTCTGCTGAACGAAGACAGTTTCGACTCTCGGCCACAAGTTTCTGAACTCATTATTAAAGGCACCGGAGAGATTCATGGCATCGATGTCGATCTTCACGACGTCGGCGAACTCACGCCGTCTATCGCAGCGCTCTGCGCCCTTGCCGATTCGCCGTCATCCCTGCGCGGCATCGGCCATTTACGTCTCCACGAAACCGATCGCCTGGCTGCCTTGGCGAGTGAAATCAATGCACTTGGCGGTGATGTAGAAGAGGAAGAGACAGCTCTGCATATATTCCCCATGCCTTTGCATTCTGGCACTTTCCATACTTACGAAGATCATCGCTTGGCTACAGCCGGTGCAATGCTGGGGCTGGCTATTCAAGGCATCCAAGTTGAAAATATCGCGACCACAAATAAAACCTTGCCCGACTTTCCTGGTGCTTGGGCAGCACTGCTTGCGGGTAATTAATGGCCTCTAGGCATGACCTTGATGAGGACGATGTTCGTTCTCGTCCAGCCCGCAGCACTAGACCCCGAACCAAAGATCGCCCTGATTACACCACTGCCACTCGTGGACTGGTTATAGCCGTAGATCGCGGACGTACCACCTGTGTTTTAGAAGATGACCACACCATTGTGACGGCGATGAAGTCGCGCGAGCTGGGAAAGAAATCAGTTGTCGTAGGTGACATAGTTGGTTTGGTCGGAGATATCTCTGGCAATGAAGGTTCGCTCGCTCGCATTGTCACTGTCATTCCACGAAAGAACGCCTTAACTCGTACCATCGATGACAACCCGGGTGAAGAGCGCATGATCGTTGCCAATGTTGACCAAATGGCCATTGTGATCGCCGCAGCGCATCCCGAACCCAGACATGGTTTTGTCGATCGAGCCCTGGTCGTTGCATTTGATCAAGGAATTAAACCCATCATTATTTTGACGAAACGAGATCTGGCTGATGGCAAGGAATTCCTCAGCGTCTATAACGGACTAGATATAGAACTTTTTGAAATCCAACGTGGTTCCGATCTTGATCCGTTACGAATTGCCCTTGCCAACAAGATGACAGTTTTGCTGGGACATTCAGGTGTTGGAAAATCCACGCTGGTTAATGCTCTCGTGGAAAGCGCAGATCGAAGTACCGGTATCGTCAACGATGTAACTGGTCGTGGGCGTCACACTTCGTCCAGCGCCTTGGCACTTCGCCTCGATCCGGTTAGCGCTGATGTTGAGACTGGCTGGATTATTGATACTCCTGGCGTGCGCTCTTTTGGCGTCGCCCACGTCAACATCGAACGAGTTATCGCCTCCTTCCCCGAATTTGCCGAAGCGATGGAGAGTTGCCCCAAGAATTGTTCCCACATCGAAGATGGTTGCGCTCTCAATACCTGGGAAGGTTTTGACGAATCCCATAAGTCGCGCCTGACCAGCCTGCGGAGATTGCTGGCCGCGCAGTAAAACTGAAATATGCCACGCAATCGTTAATGGACTCCCCTTGATAGCCTTTCCCCCATGAGCCCAACCAGTTCCGCATCTACCTACGTATCCGATCTCGAACTAGGGCTACGCCTGGCAGATTTAGCCGATTCGATATCTATGGCTCGCTATCAAGCCCTGGACTTGGTCATCGAAACCAAGCCCGATGCCACTCCGGTCACCGATGCCGATAAGGCAACTGAACAAGCAATCCGTGAACTTCTGGCTCAAGAACGACCAAACGATTTAATCGTCGGCGAAGAATTTGGAACGCCTGAACTTTCAGGCAAAGAGCGCTATTGGGTGATCGACCCTATCGACGGCACCAAGAACTTTCTGCGCGGAGTGCCCACCTGGGCAACTCTCATCGCCTTGGTCGAAGGCAATGGTGAAGTTGTCGTCGGGGTCGTTAGTTCGCCAGCACTCTTTCGACGCTGGTATGCCAGCAAGGGCGACGGTGCTTACGTCTCGTTAAATCATGGGACGGCTCAACGAATATCGGTCTCCGCAGTGAAATCCATTTCCGACTCCTCGATTTCCTATTCTGACCTAGAAGGTTGGGGAAAACGCCGCGCTCCATTCCTAGAACTGCAACAGCACATCTGGCGCACCCGTGGCCTAGGTGATTTCTGGTCACACATGTTGGTAGCCGAGGGCGCCGTTGATCTAGCAGTCGAACCCAAATTGGCACTCTGGGATATGGCGGCCTTGGACATTGTTGTGCGCGAAGCCGGCGGCACTTTCACGAATATAGATGGCGTCGATGGCCCCCATGGTGGCAGCGCAATATCTAGCAATGGTCACATCCATCAACAATTCATAGATGCACTGAAGTAAAAAATAGACTTTGATGAATATCTCTTCTGAAAATCGTGCTCTGATTTATGCCGCTGCGGCCGGAGTCGTTGTGCTCCTGCTCTTGGTGTTAATAGTTGTGCGGAGCAAATCAAAAAAACGTCAGCAAAAAATTCAAACTTCGGGAATCCCCACAAAAGTAGAAGAGAAAGAAAATTCACCTTCTGCCAGCAATAAGTCCAGCGTTCCGGTCGCTCCAATACATGAGCCGGTGGACTTTTCGCATAACGATTTACCAAAAATGACCGCACCACAATTCGTAGAACTGTTCGTGATCGAAGATCCACTTGATGGCAGTGGTTATTTGGGAACCCAAATAAATCGCCAAATTAGTTACATCTCTGATTTTGAAATCAGAGCGCTGATTAACCGCTACCAGAGCGAGCTACTTTCCGAGCAAGCCCTGAGCGCAGGATTTGCCGAAAAGACCACGGTCGCGGGCAAGATCCGCACCGTTCTCTATGGCGAAGTCGATGCTGTCGCCAAAGCCACCACTGCATTCCATCCAGAAATTGCTGCCCGAATTGAACAGGCAACTCAAGTCGCCGCCGACTTTCGTTTATTAGCAATTGATGGCTTGGTTTATGGTGTTTTCCTCGTCGGAGTTAAATAGCGCCAGCGGAAGGCGACTTGGAAAAGATTAAGTCAGAGACCTGCAGGAACTAGAGGTCGATCCAGCCCTGTGGCATTAAGTCATCCACTTTCTCTGGGCCCCAAGTGCCCTTGAAATATGGATAAACCTGAGGATCGCCATGAATCACATCCTCAATGATGCGCCAGCTCTCCAGCACAGAATCAATGCGAGTAAAGCGCAAGTGATCGCCCAACATAGCGGCACGAAGTAATCGCTCGTAGGCCTCCTGACGATCGCCAAGAGCCGCACTAAATTCGACATTGAGTTGGACTGGCACAGTAGCCAAATGATCTCCGGGCGCTTTCGCCAAAAGCTCGATGTCCACGCCGTCGTTCTTACCGAGACGGAAGCGCAAGATGTTAGGCGAAGATTCCTGGCCTTCGGCAAAGAGCAACCGTGGCGGGTGTTTGAACTCGACGATAACTTCCAAAGTGGTTTCAGCTAGATATTTGCCAGTACGCAAATAGAACGGGACGCCAGCCCAACGCCAGTTATCAACGTGGAGAACCGCGGCAGCATAGGTCTCGGTATGCGAGCCGGCGGCTACTCCGGCCTCATCGAGATATCCAACATATTGGCCGCGAACAATCTCATCTGCCTTCAAGGGGTCGATAGCCCGTAAGACTTTGATTTTTTCATCTTCCATGAATTGTGAAGTTAAGTCTGAAGGTGGCTCCATGGCGATCAAAGTTAAAACCTGCAGCAGGTGATTTTGGAGTACATCACGAATGGCGCCGACGCCGTCGTAGAAAGCGCCACGACCTTCAATGCCGAAGTCTTCCGCCATCGTGATCTGGACGCTATTGATGTAGCGGCGGTTCCACAACGGTTCCCAAATGGAGTTGGCAAAGCGGAAAATCAAAATATCTTCAACCGACTCTTTGCCCAAGTAGTGATCAATACGGAATATGCGCTCTTCCGGAAGGACACGTTCTAGTGCTACTTGCAGAAGTTCTGCAGATTGCAGATCGCGACCAAATGGCTTTTCTACAACCAGCCGAGCATGTGCCGTAAGACCCACAGCGGCCAAGCCTTGTGTGACGGTTTCAAAGAGAGAAGGCGGAATTGCCAAGTAAATAACGGGATTGAGCTTGTCTGATAATTTCTCGGCCAAGTCTTGGTAAACCTTTGGATCTTCATAGTTGCCCACTACCAGAGACAATTTAGAATCCAATTGGGTCAAGATAGCTTCATCCACATTGGGAACATTGGTGCGAATTGCAGTGAAGGCATTATTAACGAATTGATCGTGATTCCATTTGGTCGAAGCAACTCCAACGACCTCTGCCTCTAGCGCACCTTTGCGCGCCATGTTGTACAAAGCTGGAAAAAGTTTCTTCTTTGCCAAGTCTCCGGTCGCACCAAAAAGCACTAAAACATCGGATTCAGCAACTTCAGGACTCTTTTTAATCATTAACAAGCTTCCTCTTAATCAGTTTTCTTGGTGGCTTCGGAATGGCCTCCGAATTTGCGTCTCATAGCTGAGAGAACCTTGTTTGCGTACACATCATTCCCGCGAGAGGAGAACCGTCCCATTAAAGATGCGCTCAACACATTGGCAGGGACGCCAGCATCGATCGCGGTCTGCACCGTCCATCGACCTTCGCCGGAATCTGCGACAGCGCCTGTATATCCTGCAAGCTGTGGATCTTCGGCATAAGCCTCAGTGGTTAAGTCCAACAACCACGAAGCAACAACGGATCCGCGGCGCCACACTTCAGAAATTTCAGCCATATCTAAGTCATATTTAGTTTCGGTGTGATCTCCAACGGCCGTCGGATGTTTGATGCCCTCAGCTGCGGTGTGGAGCAAGTTCAAGCCTTCGGCATAAGCAGCCATGGCACCGTATTCGATTCCGTTGTGAACCATCTTGACGAAGTGGCCAGCGCCCACGGGGCCGCAGTGGAAGAAACCTTGTTCGGCATCAGAGACCGCTCCATTTTTTCCAGGAGTACGTTCTGCAGATTCAACACCTGGAGCAAGCGCGATAAAGAGGGGGCGCAAGCGATCGACTACTGGCTTCTCGCCACCGATCATCAGGCTGTAACCACGTTCGAGTCCGTAGACCCCACCACTTGTTCCAACATCTACAAAATTGATGCCATGCTCGTTCAACCATGCGGCATTTGCCACGTCATCACGATAGAAAGAATTTCCGCCATCAATAATGGTCGAACCTGGAGCAAGGTGGGCTGCTACCGATTTGATGGTCGCCGCCGTGACTTCTGCAGGCACCATGATCCAAACAACTTGAGGATTGTCGGTGCTGTTGAATTTTGCGAGATCCGAAAGCGCACCAAGTCCATTAAAACCTTCAGCGGCCACACTGGTCACAGTCTCGGTATTGACATCAAAGACGTTGATTGCAATCTGATCTGCCGAGCCGGGATGGCGTTGAATGCGGCGGGCAATGTTGGCGCCCATACGTCCCAAACCAACCATGGTAAATCGAATTGGTGTAACCTCATTATGAGCGGACATTTCGGGCTCCCTTCACAGCATTAATCTTACTTTTCAGTTGAGATCTGTCAGAACGAAAATATTTCCGTGAGGTGAACTCCTTCGTAACAAACCCACCGGATAGGTCGAACCTTCTGCCATCGAGCGATTCATCGCTTCGCGCTTACCTTCGCCAAATGCCATCACATAGATCTGATTTGCTTGCGCAATCTGTCCCAACGAGAGCGAAACTCGCTCGCTCGGCGGTTTCGGTGAATCCCATATCGCAATCGCTGGAGACTCAGATTCCAGTGAATCCGGAATCGATGGAAAACACGAGGCGACATGTCCATCTTCACCCAAGCTCAAGATTACAACTTCGAATCGTTGCTCTCCTAGATTATCTTTCAACTGCTTGGAATAACTCTCCGCAGCTGCTGTGAGCGATTCGCGACTTGGAGGAGAAACCCTATGAAAGGTAATTAAGTTACGCGTTAATTTAAAATTCTCGATCAACGTTGAATCGGTTCTCTCTAAATTATCGAACTCGACATATCTTTCATCGCTGAACCAAATATGAAGTGGTCTTGGAGTTTTCGCATTCTTGGCTGTTCGAAACTCCGCCGTTCCGCGAAAAAGTTCGAAATCCAAAGCTTTGCTTATTGCAGATCCATTACGTCCGCCAGTAACAACGATATGTGCGTCACGTTGCTCGCTCCAAGCGTGCAAGATGGCAGCGACAGTGCGCTCTGCAGTTTGAGCAATCAGGTGTTCAACGGATCGGTCGTAGCGCTGAGAAAGATTCATGGGGATTTATGGCAAGAAATACTGGCCATATTTGAAAATCACCAACGTCGCCAAGAGGGTATAAATGGCGACAACGACAACACTGTCTCGTCCGGCGTGTAACCACCCAGAAATTCGGTCATACCGCTCTTGTGAAAAATTAAAAGTGTTATCCAACAAGTTGACACGCAGCATGCTGAAGAAAACAGTGATCGTCGAAGCCGTCACCAGAAGGCACCAAGGGCAGAAAGCTTTAATAACAAAGAAAGATTGCGAGAAGAGCCAAAAGGCGAAGAGCAGCCCGACGCCGTAGATAGTCAAAGCGATTTTCATAAAGCCTTTACCGAATCGAACTCGAGTCAGCCCAGCCACAGCCAAAGTGATGACTACAGGCTCGCAGATCAGGCCTAGAAAGGCGTTGGGAAAGCCCAGCAAGTTGGACTGCCAGGACTGAGCCACCTTGCCGCAGGAGATGATGGCATTGACGTCGCAGGAGAGCTTGGCATTGGCATTCTTGGCCAAGGTGATGGCATCGACCGAGAGGACCAAAGAGGCGCTAAGACTGGCAATCGAGGAGAGCAGCATCGTGATGTAGGCCTTGAGGTGGCGGGCGGGGGTGGCCACGGCCAGCTGGTCGTTCGTGTCGCTCATGGCCTTAAGTCTAGGCGAGGAGGCAGGTATAGGCCGAAACAAGCGGCAATGAAAAGCACCGCACCACCTGCCCTATTTCAAGGCCCAGTAGTGCGGTGCGATATCTAGTAGCGGGGACAGGATTTGAACCTATGACCTCTGGGTTATGAGCCCAGCGAGCTACCGAGCTGCTCCACCCCGCGTCGGAAATCCCAATTCTAGGTGATTAACGACTAATACCCAAACTCGAGGGCTACTTGCCCTTGGCTTGCGCGGTAATGGCGGCAGCAATGGCGGCCTTCAGGCGATCCTGAGCCTTTCCATAGGCGGTGAAGTCGCCAGCTTTTAGCGCCGCCTGCGAATCCGCAAGTGCACTCTGCGCGCTGGCAAGAGCTGCCTTGAGTGAAGAACTAGTAACGGTGCCAGTGGTTGTGCCACCGGTTGTTGTTCCGGTGGTCCCACTAGTGGTTCCGGAGTTACCTCCGAATACCTGATCCAACGCCGCCTTCAATGTGTCATCAAATCCAATTTGATCTCCGAAGGAGACCAGAACTTTTTGCAACAGTGGGAAGGAGGCCGAGTTGGAAGTAGCGCGAACATAAACCGGTTGAACGTACAACAAGCCGCCACCGACAGGAAGTGTCAGCAGGTTACCCAGAACAACATCGGATCCACCTTGGCGCAGCAGCGAGAGTGCTTGTGCAACTTGTGGTTTCGCTTCGAAGTTGGATGCAACTTGCGAAGGACCAGAAATGTTGGTCGAACGTGGTAATTGCAAAACGGTAATTTTTCCGTAGTTAGGACCGAAGTCAGAATTAACTACAGCAAATGCCGTCAAGTTTTGTCGTCCGCCTCGGGGTACGAATGGCGTTGTTAACGAGAATGCAGCTGCCTTCGTTCCCGGAACTTGCAGAGTTAAGTAGTAAGGAGGTTGGTTTCCAGCATTGGCTCCCAACGTTGATGGATCGGTTGGAACCTTCCAGAAATCTTGTCCACCGTAATAAGCCCCTGCGGTCTCTACGTGGTAAGTACCCAAGATATCGCGCTGAACGCTGAAGAGATCTTCAGGGTAGCGAATGTGAGCCAAGAGTGCGGCTGACATAGCGCTCTTAGGTTTTACTGTATTTGGAAACGCTTTGCTCCAGGTCTTGAGAACTGGATCGCTGGCATCCCATTGATACAAAGAGACAGTTCCGTCATAAGCATCAACCGTGGCTTTCACGGAGTTGCGAATGTAATTGACGGTCTTGTTATCCAAGGCAGTCACCGATGTTGAAGCGTTAGTGAGCGCATCGGTTGTCGCACCATTGAGATTAGTCTTCTTGGAATATGGGTACCCGGCCGAGGTCGTGTAACCATCAACAATCCAAAGAATGCGACCGTCGACGATTGCTGGATAAGGATTGCCATCGAGGGTCAACCACGGCGCAACTTTTGCCACGCGATCGCGCGGATTGCGATTGAAGAGAATCTTGGAATCCGAGTTGATCAAGCTAGATAGAACAATTCGTTGATCTTGATACTTAATGGCGAAGAGCAAGCGGGTCAGCAGGTTGCCCATGGGCACGCCACCTTTACCCGTATAGGTGTAGTTCTTCTGACCATTGGCCGAATTGTCATCTGGATAGTCAAGTTCGACTGGAGATGAGTTCTTGGCGCCGCCGATAATGGAATAGTCCGGAACATTTTCACCGAAATAAACGCGTGGCTCAAACTTTCCTAAACCAGTTGTTGGCGGGATATTTCCGACCACAAAGCTGGGCTTGCCGTCGGTATCGACGGTATTTCCTAGAGCCGATACAAAACCGAAACCGTGGGTATAAACCAAGTGATCGTTGATCCAGTTACGGCTGGGATTGCCATTGATGTTGAGCTCGCGAACTGCAACGACGGTATCGCGTTGCTGACCTGCGATCGTGTAACGATCAATATCAAGAGAATCTGGGAAGGTGTAATAAGGCTTGATCTGTTGCAATTGACGGAAGGTTGCCGAGAGCACACTGGGATCCATCAAGCGAATATTCGAAATGGTGGCCGCATCATTGGCAAGCTGACCTGCGGTCGCAGAACTAGTGGCCTGGTAATCGATTACCTTGGCATTTGCAACGTCATAGGCAGCTCTGGTGGCGTTGATATTTCGTTGAATGAAGGGAGCCTCTTTAGAAGATTCGCTGGGCTTAACTTGGAATTGCTGGATAACTGCGGGATACACACCGGCAATGATCAAAGAGGAAACTGCCATCAAAGTTACACCTGCGGTTGGCAATATCCAGGAGCGGCGAATGATGTTGGCAAAGAAGAGCAAGGCACAAATTAAAGCGATGCCCGCGAGAATCGCTTTTGCTGGAAGAACGGCGTTCACGTCGGTATAGGCCAGCCCGGTTATTAATTTTCCTTCTTTCAAGGCTAAGGAATAACGATCGAACCAATAAGCAACTGCCTTCAACAAAACCAATACGCCGAGCAGAACAGAAAGTTGGACGCGCGCCGAAACAGTCGTGCGATCCTCTTGAACCTGAAGACGAATACCACCGTAAAGATAATGAACGACCGAAGCGGCCAAAATAGAAATAACAACGGTTGAGATGGCCCATCCAATAAGGGATTGCCAAAAAGGCAACTTGAAGGCAAAGAAGGAAATATCTAAACCGAATTGAGCATCCTTGGTTCCAAACGGAGTCGAATTCTTAAACTGCAACCAGGATTCCCACAACTTGGTCCCCGAGCTACCGGCAAAGTAAAAGAGCAGTGCGCCAACTGCGATTAATGCATAGCGGCGAATTGGCTCGATTTGCGCGCGATAGCGTTCGAGATTGTCCGCTTCGAGAGTCATGGGGACATAGAGAGGGCGCTTGCGATACGCAATGAAAATATTGGCCGTGATGATTAACGAAGTGATGAGTCCAAAACCGATGAAGAGCTCGCCTTTGGTAAAGAGAACGGTGCGCCAAACGCTGGTGAAATTAACAGAGCGGAACCAGAGCAAGTCTGCGTAAAAACCGCTGAGGGCAACCAGCACGACGCCAATGACGACGAGAGAGAGGATGGTGAAAGGAAGTGGGCCACGTTTGCGTCGTGGTTCGCCACCGGCATTTCCACCGGGGCGAGAAAAAGGATTATTCGGGAACTGAAATGAACTCATGTTCCTACTCTATCTAGTTGGGCAGACCGGGTACTTCTCAGCAGAGTTTGCTTGGAGTAGTTCTAGCGCCTGAAAAAGGGTTTGAACCGGGACGGCACGCAACCCTTTCGGCACACGCGTGACATCAGCACAGTTGCGCTGTGGCATCAGGAAGATTTTCGCTCCAGCCCGGGCAGCTCCAATCATTTTCTGGTCGATGCCACCAATCGGACCAACGTTTCCGGCGCTATCAATCGTCCCTGTTCCCGCAATGGAACGTCCGTGGATGAAATCGTGAGGATCCAGGCGCGAAAGAAGTCCCAAAGCGAATATCAACCCGGCACTTGGTCCGCCGGTGTCCTTGAGCGAAATAGAGACATCAGCCGCTTTGACCGAAATCGGACGTTCTGGATGTTGAGCTTTATAAAGCACCAACGCTGCGGCAATGGCTGACGATTCCGATGTCACCATCTCCTGCTTGCCGACTTGCAAAGCCTTCGCATTGTTCTCTGATTTCGGGTAAACGGCGCTACGCGGCAGAACTACTGAATCGCCCTCAATCCAATTAACCAACAATTCGACCCCGTACATCTTCGCTTCAGGATTGGAGACTAAAACTGTGGTGGAAAAGAGCGCGCCGGGACGTTGGAAAACTTGGGTGTTCTTAATCGTGATCGTGCTCCCCAAAACATTCTGGGTAGGGCCGGGTTTGATGATGACGTAAGGAAGAGGTGCAAAGAGCGCCACAATCAACCCAATAATCGCCACCAGACCGGCAAAAATCGGTACACGCCTACGGAAGATCATGAGCCGCTATTCGCCGCGCTTCTGCAGATCATCAGCAACAGTAGGTTCTGCCGGATCAGTGTCCGTCTCGTTCTGAGGAATAAGAATGACTGGTTTGCTTTCGCGAAAACTATCTTGGAAGCTCTGAAATTTTGTCACCGAACGGTTGGTCTCATTATGGAATTTGTCCTGAAATTTAGAGACCCAAATAACGTAGGTGAAGGCACCCAAGAGCGCCACAACCGGAACCGCCCACCAAATTAAAGCCGAAAAGGCGGTGGAGGCAACTGCGGCAGAGATCATGGGCTAACACTAACCAACAAAGCAACGGAAGGAATTTTGGAGGGACCGAACCAAGCGTGGGAAGGTGTGTTTACGCTGAGAACTGAAATATTCGCCATATTTGGGAAGTATTTCTCACCAATCACGGTTATGGTCTAACAAGAGAAGTAAGAAAAAGAGGAGAACCATGAGCGGCAACTTTGGATTCGGCCCAGCCGATGACAGCGGTGACGATTCCGGAAAGAACGTGCCTAATTTCGAGGCGCTCTTCCAACAATTTGCTAACTTTGGAATTTCTCCCCAGACACTTTTCAATTCCGGTACCGGAAACAATCCACTCATCGCCGTAGAAACTATTCGCGAAATAGCGAGAAAATTCTTGGCAACACAGAACGAAGAATTTGTCGGCACAAATGATTCTGCTCAAATGCGCGAGGCGCTCGATATTGCAAATACCTGGATCGATGACGTAACTTTTTTTCCGGCAAGCGTTCAGACTGTTCAACCTGCGTGGTCTCGCCGCGATTGGCTCGACTCTTCATTATCTGGTTGGCAAAAATTAGTTGAGCCGCTCGCTGAAGGTATGGCCACTGCTCTTACCAACTTGATCAAAGAGTCAGGTTCTGGCTTCGGCGGTGAACTCCAACTTCCAGACGGAATGCAACCGACCGCCGAAATGCTGCAGGGAATAGGTTTGCTGCTTCGATCCTTTATGGGATCAATGATTGCGACCCAACTTGGTCAATCTATTGGGTTGCTATCAACGACCGTGACTGGCTCGCACGATGTTGCTATTCCGCTCTTTTCTAAGTTTGAATCTCACCTCATTCCGCAAAACGTCACCGCCTGGGGTCAAGGGCTCGACCTTCCCGAAAGTGAAGTTCGAATTTACCTAGCGCTTCGCGAAGCAGCCGCAGCTCGGCTCTTCTCACATACCCCTTGGCTCTCTCAATACATTAATGACTCCTTTGCCGCTTATGGAAAAGGTATTCGCGTCGATATCGCAGCTATCCAAGAACAAGCGGAAAGCGCCGTTAATTCAGGTGAATTGGATATAAATAATCCCGAATCTATTTCTTCTGCAATGACGCAAGGGCTCTTCACTCCCGAACAATCTCCCGAACAAGATGCAGCGCTTGCGCGATTAGAAATGATCTTGGCGCTCATTGAAGGATGGATCGATCAAGTTGTTACACGCGCTGCAACCGATCGACTTCCGTCGTTGCCGGCGCTCAGCGAATCGCTGCGCCGTCGTCGTGCCTCCAACTCACCGACTCAACAGCTCTTTGCTTCACTCCTGGGCCTAGAAGTCTCGCCGCGACTCATGCGCGAATGTTCAACTTTTTGGGCTCAGGTTCAAGAAGCGCACGATATTGATTTCCGAGATCAACGCTGGGAAGACCCGGCTTTATTGCCCACCGAAGCCGACTTGGATGACGTTCTCAAATTCTTGGCCAGCACCACTGTGCCGGACGACCTCTCGGGTTTGATCTAACCTTCTCGCCGCTAAAATCGGAGAAGCGATCTTTTAGGACCACAAAAAGAAAGCGAAGCCCCCGGGCGCACGATTCATTATCTGCCTTCCCCTTGCAGATACTGAACGGTTATCCGAGGACTTCGTGGGTGAAACCTACGACAACTTCAAATCATTATCAACTAATTTAATGTCACAAAAAGCGCGAAAAACGCTGACGATTTCACGCGTGAAATGGAAATTATTTGACAATTATCGATAAATATTTTTTCTTTTTCTCACCAATTAGTGGAACGCCACATCTCCCATTGATGCAGTGAAGATGTTTCGCATAGGTTCACTCTCGGGTACGTCGGTTCACAAAGAGCCGCTCAGATTTTTGCGAGAACCACTCCTCAAATTACATCCGCGTCATCGGTGCGTTGAGCTCTGCGCCTTCTCCTACTGGCTAAACTTTTACGAGTTATGCACAGAACGTGTTGATAACTATGTGGAGAAGAGGGGGATAACTCGAAATGTCGGTGGACAACTTTTTCCAAGAAGAATTCTTCGCCGATATCTTGCGCCCCGTGGAACCCAAGAAACCAATTAAGCGCAACCGCCCCGCCCACCTACAGCCCAGCCCTTCGCTGCTCCTTGCCCAGGCCCCTCCTGAGTCTCAGACCCCACCCGCTTCTCCGGCTGCTAGCCCGATTCCCGAATATCGAGTCGTCCGCAGCCCGCGGCGCAAGCGCAGTATCAGCGCCTTCCGTAAAAATGGGCTGATTGAAATCCATGTTCCAGCCCGAACTACCAGGCGGGAAGAGGCCGAACTCGTTCCCGAGATGATTGCCATGGTCCTTGCCCGAGAATCCAAGCGCCGGCGCACCGATGAAAAATTGTCCCAAATTGCCCACGAACTTCTGGCGGAGCTACTCCCCGAGTTTGACGAGCGCCCCGCCAGCGTCACCTGGCGCTCCATGCGAGATCGATGGGGGTCATGCACCACCGTAGATCGGACAATTCGGATATCCGACCGGCTTAACTCTGTTCCCGAGTTTGTCCTGCGCTGTGTCCTTTTCCATGAACTCATCCACCTACGCATTCCAGACCACCAGGCCGAGTTTTACGCCTACCTAGAGCGTTTCCCCGACCGGGAACGGGCGGAAGCCTTCCTCGATGGGTATGAGGCGGGGCTAATAGCCGCCCCATCAGAGTCGAACTAAGACCTAAAATTGAGCGTGAAATCCCGTGCTCCACGCGTAAACGGGGGTATGGTGGGCTCACGCACAAGAGATGTGGGAGGCTCCCAGATCTTTGATCGTGCAGCGATGGGAGGGTCAATATGGCTGAGGAATACAAGGGTGAGGCCTACTGCGTAAAGTGCAAGGAGAAGCGGTCCTTCGAAGGACACGTCAAAGTCTCTGATTCTGGTCGTCGCATGGCACAGGGCATCTGCCCAGTATGTGGCACGAAGGTCAACCGTATTTTGGGCAAGGCATAACTCACAAGATGTAACAAAACGCCTCGGGTAACAACCCGGGGCGTTTTGTATTTCTCCCCTGCAGCAGATTTAACTGCGCTCATCCACACCTTTCTCTCGGTTGAGCAGGCGCAGGCTCAGCTGTAGCGCATCCTCTCCTCCGTGAAGGAGTTCAACACCGATTCGAGCAACGTTCCCGCCGATGCCTATGTTCGCCTCAAGGTCGGGGTGCGCGTTCTGGAAATTCCTGCGACGCCTTCAGATTCCAAAACTATCTTTGTCGGTACCGATCGTGGCGGCGTTCTCTTCCCAGGATTGGGTTTGCGCGGATTTCTCGCTCATTTAGATGGCAGCCACAAATTAAGTGATTTTCTCACCAGCGATTTCTATTCTCAGGAAGAGATCATTTCGGCGCTTTCAGAATTAAGCCAGGCCAACCTCTTGGTTATAGCAAAGGAAAAATTATCGACGACCGCTCCAGTGACTTCAGAGAGCCATCGGATTTCAGAACTTCG
>CANCSL010000023.1 GCA_947380835.1 Actinomycetota bacterium | reverse complement strand
AAGGATCGGGGATAGATCTGATAGATAGCTGCGTCTCGCCACCATGGTGTACTCATGGTGGCGATACTAGAGCAGGAAAGTAACTAGTACTTAATTAATTGGATGGTGCCGAACCGAGAACGATCGTAAATACCTTTGTTCCGCCCGTCGGCAAGGTCGCCGTGACAGAAACTGTGGCTCCTGGCTTGTACGCACGGATGCGAACAATTGCCTCAACATAATCGGCGATCTTGTAAGTATCGATGCTGGTGATAATTGCACCGACTGGTACACCCGCCTTTTCGGCACCGTAGCCTGGCGTTATGGCACCAATTTTCGCGCCTTTGCCGGTGTAATTGGAATCAAAAGAGACTCCCAATACTGGGCGAGTGGATTTTCCGGTGGTGATAATTTCATTGATGACGCGCTGGGCTTCATTGATCGGAATTGCAAAACCTAAGCCAATACTTCCTGATGTTGAACTGGTGGAGCCAAGTGAAGCGATTGCAGAGTTAATGCCAATCATTCGACCTTGGGAATCAGTCAACGGTCCACCTGAGTTACCAGGGTTAATAGCAGCATCGGTCTGGATGGCATCGATGTAGGCCTCGGAGCCGGTGGCGCCGGTGATTACCGGACGATTGATCGAAGAAATGATTCCGGAAGTGACGGTGCGAGAAAGACCGAGTGGCGAACCAAAGGCGATTGCAGAATCACCAATGCTGATGGAATTGGAATCTCCGAGAGCAATTACGGGTTCGTTACCGATAGCGATCTTCAGTACGGCAAGATCGTAAATGGGATCCCGGCCCACCAGCGTCGCTGGGTAAGTGTCGCCGTTGTCGAGCTCGACAGTAATGGTGCCGGTGCCCGTGGCCGCTGCATCGATCACGTGATTGTTAGTAACGATGTAACTGGAAGTGGCATCGGTCTTGTAAATAGAACCAGAACCGGTATCTCCGCCTCCAGGAATGGTGACATCGACTGAGACAACTGAAGGTGAAACTTTTTGAACAGTCGACTTAATTGTTGTTGTGCCTGATCCGCCAAGGTCTACAGCAGTTCTGGTCGTGGAGCATTTTCCGTCTGTGGAAGCATAGAGCGCACCGGTGCGATTATCGGCGCAAGCCTTGACGACCGGACTAGAGAAAGTGACGGCGGTGGCGACTCCGCCGACGGTGGTCGCCCCTAGGGCAAACCCGATTATGACCTTTGCTGCAGTACTGCGCATTCATCTCCCCGTTCATGAAAGTGCTTGGATCTTGATTCCCTATATAAGAGGAATAACTTCGAAATTCTAAGAGAAGAAACTCTAAGTTACCTGAGAATCATTTAGGCTAAAGTCCGAATATGAGTGATTCTGACCTCCTAATTGCCACCCCAAGGCTCTCTCTGCAGACCGTTCGCCCTGATGAGTATGAGAAATTGGCCCTAGACCGGGCCGATCCCACATTGTGGGTGGATCGGGGCTTTTCCAATCCGCACCGCCATCTGGTCGATGACCCGGGCCCACTACCCCATCGAATTCCCCGAATTCGCCTCCATCCCGATCAAGCCAAGTACTTGCTGCGGTTGGCTGTCCTGCGTGAATCACAAGAGGTAATTGGAAGTGCTGGTTTCCACGATGCCCCCGATGAAAACGGCATGATTGAAATCGGCCTGGGGGTAGAAGAGAAATTTCGAGGTCGTGGATTTGCCCAAGAAATGTTGCATGGAATGTGGGGTTGGGTGACTTCCGATCCGAATGTGAGGGTATTGCGATACACCGTCAGCCCAACCAACGAGCCATCTCAAGCAATCATCAAGAAATTGGGATTTGAATACTGTGGTCAACAAATTGATGAAGAAGATGGCCCCGAAGATATATTCGAAATGAGCGCCGATCAATATCGACTAAAATTCCGAAATGGCAGCGTTGCTGAGTAACTTAAATCTGCGAGAGCGGATTCGCAAAGCCCTGCCCACATCACAAGTTCTCAAGGTGATGTCGATCAGCACTTTTATTAACACCTTCGGCAATGGTCTCTTTTTTACCGTGGAAATCATCTTTCTGACTCGGTCAGTCGGTCTCACCCCTCATCAAGTTGGATTCGGATTCACTCTCGCCGCACTTTGTGCATTCCCCATGAGTGTGCCGGCTGGACAAATCGCACATCGAATAAACATCAGGAAGTTTGTCGCCGTTTCGCAAACGATACAAGGAATAGCGGCCGCTTCTTTTATCTTCATTCATAGTTACTCCGCCTTCTTGATGCTCACGATCTCAGTCGAAATTTTGGTTTCCTTCACTCAGACATTTCGCATGGTTTTGATTAATCAAGTTGGAGGTGCAGGAGAGGCGCGAGTCGGTTTCCGCGCTTACCAGCGGGCAGTCACCAACTTGGGTATCGGAATGGGAACAGCTTTTGCTGGTATCGCCCTGATCATCGACACGCACGCAGGTTATGCAACTATCGTCGTTCTCAATGGAATTACCTTCATTGTTGCTGCCCTGGTCTTTCTCAAAGTCCCGTACACCGGTGCGGAGAAGATCGATGAAGAACCACGTACCGGATCGCGATTCATCGCCCTTAAAGATAAAAAGTACGTGAGCGCAATGCTGCTCAATGCGATTTATTCCAGCCACTTTATTATTCAGGGAGTCGCACTTCCGCTCTGGATCATCAGGTATACCAAAGCCCCACATTGGACGATTTCCGTTGTCTTCCTCATCAACACAATCGCTTGCGTGCTCTTTTCTGTGCGAGCCAGCAAGGGCACCAGCAATGTTGTCGTTGCGTCGAAAGTTTTCTTTAAATCTGGTCTTTATGTGGCTGCAGCCTGCGTTTCATACGCACTTGCGCAGGGAGCAAGTGTTTGGGTGGCATGCGGATTACTCTTTTTTGGAATGGGGCTGCACACGGCAGGCGAGCTACTGGGATCTGCTGCCGGCTGGGGGTTGGGATTTGGATTAGCCGACGAGCGCTACCAAGGACAATATCAAGGCGTTTGGCAGATGAGTTGGAGCTTGGGCGGCATCGCAGGACCGGCACTTATTACGGCCGCGGTGGTAGACCTGCACAAAGCGGGCTGGTTAATTCTGGGCGCTGTATTCATCATTGCGACTTTTCTCTTTATCCCTCTGGTTAATTCGATGAAGAATCGTCACCACTCACATCTTGCTTAAGCGGAACAAATTGCATGTTGCGCACTTCAGGCACGCATAGCATCAAAACAATTACAAAAAAGGTGATGCCTGCCGCAATTTCCAATGTACGAGTAATTCCAATGACTCCTGCCAGGGGAGCTGCTACTGCAAGCCCAACCGGCCGAAAGAGCATCGTGCCGAGCGCATCAAAAGAAGAAACTCTCGATAATGCTTCTCGGGGAACCATTCGTTGAAGTGCCGTCGACCAAATGGAACCCCACAAATCTAAAGTAACTCCCCAAAGAAAAGCAGTGAAGGCGATGATTGCCAACGGCATTGGTTTGGCAAGAGACCACATATAAAAGGACATGGATGTAGAAATAATCACCAAGGCGCGCATGGGGTATTTGAAATTTACTTTCATTGCCAAGAGCGATCCCACGATATATCCAACGGATTCGGCAGAGAGCACAAATCCCCAGGATTTAGGACCATTAAAGTGTTTCAAGGAGATAAGAGGACCCAGAACATTTTCGCCAGCAGCCCAACACATAACAACAAAGGAAAATCCGAAAACGATGACCACGATCCATCGGAAGGAGAGAAATACTTTCCAGCCATGTTTTAAGTCATCGAGCATCGAGTCTTGGTTTTCAGCTCGAGCGGGAAGCACATGTGCAAAGCTCAAGACAATTAAGCCGGCGACAAGAAAAGAGATGGCATCGATAGCTAACGCCAATGTGCTGCCATATGCGCTGACCAAGAATCCAGCAGCGGCCGCACCTGTCAGATAGGCAATATTGGAGACAAATTGATTGACAGCGTTGGCTTTCTGTAAGGCATCTTCCGGAACTATGGCTGGTAAAACCCCGGAAAAGGCCGGCCACCAAATTCCCCACATCAATCCGAAGTTAATATTTGCTGCCAGCAGTACCCACATGGGTACGTTTCCAGTAGCGAAGAAACCTACTTGGACCAATAAACCAATTGCTCCCCACGTATCGCAGAGACCGACCATCTTTACTCGTCCATATTTATCGGCAATCACACCGCCAAATGGGCTCATGAGAATCATCGTGATGGTGGATGATCCCAATACCCATCCCAGCTGCGTCGCGTTGCCGTGTGGAAGGTGCAGAATTCCAAATGCCAAGGCAATGGGTCCGATCCCATTTCCTAAATTGGAAATGAAACGCGCAAGAAAGAGGCGTTTTACATACCTCTGGCGCAAAAGTACTTTCAATTCCATTTCAGTTACTTTCTAAAAGTAGGGACCAGCACACCAAGACCGAGAGCTGATTCAATCCGTGACATTGCTCGAACTAGGTTTAATTCATCGTTGGCTCGGGAGACAACTCCCATAGCCACAGGCAAGCCATCCACTAACCCCATGGGCAATGCGCCAATCGGAGTTCCGGCGATGGCCGGCGCCATTGAGATCCAACTCGCCGAGGCGTAGTCATCTCCCTTGCCTAAAGTACTAACCCAAGATGGTGCGTATGCAGCTCCAATGAGTACATCCACTCCGTCCAGAGCTGAGCTCAATAATGAGTCTGCCCAAGCAAGATTGCGAGCTCGAACTTCACGGTACTTCTCTCCACGACCGCCGAGTTCGAGAGCTTGATCGAAAAGTTCCTGCTTAAAGTACTGCATCTCGCTCTCGCCATGAGCAAGATTAAATTCAACAACGTCCTTCAAAGTCTTCGCTCCGTTACCCGGTCTGGTCTCAAGATATTGCGCCAGATCATCATGGAGTTCATACATCAAAACATTGAACTCATCTTCGGAAACACTTTCTCCCGGGGATGGGATAGCCACATCAACAAGCGATATTCCAAACTTTTCTAAAAGTTTAACGGAGTCATCAAAGAGCTGATTAGTTTTCTCGCTCTGGGTCATCCATTCCCGAACAACTCCGATCCGCAAATTCTCATTATTTTCCGCCACCTTTTGGTAGCCCTCGGTTGCCATCATGACCTCCAACAGCAAAGCGACGTCGCGCACCGAACGTCCCATAGGTCCAGGGGAGTCTTGGCTGGAACTAATGGGGATCATGCCGTCGCGAGAAACGGACCCGACTGTGGGTTTGATTCCAACGCACCCATTTACTGAGGCTGGACAGACGATCGAACCATCGGTTTCACTTCCCACTGCAAGAGTTACCAAACCGGCGGCGACCGCAGCGCCAGATCCAGAGGAAGATCCGCCAGCGCTATGTTGATGAATCCACGGATTAGTGGTCAGGCCACCTACTGCTGACCAACCACTGGTCGATTTTGTGGAGCGGATATTTGCCCATTCCGACAGATTTGTAGCGCCGATAATTACAGCACCGGCTTCACGCAATCTCCGCACCAGCGTTGAATCGCGGTGAACTTCTCTACCAGCCAGAGCTAACGAGCCAGCAGTAGCGGGCAGTCCCATTGCTTCGATGTTGTCCTTGATGAGAATAGGTAAACCTTCGAGCGGGCGCGCAGATTTCTTGTTATCGATTTCGCGAGCACGTTCGAGTGCATCGGCAGATACGGCCAAGACTGAATTGAGTTCGTAACCGCTCTGGTCAATTTTGTGGATTCGCTCAAGTGCCTCTGTGGTTTCAGCCGCCGCAGTTACTTTGCCGGTAGCGATGAGCTCAATAGTTTCGCGTGCTGACGAAAACTGGCCCACTACTTCTTTCCTTCAACATCACGAAGTATTTGATGCATTTCCATAGCAATGACTTTTAGGGCAATGAGTTCCTCACCTGCAATTTTGCGAGCCTCTTTAGCCAATTCAAATTCGCCCAAGCTGGCGGTGTGTGTTTCGGTGATCTTCTGCTCTACCGATGCCGAAGCCGCATTCTGCCCCACCATGATGATGGAGAGCAGTACTAATTGCAGAAAAGTTTGAGCTACCCAGGCGACAATCACGATGGGGTCCCCGGTCTTGAGGGCCGACGGCAGCGAGATAAGAGCTATGAGGGCAAAGGCATAGGCACACCACATCGTTGATACGCCGGCGGTTATTTTTGCCGCAATCTTGGTATTTAACGTACTGATTTTGCTCATGCGGCCATAGTAGAGCCGAGGTCAATAGACTTGGCGCAACCTGCTGGTGGAATGAATGGAGAAATGGTGCAAACGAGAAACTTGGGACCTTGGGCAGTATCACCCATTGGGCTTGGCTGCATGCCACTATCTCAAAATCGAGAGTCACGACCAGAACTGCTCACCGATCGCGATTTAAGTATCTCTGTTATTCATGCCGGCCTCGATGCTGGGATTAATTTCCTCGATACCGCTGATATCTACGCTCCTTCCTGGCGGGATTTTGGACATAATGAAAAATTAGTTGGGGAGGCTTTTCGCAGTTGGAATGGATCGCCAGAACAAAAATCGCAGATCGTTATTGCCACCAAAGCTGGAATAACGCGTGGACCAAATGAAAGTTGGGGAAGAGCTAGCAGTCGCGATTATTTCCTGCGCGCAGCGGAGGCATCCGCACTCCGCCTAGGGGTCGAAAAGATTCAGTTGTGGCAGCACCACCGCATGAATCCAGAGATGCCCTTCGATACCCAATTTAGAAATGTTCTCGTCCTGCTCGAACGCGGACTGGTAGAGCAAATCGGGTTATCGAATGTAAATCTGGAACAGTTGAAGTTGGCGGTCGAAATTGGCGGTACTCCTCTTGAAGGAGGCGTTATCTCGGTTCAAAATGAATATAGCCCGCGATATCGGCTAGGTAGTGATGTGCTGGAATATTGCCAGTCCCAAGGAATCGCCTTCCTGCCATGGTCACCTCTCGGAGGCGTTGGCCGAAGTTCCGGCATTGCAGATGGAAAATTTGGGTTGTTCAGTGAGCTCAGCCAAGAGAAAAACTGCTCACCATATTCGTTGGCCATCGCTTGGTTGTTGCGTCAGTCGACCACGATCATTCCGATTCCGGGCGCATCGCGGCGAGAACAGATTGCAGATCTTGTAGCTGGTTGGTCACTTGATCTCTCTGATGCAGAGCTAACTAGATTGAACTCAAACCTTCCGGAGAATCCGCCGTTGCATCCTGAACTCGTTGATCAGCCACTACTTCGCGCTCTGGGAGTTTAAGTCTTAACGCACCTATCGAAACTATCGCCAGCCCGCCCACCAAGAGCCCAATCCATAACCAATGCAGGTGGGCTCCCAGCATCACGCCAGCAAAACTTGGCCCAATAATCGATGCGATTTGCCAGGCATTAGTGCCGGCTGCGTTGTAACGACCACGTAAGTGATCTGGTGCTAATTGATTAATGACAGCTGGGATAACTGGTGACCAGAACATTTCGCCCCAACTAAAAATTACCTGGCAGAGAATTACAAATATCAACCCTTGGGCTGGCAAAATGCCAGCGAAGCTGAGTGCAAGCCATGCGCCCATCCAAAAGAAGGTAGCAATTGCCATCGCTTTGCCACGCCTGACCTTCTCGATCTTTTTTACAATCCAGAGTTGGCAGGTGGCTATAAGTGCGGTGTTAGCGGCGTAGGCGTAAGCCAAATGGGCAGGTGAAACTTTTCCTACAGAGGTTGCAAATGCGGCGAATCCAACTTCTAACTGGCTGTAGCCGAAAAGGATGGCAAGAAAGCCGATGATCCAGAATTTTACAAAGACCCGATCTGCGATGACATCTTTCCAACCGCCTTCGAGTTCTTTATTTGCTGCTCGTTGAACCTTGGTGCGATGGCCAGCCTCGCGCAGAACCAAAACAGCAACGAAATAAAAGAGGTAGGTGAGCCCATCTCCGATCATTAGCCATTCGAAGGTTTTCGGTTTAGAAATAGTTACAAAGGTAGAGGCGATCAGTCCACCGATTCCGATACCAACATTGAGCGCAGCAAAACTAGAGGCGTAAACCTTTTCCCGTAAATGATCGGGAGTGAGTTCAGCCAAAATTGCACTTTGAGCAGGCCACATGCCGGTGTTGCCCATAGCGCAAATAGTTGTGGTGAAGAGAGCCATGGGTATCGAATGAACCAATGAGAGCGAGGCGTACCCGACGGTGAGAATTAATAGCGAGACCAGAATGACGGGCTTAGGGCCCCAATGATCGATTTGATGGCCGACAAGTGGCGAAAAGATCAGCGAAGCAAGGGCGCCATATCCGATGATTAAGCCGGAATAACCCGCGGATATCCCGCGAACATTATGAAGGTAGATAAAGAGGTACGGAAGAACCAGGCCATTGCCAATTGCTGACAAAGTGTTGCCCAGCAAGACAATTTTTACCTTGGTGGGCATGCGAGTGGACATCCGTAGAGCCTACTCAACTCCGCTGACGCTAAGTTCGCAGTTTTATCCCGCCTAGCGTTAAACCACCAACCACATAGGGTTTTCGAAGCGCTTCACGAAGGCTGCCAGCCATTCGGCGGCAAGAGCGCCATCGATAGCTCGATGGTCTACCGATAGCGTGAAGTTAATGACGGATGCGACTGTGATCGCACCATTAACCACCACCGGCTTCTGCTTGGCCGCACCGACTGCCAAAATGGCAGATTGTGGTGGATTTAAAATTGCTGAAAATTCATCGGTTCCGTACATGCCCAAATTGGTGACCGAGAAAGACCCGCCTTCGATTTCATTCTGCTTTAGGCGGCCAATTCTTGCTCGCGCGATCAAATCCTCAGTCGTTGCGCTTATTTGCGCCAAGTTCATTTGATTGACTCCACGTACCACGGGAGTAATTAAGCCATTATCGGTGGCAACAGCGATGGAGATATCTACATTGTCGAAGCGACGAAGTTCTTCAGCGGTCCAAATGACATTTGCGTTTGGAACGTCTGAGAATGCAGCAGCTACAGTTTTCAATATCAAATCTGTTACTGAAACTTTCTTTTCGCTCCATTCGTTGATCTTCTTACGCATATTGAGAAGATCATCTGCAATGACGGGAGCAGAAAGATAGAAATGTGGAACGCTTGATTTACTCTCGGTTAATCGGCGAGCGATAGCTCGACGCATTGGAGAATGTGGGATCGCGCTATAAGTACCATCTCCGCTCGGCACAAAAACCGGCACAGATTTCGAGGCTGACTTTGATCCACCTGCAGCGATAGCGGCCTGCACATCTTTCTTGATGATGCGCCCTCCAGGTCCACTACCGCGCATGGTGTTCGTACTAACGCCACTTTCTTTCGCTAAGCGACGTGCCAGCGGGCTGGCAAAAACTCGAATTCCCGACTCAACAACTTCTTCAACGACCGCAGTAGCAACAGCAACCTGCGGTCTCTCTTGCACAATTGGAGTGGCCGTGGAAACTGGCGATGAAAGGTCTTCGCTGGCTAGAGCCTTCTCAATATCTGAATCGGTTTCACCAGGTGCCAAGAGAACTGCGATGGGGGCGCCAACAGCGGTAGTTGCACCGACTTGGGCGAGATAACGTCCCAAAATTCCATCGGCTTCCGCTGGAACTTCGACCACAGCCTTTTCGGTTTCAACTTCGGCGATGGGCTGGCCGACAGTGAAGGCAGCGCCTTCGGCGACTAGCCACTTTGAAATAATCGCCTCGGTGGCATTGGCCAGTACTTCTGGCATACGCATGATGTTGGCCATGTTATTTGCCACCGCCAAAACCATCACGCACAAGATTTAGGCCAGCAACTACTTCTTCCACTCCAGCGATGGCTGCTCGCTCAAGTACCTTGGAAATACTTGGAGAGGCTTCACCTCCGGTAACACGTTGAATAGGTTGATCCAACCAATCAAAGAATCGACGTTGGATTTCATCGGCCAGCCAGGCTCCGTAGGAAGTTCCGCGTGCGCCTTGTTCAACAATCAGAACGTTATTGGTCTTCTTGATGCTGGCACCGATGGTTTCCCAATCAAGGCTAGCTCGATCAAGCCAACGAAGATCAATAACTTCGCCATCGATACCAGTTTGCTCTACTGCAGTAAGTGAATGCTTCACCATAGAAAGGTAAGTAAGAATGGTGACATCTGATCCCTCACGTCTGATCGCAGCCTTGCCGAAGGGAATTTGGTAATCTAAATCTTCTTCTGGAATTTCGCCTTGATCTTGATACAAGTCAATGTGTTCTAGAACGAGTACTGGATCATGCAATGCCAGTGCGGCATTCATCAAACCGATGTATTCGGCAGGGGTGGATGCGGCAACAATGCGCCAACCAGGGTTAGTTGCAAACACGCCGGCTGGATCCATCAAGTGCTGAGAACCATAACCACTGCCCATGGCAACTTTGGTACGAAGAACTAGCGGAACTGGATTTTGGCCACCGAACATGTGACGAGCTTTGCCGATTTGATTAAATACCTGATCGGCAGCAACCCACATAAAGTCTGGGTACATAAATTCAACGACGGGGTGGAATCGACCATCCAATGCCATTCCGCCACCAAGACCCATAAATGCGTTTTCGCTGATGGGAGTTCCGAGAATACGATCTGGAAACTTTTTTGATAATCCTTTAGTCGCACCATTGGTACCACCATTAAGCCGGTGAATATCTTCGCCTAAGATAATGATGCGTGCATCTGTCTCCATGCGGCGGTCTAAGACTGTGGCAACTGCGTCGACAAACTTCACGGTCTTCTTAGAACCGTTATATGACGCTGGTTCTAGCGTGCGCGCACCTTTGAGTTCGCTGGCATCGCCACGGACACCAAAATCGACGAAAGCAACATCTGGCCAGAGTTCGGGGCGAATTCGACGCTTGCCCGGTAAATCAGGATTAGCTTCGATTAATTGCGCAACGGCTAACTTATTTGCGGCGACGGCCTGCTCGCGAACAGCATCTACTCCAGCTTGGTCGATTAATCCCAACGTGATCATTTCAGAGGCGACGCGAAGAAGTGGATCGCGCTCACGCCACGCAGCTTCTTCCTCCTTTGTGCGGTAACCAAATGCACTTCCAGGGAATGGGCCGTTTTGGTGGAAGTAACGATAAACATCGGCCTCAATAACGGTTGGTCCGCCACCAGCACGCATAATGGCTTCGGCTTCTTGAGAAGCTAAATAGACCGCGAGTGGATCCATGCCATCAACTTTCCAAGAAGGAATGGCAAATCCAAGTGCGCGCGCTGAAAGTCGTGGTTCACCGGTGACTTCATTCACGTGGGTAGAAACTGCATAAAGATTATTTTCGATGAAGAAGCCGAGTGGCAATTTCCAAGCGGAGGCTAGGTTCATGCTTTCGAGAACTGAACCAATGTTTGTAGCACCGTCGCCGAAATAGGTAATGGTTACGTTCTCAGTTCCGGCATGTTTCTGTGCCCAAGCATTTCCGGCCGCTAGAGGTACACCGCCGCCAACGATGGCATTCGTACCCAATGCACCAGCTTCAAAATTTTGTAAGTGCATAGAGCCACCGCGACCTGCGCAATAGCCCTGTGCCAATCCTAAGATTTCAGCATGGGTTCGTTGCAGGACCACTTGAAGATCTTCGCTGACAAGTTTTTTGAGATCTAGCTTTCCGCCAGAGACATGATTAATAACTTTTGCCAAGAATTGGTGGTGACCTCGATGGGTACCGTTAACACCATCAGCACTCACTAATCCAATGATCGAACCTACTGCGCCACCTTCTTGACCAATACTGCTGTGAGCTGGTCCGTGAACTAACCCTTCGGCTGCAAGCTCCAAGACCGCTTCTTCAAATGCGCGGATTAAATGAAGCTGCCCGAGCATTGTTGCCAAAAGAGCTGGATCGGCGGCTTTCCAATCGGCGGGAGTAGTTCGAATCTCCACCCATGGTTTGGCTGGGGTTAATTCGATGCGTTCGGACATGGGCAGTACTCCTCGTTGAGTGCGAAAGTGTTGGCAAACTGTAACCCGCGATTGAGTCCAATGACAAGATAATTGGGTAAATATCTCCCCTTTTCACCCCTTTTTGTCTATTATTGGATCCAATCCGCAGATAAGAGGTAACGAATATGGCTGGTGGACTACCTGGACTCCGGGGCACAGAGCACATTGGATTCACGGTTCCAGACCTCGATGAGGCCGAGCGATTTTTCGTCGATGTCATTGGCTGCGAATTGGTCTACCGATTGGGACCTTTTCTCCGTGATGACAACTGGATGAGCGAGCATATGAACCTGCATCCCCGCACTGTGATGCGCGAACTTCGCTTCTTTCGCTGTAAAACCGGTCCAAATTTCGAAATCTTTCAATTTGAACCGCACGACCCTCCAGCTCCACAACCCAAGAACAGCGATATTGGTGGACACCATCTTGCTTTCTACGTAGATGATTTTGATCTTGCACTGGAATATTTAAAGGCAAAAGGTGTGAAGATTTTGGGTGAGCCAACCTTCAGCCGCAATGCCAGCGAAGGTCAGAAATGGGTTTACTTCTTGACTCCGTGGGGGATGCAACTCGAACTCGTAAGCTTCCCGAACGGCAAGGCATATGAAAAAGACTCCCCTATTAAACTTTGGCATCCTGCCTTTCCTGATGAGTAAAAAGAGGATCTGCAATGTCTGTAAGTTCTGAAAGCGACCTGGCTACTAGCCACCGCATTGCCGCTGCTCTCAAAGAGGAGATCTTGGTGGGCAAATATCCACCGGGAACTCGAATCCGCCAAGAAGATATCGCCGAACAATTCGGCGCGAGTCGTTCGCCCGTACGGGAAGCGCTGCGCATGTTGCATGCCGATGGCTTGGTAAATCTTGTGGCCCATACCGGCGCCTGGATTGCAGAGCTCAGCCTGGCTGAATGTGAAGAGATGTACCAGATTCGCGAACGAATCGAGCCGCTTCTCCTTCGTCTCAGCATCCCCGGTCTTACTGAAGATCACATCCGGCAACTAGAGGAATTAACTCAGAGGTTGGAAAAGAACAAAGACATTGAAACTTTTCTCAAGTTGGATCGTGAATTTCACCTGCTCACGTATTCAGGTGCAGAGACCGCGCTACTCGATGAGATGGTTCAACGCCTGTGGAACACAACTCAACATTATCGCCGGGCTTACACGAAGTTATTGGCCGGAAATGGTTTTAAACCAGCTCACTACGAACATCATCTGATGCTTTCGGCAATCAAGAAAAAAGATGTTGATGATGCCGAACGCGTGCTGTACGGACACATTCGCCGAACTCGTTTAGAGCTTGGACAACACCCTGACGTCTTTAAGGAATGATTTTTTCGGCGCGAAGTTGATCGAAGAGTTCAGTAAAGGAATCCGGAGTTACTTGAACTTCGCGGAATCCAGCTTTGCGGCTCTTGCCCATGTCAGCAAATGTTTCTACCTGACGTCCAAGGTCTGCATCCGAATGCCACCACGAAGCAATTTCAGAAGCTTTGTGATTGACCAAGTTGTATTTCGCAACAATTCCGGCCCAGATTTCGTCAGCGTCAGTAAGTCGTGGTTCCAGCGGTGACATCTCTGCTGGATAACCAGGGTCTTGCAGACCAAAATAATCAGCCAACAAACGCCACAGTTGACGCCAACGGAAGACATCGCCGTTAACAGTATTGAATGCTTCATTCTTTGCCGCCGGCGCGGTGGCGGACCACACTGCATGTCGGGCCAAAAGACGTGCATCAGTTACATCGGTAACACCGTTGTACTGTTCTTTCGAACCCGGGAATACAAATGGACGACCAGTTTCTTTGCAGATGCTGGCGTACACGGCAAGCGTCACGCCCATATTCATCGCGTTGCCAATTGCCCATCCGATCATGGTGTGCGGACGATGTACCGACCACGAATAGCCACCTTCTTTTGCGGCTTTGAAAAGGATGTCCTCTTGGGTGTAATAAAAGTTTTCGATAGGAAGTCGAGCTTGGCTCTCTTTAAATGGCGTCTCCATTG
Source organism: Actinomycetota bacterium (assembly GCA_947380835.1). GTDB lineage: Bacteria > Actinomycetota > Actinomycetes > Nanopelagicales > Nanopelagicaceae > CAIMZW01. The sequence goes on along the minus strand of CANCSL010000023.1, from coordinate 5,839 downwards.
GAGTTGCGGCGTAGGACTCGAATGGTCCGAGGTAATGCTTGAGGCCGGTGATCAAGACTGCATGTTCCATGCTCTTCACGCCAGCGAGCGCATCAACGGTGTTCTGCAACATTGCGCCGTTGACTTTGATGTTCTCGGCTTCAGTGTTTTGACGAGACCAAGTACAGAAGAAGAGGTGCGTGATATCCAGACCCGCAATCGCGGCTTTTACGCTGGCAGGGTCAAGGACGTCGCCATGAATATGGTGCACTCCCGGAATCGTGATTCCAGATGTGCGCGATAGTCCGTGGACTGTAAAACCCTCTTTCAGCAGAACTTGCGCGATGTTATTTCCGGCAATTCCTGTGACACCGATAACTAACGCCTCTTTGGCCATGGCAGAACCTCATCCTTCAATTTCCTTTAATCGTGCACTCGCTCACCTGCGAGCGCTCTGATGTTATGTGAGACTACACAGAATGACAAGAACTCGCCCTTTTGAGGGGTAAACCGTTAATTGCTGCTTGACGCTCCCGACCAAGGGTGTTTTAATTTTGCCCACTACCTAGCTTTTCATCGGTTCCATCAAAGGGGATGACCATGGGCAGAGTTTCGGGAAAAAGAATCATCGTTACTGGCTCCGGCAGCGGTATTGGTAAGGGCTTCGTCAAGATTTTTGCTGCCGAAGGCGCAAAGGTCGGGGTCATGGATCTAAATCCGGTTGCCGCTGAAGCCGTAGTTGCCGAGATCAAAGCCGCAGGTGGTGACGCCATTGCGCTCACTGGCGATGTCTCCAAGCGCGACCAAGTTCAATCAGCCTTCAAGGCTTTTGTCGATTGGGCTGGCGGCCTGGATGTCCTCTTTAATAATGCTGGTTTTAATAAACCGATGCCACTTCTTGAAGTTACCGAAGAAAACTGGAACGCCATCATGAACGTCAATGGCTTGGGCGTCCTGATCTGCACTCAAGAAGGTGCCAAATACATGATTCCAAATAAGAATGGAAAGATCGTGAATACCGCCTCAATCGCCGGTCGACAGGGTTACCCAGATTTCACGCCTTACTGCGCTAGTAAATTTGCAGTGAATGCAATTACCCAAGCCACAGCGCGCGAGCTCGCCAAGTACAACATCACTTGTAATTCCTTCGCACCCGGCGTAGTAGATACGCCGTTGTGGGCCGGTCTCAACCAAGACCTCTTCGATATGGGTGCTGCCGCTGCTCCAGATTCAGCAATGAACGAATTTGGCGCTGGCATCCTGAAGGGTCGGGCGGCTCGGCCGGAAGATCTGCAGGGAATGGCCCTTTATTTAGCCTCACAAGACTCCGATTACATGACCGGACAGACCATCATGATCGACGGTGGCATGGTTCTGGTATAAAAATAACTGCTTTTAAGATGATTTGTCCTACTTTTACCCATTTCTAACAACGACCGAATGCGAGAGAAAATGAAAGCCCTGCAGTTCACCAGCCCCGGCGCTATGGCCGTCAACGAGATCGCCATTCCCAAGATTGCCGATGATGAAGTTCTGTTGGCTAGCCGCTCCGTTGGCATCTGCCACTCCGATATCGAACTCCTCGAAGGTCGCTACATCATCCCGTTCGAGTACCCCGTTATCCCGGGCCACGAGTGGTCAGCTGAAGTAATTGAAATTGGCAAGAAGGTCAACAAGTTCAAAGTCGGCGATCGCGTAGTCGGTGAATGCGTCATCGGACAAGAGCACTTCGGTTTCAGCATTAGTGGGGCAATGGCCGAGTTCTTTATCGCTAAGCAAGATTGGTTGCACAAACTTCCTGACAATGTTTCATATACCCAAGGCGCACTGGTTGAGCCATTTAGCTGCGGTTACTACGCCACCGTCCGTGCCGACAATATGGATGCCAGCGATACCGTGATGGTCTTCGGTGCAGGTCCTATCGGACTGGGCGTTATTGCGGCATCGTCTGCAAAAGGTGCACGCGTGATTGTTGCTGAACCATCTGAAGCACGCGCCAAGATTGCACTAGGTCTCGGTGCCGAAGTTATCGTCGACCCAACGAAAGCCGACTTCTTGGCGCAAGTTAACGAAGTTACCAAAGGCGCCGGCGCATCTGTTGTTATTGATGCCAGCGGAAAGCCAGCCGCAATGGCAAGCACCTTGGAAGTTGCGGGATTCCGCGCTCGCCTAGTCATTATTGGAATCAGCGTTGGCGGAGAAGCTCCAGCCAAACTTGGTTTGATTCAATCCAAGGAACTTCAAGTTCGCGGAATTATTGGATCTCCCGGCGTATGGCCAGAGACAATTCGTTTTATTGCGCGCACCGGCGTGGATCTTTCTTCGATCGTTACCTCCTCCTTTGATCTCGCAGATGCAGACAAGGCATACCAAGCTGTCTACAACGATAAGAGCCAAATCAAAGTTCACGTCACAAACAAGGCTTCTTAATGTCAACTATGCGCGCGGCTGTTCTGCACGACTTGCATGACCTACGAGTAGAAGATGTAGCAAAACCAAGTTACGGCGATGACGATGTTCTGATTGAAGTTACATACAACGGGCTGTGCGGAACTGATGCCAGCGAATTTGCCAAAGGGCAAATCATGGTTCCGCTCAAAAACCCTCATCCCAATAGCAAGCATGTGGGCGCAACAATCCTTGGACATGAATTTATCGGAACTGTCGTCGAAGCTGGCGTTAATGCAAAAGCACTAATTGGCAAGCGCGTAGCGTGCGGTGCCGGTGTTGCATGCGGACAATGCAAGCGTTGTAAAGAAGGACGCACAAATCTCTGCGCCAAGTACTACACGCTGGGATTGAGTATCCACGGAGGTCTCGCAGAATATGTAGCTGCACCTGGCAACATCTGCATTCCGATTCCAGATGACATTAAGGACGAGCATGCAGCGCTAGCCCAACCATTGGCCGTTGGAATTCATGGAGTTCGTAGATCTGGTATTCAAAAAGGCGACACCGTCATTGTTCTTGGTGTTGGAGCAATCGGTTCTTTCGTTTGTGTAGCTTTGCAAGAATACGGTGTTGAAGTTGTCGCAATGGACATTGATGCCAATCGTTTAAAGACTGCAGAACAACTTGGTGCCAGTAAAACATTTCTGATTGCGCCAGAGATCACACCAGCGGATATCAAGGCGCTTTATCCCAACCAAGCCGATGTTGTATTTGAAACCTCTGGCGCACCTGGTGGACTTGCACGCGCACTTGGATTGACCAAGATGGGCGGAACTCTGATGATGATGGGGCTTAACAAGACTCCACAAGAACTTGTCTTTGCAGATGCCGTGCTGCGTGAGGTAACAATGCAAACCACTGTTGCTCATGTGTGTGCCGACGACATTCCTGATGCATTAGATCTTCTCCGTAGTGGCACCGTTGCTGAATTGCTCACCGAAAAGATTGTTCAACTGGAAAACGTCGCAGAAGCTTTCGAAGAATTGGCTGCCGGTAAAGCCACTGGAAAGATTCTGGTAACTCCTAAAAAATGACACAATTAAAACGGGTCGCGATTCTCGGCGTTGGCAAAATGGGATCGGCGATGGCGCGCGAACTTATAGCGGCGGGCCATGAGGTGCATCTATGGAACCGCAGCAAAGAAAAAGCCGACGCGTTGGTGACGTTGTTGGATAGCCCGTTGATTTCTGCTGCGGGCTCTGCGCATGATGCCATTTCCGCTTCCGAGATTGTTATTTGCACCTTTACAGATGGCAAGACGACGCAAGCGGTTTTGATCGGCGAAGAATCCACTCTCGCGGGTATCGCCAAAGAAACAATCATCATTGATATGGGTACTAGTGGTATTGAATCTGCAAAGCTGCTCAGTTCGAAATTGGCCAGTTTGGGTATTGCTTTTGTCGATGCCCCGGTCTCAGGCAGCATGGCAACAATCGCTTCCCATCAACTCCTGGTCCTCGCCAGCGGCGACGCCTCCGCCATCGCCGAAGTCACCCCAACCCTGATGGCCTTCTCCAAGAAAGTGGCCAATCTAGGAGCTGCCGGGGCTGGCCAGGCAATGAAGCTCTCGGTCAACCTCATTGTCCATAGCCTCAACGCTGCCGTCAGCGAAGCCTTGGCCTTGGCGAGCGCATCCGGAATCGATCCAGTTGCCGCTTACGACGTCTTCGATGAGAGCGTGATCGCAGCCCCCTTTGTGAAGTACAAGCGTTCAGCCTTTCTTGACGAAAATACCCCTGTGGCCATGCGCATGGATACCGTCGTGAAGGATCTGGGGTTAATTCGTGGTTTTGGCCTCAGCGCCGGAATTGATCTCAACGCCACCTGGGCAGTGGAAGAGCTCTATCGCCACGCATGTGCCGGGGGTTTTGAGTCCGCGGATATGGCCAGTCTGGTGCGATTTCTCAAAAAATAAGCAGAGCCCTCACCGTGGGGCTAGCCACCCTTAAAAACTTTGCCAAACCGTTATAAGTAATCCCTTGTTAACACCGTGAAGGCGTGTGTAAAGTCTTGGTTAACAACTCCAGCTGAAGGGTAGTTAATGTCCACCGTTGACCAACGTGACGTCAAGAAGTCATCCCGCATACAAGTCTCTCGCGGCATGCGCACCATCTTGATCGGACTCGCTGTGCTCTACATTGCTAGCGCCTTCCTCGCACCCACGAGTGTGAGCCGAGTCGCACAAATGGGAATGCTCCCTTTTGCTGCCGCACTCGCCATTGTGGGTCTCGGTCAAACTCTTGTCATTCAACAAGGCGGCATCGATCTCTCTGTTGCTGGTGCAGTCTCTCTCACTGTTGTCATTGTTACGTGGGGTCCTGATCGCCACGACAACCGTTTGATTCCGGCAGTCCTTGCTGCATTTGCTGCTGCTGTCGTCATCGGTCTGATCAACGGATTTCTTATCACCCGGATCAAGCTCAACTCGATAGTCGCAACACTTGGTACCAATGCTTTGCTCTATGGAGTCATGATTGGGCTATCGGGCGGAAGCCCTCGTCGCACCACTGATCGCCTTTCAAATTTTACCAACACCAAATTTTTTGGACTACCTCACTCCATTTGGTACGGAGTTATAGTCACCATCATTGTCGCAGTTCTTCTCAAGCGCACAGTTTTTGGCCGGCGCTTCGAAGCCGTGGGAGCCAATCCGCGTGCAGCACGCGCAGCTGGTTTAAAAATTGGTCGCTACCAAATGAGTGCTTACGTCAACGCCCAACTTTTATATTGCACAGCTGGTGTAATCCTTGGTGGCGTTATCTCTCAACCCACTGCATATCAAGGCGATGACTATGTTCTACCGTCTGTCGCTGTTGTCGTTCTCGGCGGAACCTCGCTCCTTGGTGGTCGCGGATTTCCCGCAGCATCTGCGGTCTCTGCTCTTTTCCTCAAGCAACTAGATATGTTCGTACTTTCATTAGGTGTTCCTTATGGAGTGCGAAGCATTGTTATCTCAATTACTTTGGCAATGGGAATCGCAATTTATGCGGTTAATTGGTCGCCAATAAAAGAAAAGTTAATGGGATCGAGAGCGCGAAACCCGCTCCATCCTGCTAACGCCTAAATAAGTTTCGGGGTCCGCGAAGACTCCGGATAAGTGCGTCAATGGTTGCCGCACGGTTACGAAAGGAAGAAAGTTGATACGGTTTAAGTCTCGAGCCGCTCTCGTCGCGAGTAGCCTTGGATTAGCTGCGGTTATGGCCGCATCTACTTTGGCCGCCGCTTCATCAAGCAGCGCTGCCGCTGCACCTTCATGGTGTGGCCCTAAGAAAATCACAATGGGATTCACAGATGGCTTCGGCGGAAACAGCTGGCGCTTGGTTACAACCGCTGCAGTTCGCGAAGAAGTAAAGCTTTGCCCAAGCGTTACCAAGTTGTACTACGCAGATGGCCAAGGCAAGACTGACAA
>CANCSL010000022.1 GCA_947380835.1 Actinomycetota bacterium | reverse complement strand
GTCGCCACACACGACTCGATCCATGGGATGGGAGCGCTCCATATCGCGTTTGACCTCTTCAATGGTTGCCAGTTGGTCAGTGGTTTCTACATATGGAAATGCTGCCTCTAGCTCGCGCTGCCAAGGCGTGTCAGGTGAAAAGGCATAGCCAGGTGCAGCCATGCGTGCGGCATAAAGCTGGATGAGCTCGGCCGCGATCTGCTTAACGGCTTTGCGGGCACGACGTTTGGCATTCTGCCAATCTGCGCCACCGATGCGGTGAACAGCAGGGGCTTCGCCACCTACGTAGCGCGTCACTTGTTCCAAGGTATCCGTCGGAACGAAAAGTCGATCAGCTGGTTGCCCACGTTTTGAAGCCGCGTACTCGATCACGACATATTCGCGAGAAACATTGCCTACCGTGCGCTGAACTAATTCAATATAGCGACCCACTCCATGTTGCTCGTGCACAACGTAATCGCCCGGTTTAAGTTCGATTGGATCGATCGCCTTCTTGCGCCGTGAAGGCATGCGGGCTTGATCTTTGTTAGAAGACCTCTGACCGGAAATATCTTTTTCAGTTATTAGTACCACTTTGAATTCGGCTGAGAAGTAACCATGCTCGATCGTCGAAGTTGTGAGATAAACGGCATCGCGCGTCAGTTGCGAAGAAATGGTTGCTATTAACCGTGCTGGGATCTCGGCTTCGCGAAAGAGTCCTTCATAACGCTGCAAAATACCGGGGCCAGAAGCGGTGAAAATGACCTGATAACCCTCGGTCAGCCAGGTTTGAATATCTGCGATTGCGCTATCAATCTTTCCCGAATAGATCGGGATGGACTCCAGCGTCGTTATTTCTTGACCTTCGTCTTCATCCGATAGATAGAAATCAAGTGAGCGCCACGGAATATTGAGGCTATCGGCACATTCGTGGAGATGTTCTAAGGTGAAATATCCGCCAGAGTGCAATTCATCCGACACATTTAAAGGAGCATCTGCACCCAGTGCAGCGTTGGACCAAGAAGCTTCCAAGAACTCGTTATTTGTCTCGAGTAAGTCGATGGCGCGTGAAGTGATGCGCGGCGAATCGATGAGAAAGAGTTCAATATTTTCAGGCAGAAAGTCCAGAAGACTTTTGGTCTCCTTTTTCAAAAGCCCCGAGAGTGATTCCATTCCATCAACGGTGATGCCCTCGGCTAATTTGTCGCACATCTCGCGTAATTGCGGGAATTCCGCGGCAATGTAGGCCGCTCGCGCCTTCACCTCTTCGGAGAGCAAGAGTTCTCGGCAGGGATAAATGGTGACTGCACCGGTTACGGGTTCGTAAGTGCGCTGATCTGCAACGGTGAAATACCGAAGCTCTTCAATTTCATCGCCAAAGAACTCGACTCGAATCGGATGTTCGTGATCGGGAGGAAAGAGGTCAACAATTCCACCACGAACTGCAAAATCACCGCGACGCTCGACGAGGTCAGTGCGGGTATAACCAAAGTAGTTGAGGCGTTGGGTGAGGAAGGTCAAAGAGATTTCATTTTCAATCTCTAGCGATAAAAGTCCTTCTTGCAACAAATCATGAATAATCGGTTGAAGCAAGGCTCGTATCGAAGTCACCACAACGGTAGGAGCAGGTTGCGCTTCCATGCCGGCCATCTGGCGCAATAATCGAAATCTGGCGGCGACCGTATCGCTCTTGGGACTCAATTTTTCGTGAGGCAAAGTCTCCCAGGGTGGGAACTCGCCAACATGAGATTGCCCTATATACGTTCTCAGTTCGTCGGCTAACTCTTCTCCGCGACGGGAGGAAGCAGTGACAACCAAGAGCGGCCGAGTGCGACTTTCTAATGCCAGGAGCAAACCTTGTGCTGGTTCGCACGCGGCAATCTGGCCAGTGCCATCTACCAGCGGAGGTATCTCAAGGTGTGAGAAGGCGCCGAGCATTGCCATGTTAACCACCTCGCGATCGATTCGTTCACTAGTACTTCAACGCCAAGAAGCCCCACATCCGCTGGATATGGGGGTCACTAACGGGATAAGCCTAATGGGGAATCTGTAATGATTGCCCAGTGACTAAACCCCCCGTGCCCGCTCACCTTTCCGCCGATGTCGATCCGCAGGACAATGCAGATCTGCGCAGTGATGTCCGTCGCTTAGGCGACCTCCTGGGCGCAAGCTTGGTGCGACAGGAGAGTCAAGAACTTCTTGACCTAGTCGAAGCGGTTCGTAAGGCGGTTCGCGATGGCGGCGGCGAAGAAGTGCTGGAAAAAGTTTCAGTCCTGCAGAGCGTTCAATTAGTTCGTGCCTTCAGTACCTATTTCCATTTGGCGAATGTGGCTGAACAAGTACACCGCGCTCGAGTTCTAGCAGCTCAACGTGCTGCCGGTGGATCCTGGCTCTCCCAAGCGGTTGATCGAATTATTGATGTGCAAACCCAGACCAAAGAATTCACTAAAGAAGATGTGCAGCATTGGATCAACAATTTTTCGGTCCGTCCAGTATTCACGGCTCACCCCACAGAGGCCGCACGTCGTTCGGTGTTAAGCAAAATGACGAGCATCGCCGAGTTATTAGATGATCCAATCTCCCCTACTCGAGACCGACGCTTGGCCGAAGCGGTCGATCTATTGTGGCAAACCGATGAATTGCGTTTGGGTCGCCCTGAGCCGCTTGATGAAGCAACTAACGCTTTGTATTACCTAGACGATCTTTTCCGCACAACGATTCCGGAAGTCTTGGATGATTTCGCTCGCGAACTCCATCGCATTGGCGTAACGGTTTCGCCTACCTCCAGACCCTTGAGTTACGGAACGTGGATCGGTGGCGATCGCGATGGCAACCCACATATCACCCCTTCGGTCACCACTGAAGCAATTGTTTTGCAAACTGGTCATTTCATTCGCGTCATGCTGGAGTCCCTGGATCAATTGCGCCAAGCACTCTCGATTTCTACGCGCATTGCCGGCGCTTCGACCGAATTGAAGGATTCAGTCGCTGCAGATCTAGCAAAACTTCCGGAAATTGAAGAGCGCTTCCGCCGTCAAAATGTGGAAGAGCCATACCGGCTAAAAGCCACCGCCATTCGCCATCGATTGATCCTCACCCAACGTCGCCACGCGGCCGGTACCGACCACGTAGATCATCGCGATTATCAAGACACCGCAGAACTTCTCGCAGACTTGATGTTGATGCGGGATTCACTCTTGGCGCATAAGGGCGAACTCATTGCCACAGGCTTACTTGAGCGCATTATTCGTACCGTCGCCAGTTTCGGGCTGACGCATGCCACGATGGACATCCGCGAACATTCCGATGCCCATCACCATGCGTTGACACAAATATTTGGCGAAAGCTATGCCAAACCTGAAGCAAAAATTAATGACGAATTGGTTTCTGGCAATCAAATTTTCGCCATCGGCCACATTGATGCAGATGCCCAAAAGACATTAGATACCTTCATCGCGGCGCGCAAACTTATTCAAAAGTTTGGTCCAGAAGTCATCGAGACCTACATCATCTCCATGACCAAGAGTCACGTTGACGTCCTTGCGCCAGTGGTTCTCGCGAAAATTGCCGGCCTCATAAATCTGGAAACCGCCCACCCCTTTGCTCATATCGGTTTCGCTCCTCTTCTCGAGACTGTTGCCGAACTTCGATCAGCAGACACCATCCTCGATAATTTGCTGAGCAACTCTCACTATCGTCGCATCGTTGCTCTTCGCGGAGATATTCAAGAAGTAATGTTGGGATATTCCGATTCCAATAAGGATGCTGGTATCGCGACATCGCAATGGGAGATTCATAAAGCCCAACGCAAACTGCGCGATATTGCGTTTAAGCATGGCGTAAAGCTGCGCTTGTTCCACGGTCGCGGTGGTTCGGTTGGTCGCGGTGGCGGTCCTACTTATGACGCGCTCATTGCCTTGCCTTGGGGTTCTATTGATGGCCAGGTAAAGATGACCGAACAAGGTGAAGTTATCAGCGATAAATATGGTTTGCCCTCTCTGGCTCGAGAGAACGTCGAACTTATGATGGCCGCAGCGCTTGAGGCCACGGTACTTAACCGCGCTCCACGCCAAAGCCCTGAAGATTTGTTGAAGTGGAACTCCTGCATGGATCTCATCAGCGACAACTCCTTCCAGCGCTATCGCTCATTGATCGATCATCCCGATCTACCCGCATATTTCTATGCTTCAACACCCGTCGAACAGTTGGGTGACCTCTTCCTTGGTTCACGGCCATCCCGCCGTCCTGATGCCTCAGGTGGCCTATCCAGCCTGCGTGCGATTCCATGGGTATTTGGTTGGACTCAATCCCGCCAGATTGTCCCTGGCTGGTTTGGCGTAGGTTCTGGCCTAAAGGCTGCACGAGAATCAGGGAACCAAGAAGTGCTGCAGCACATGCTGGGCGAATGGCACTTCTTCCGTACTTTCATAAGCAATGTCGAGATGACTTTAAGTAAGACCGATTTGGTGATGTCCCGTAAATATGTCGAGAAGTTGGTTGATCCTTCGCTTCATCACTTCCTGAACACCATCGAAGCCGAGTTCGAATTAACCAAGCGTGAATTACTTCTACTCACGGGCAAGAGTGAATTATTGGGTGATCAAGCGATTTTGGCTCGCACGCTGCAAGTGCGCGATGCCTATTTGGCACCACTGCACTTGCTCCAAATAACGCTGCTCGAACATGTCCGAAATGCCGACGGCGATGTTGACCCATTAGTACGAAGAGCGCTGCTGCTCACCATTAACGGTGTCGCGGCCGGACTTCGAAATACTGGTTGATTACTTATTAAATTCCTGCTGAGTTAGTTCGAGTCCTCTTTCAATAAGGAACTCAGCTGCATTTGCACCACGTGCAACGAAGTCTGGAAGATCTTTTTTCTCTGCACTTGAAAAAGGTTTGAGGACATAATCTGCAGGATCTTGCGGACCTTGAGGTCTGCCGATGCCCATCCGCAACCGAAAATAATCTGCCGTGGTGAGGTGGCTGGTGAGACTCTTTAAGCCATTGTGGCCGTTGTCGCCCCCACCAATTTTTAATCTAATTGTGTTGAAAGCAATATCCAGTTCATCGTGAATGGCAATGATGTGGTCGGGTGCGACTTTGTAGAAATCTGCCAGAGCTCTGGCGGGTGCGCCAGATTCGTTCATGTAACCGCGAGATTTGGCTAAGACAACCGGTCTTCCAGCCACGCGAATATCTGCTATTTCCATCTTTGATTTATGAGGGGAAAATTTCGCGCCATTGGCCAGATAGTGAAGCACCATCTGGCCAATGTTGTGACGCGTACTTGAATATTGATCGCCCGGATTACCCAAGCCGATGATCAACCATCGATCATTTGAGCCAGACCCTGTTGATCCTGAAAACATGGTCTGAAATCTAACTTAAGAAATTACTCTTTCGCGGCTTCTGCTGCAGGAGTCTCGGCGGCTGGTGTAGCTGCTGTGTCCTCGGCAGGGGTGGAACGCTCAGAGAGATGAACCACGGTGAGGTGTGGATCGGAAATCAAGGTAGTTCCGGCAGGAAGTGGAACATCGGATGCGTACTTGGAGGTTCCGGCCTTCATGCCAGTGAGGTCCAAAGTAAGGAAGGAAGGAATGCTGGTGGCTTCGGCTTCAACAACGATGACGTTGCTGTTGTGCTCGAGGATGCCATCGCGATCGTGCTCACCAGTGGTGTGAACTGGAACTTCAACGGTGACGCGCTCGCCGCGACGGACGAGGACGAGGTCGATGTGGGCGAGTTGGCCAGTCAAAGGATTACGTGTGACTGACTTTGGAAGTGTGAGTTCGGTCTTGCCATCAACGACTACATCAAGCAGAACGTTTGATTGCTTGAGAGCGGAAACTAGGTCGCGAACTGGAAGGGAAACATGTTGTGGAGCTTCGCCGTGTCCGTAGATAACTGCAGGAACTAAACCAGCGCGTCGGTCACGACGTGAGGCACCTTTGCCAAATTCAGTGCGGCGGTTGCCATTTATTGTGATCTCAGCCATTTTAAAATCTCCTCGTTATTGGACAAACACGTCCCAGGAGAGCAACCCGTCGATTACGGATAATTAACTATCCCTCGCCGGAACGAGCCTGAAGGTTATCGAACTTCCAGGGGTTTCAACAAATCCCCCATAAAAGCAGCGTGATTTGCTATTAATCAGCCTCGGTTTGCCCAACTAGCACCACACCCAAGACCTGATCGATTAGATATACCCAGGCTTCAAAATCCATCCGGCTTGGGGTGAGGAGATCCACAACCGAACCCACAATGTAAGCCTGTACAAAGACCGAAACCGTCATTGGGTCGAGATCTGGATTTCCCCAGCCGCGTTTTTGGACTTCTTCGAAATATTTAGAAAGTTCGTGAGTAAGACTTTCCTGCACCACACCAATCATGGCTCCCATGCGCGGACTGCTCAGTGCATTTGCAATAGCCGTGACTCGAGCAAGGCGAAGTGCAACCAAAGCCGGATCAGAACTGCCGTGCGTTATTGAGCGCAATCCCGTGAGGAATTCTTCGCGCGTACTCGAGCCCAGCAAAACTCCGTTGAGTGCGTTGAGTTGGCCGGCAGCAAGCCGAGCAAAAATCTCAACGTACGAAAATTCCAAGAGTTCAGGGAAATCTTTAAAGTGGTGATACATCGAACCTTTTGAAATACCAGACTCTTCAATAACGAGCTCGCTAGTGATTTCTTCAAGTGGACGAGATGCCATAAGGAAGATGACTTTTTCTATGAGCAAATCTCTAGTTGGGTGAGAATTACCGACGATGGGACTAGACCAATTCTTGAAGTCCATTAGGCATCAACTGCCTTGAGGCCGGGAGGAAAGAGGACGTTGGCCAAAATTGTATCGATCAGCAGATACCACTTTTCTTCATCCATGTGAGTAGGGGTTAAATCATCGAGAACTTTGCCGATCGTGTACGACTGAATAAATACGGCAACCGTCTTTGGATCAAGCCGTGGATTGCCCCAACCACGTTCTTGGCTTTCGCGGAAAAGGTCGGCCAGTGCTTCGGTCAAACGTTCTTGTTCTACCCCCACCAATATTCGCATGCGTTCAATACGAATTGATTTGGCGATGGCGCTAATACGAATTGAGCGCATTCGATTTAAGTTGGGAGATTGTGACGCACGTGTAATTTCTTGCAACCCTTTGAGAACGCTTTCTCGGTCTTTGGCGTTATGAAGCAGGGTATTAATCGCTTCGACTGAAAATCCGACATAACGAGAGAACATGTAAACCTGTGCATGTTCAATGAGATCCGGAAAATCTGCAAAGTGGTGATACAAAGAACCTTTAGATATTCCGGAATCTGCCAGAATCTGCTCGCCAGTAATGTCTTCCGGGGCGGTCGTTTCCAAGAACTTTACGGCGCTCTTGATAAGCGTCTGTTTCGTGGGATGAAGACTATTTAGCAATTCTTTTCGTCTTCTTAACTGTGGCCATCAAAAAGGCTGGTGACTGAGCCGTCTTCGAAGACTTCGCGAATAGCGCGAGCTAATAGCGGGGCGATCGAAAGCACAGTCAAGTTGTCGAAGCGACATTCCTCGGGGATAGGAAGAGTGTCGGTAACAACGACTTCGCTGACACGCGAATTCTTTAAGCGTTCGACTGCTGGGCCCGAGAGAACCGCGTGGGTCGCTGCAACAATGACATCCTTGGCGCCTTCGTCGAAGAGAGCATCCACTGCTTTGGTAATGGTGCCTGCAGTATCGATCATGTCATCGATGACGACGCAAGTCTGACCTTGGACATCTCCGACCACGCGACCGGTCACGGACTCGTTAGGGATGCGAGGATCGCGAGTCTTGTGAATAAAGGCGATGGGGCAGCCACCGAGCAAATCGGACCAACGTTCGGCAACGCGTACTCGACCTGAGTCAGGAGAGACGATGGTGAGGCGAGAACGATCAACCTTGCTGCCGACATAGTTTGCAAGAAGAGGCAGTGCAAAGAGGTGATCGACTGGTCCATCAAAGAAGCCTTGAATTTGTGCCGTATGAAGATCAACAACCATCAGACGATCGGCGCCGGCAGTCTTGAAGAGATCGGCCATCAATCGAGCTGAGATGGGCTCGCGTCCGCGGTGTTTCTTATCCTGGCGGGCATAGCCGTAGAAAGGCGCGACTACCGTGATTCGTTTTGCAGAAGCACGCTTGAGGGCATCGACCATGATGAGTTGTTCCATGATCTGCTTGTTAACGGGGGCAGCATGGCTTTGTAGAACGAAGGCGTCGCTTCCACGAACACTCTCTTCGAAACGAACAAAGATTTCACCATTTGCAAAATCGTAAGCGGAGGTTGGGGTTAACGGAATGCCGAGTTCGGCGGCGACATCTTCAGCGAGTTCTGGGTATCCGCGACCTGCAAATAGGCGCAGACGCTTTTCCGATGTAAGCCGAAGTTCGCTCATGCTTGTTCCCCGTTTTCCTTTTGTGGTGCCGATTCGCTTGCGCCCGCTCGCAGTGCGACTTCAGCCGATTTGGTGCCAGATCTTTTTCGTAGAACCCATCCTAAAATATTTCGCTGCCGAGCACGAGCCACGCCCATAGAGCCGGCCGGAACATCTTCGGTAATAACTGAACCGGCGGCGGTGTAAGCACCGTCACCTACTGATATAGGTGCGACCAACATAGTGTCGCTACCAATGCGGACTTGATCGCCAATTTCGATTCGGTTCTTTGTCACGCCGTCATAGTTCACAAATATGGTGGCAGCACCAATATTGGTTCCCTTGCCGATGGTGGCATCGCCCACGTAGGAAAGGTGAGGGACCTTCGAACCTTCACCCACGGTGGAATTCTTAATTTCAACAAATGCTCCAGCCTTGGAGTTATCCCCCAACACTGTTCCGGCTCGCAAGAAACTGTAAGGGCCAACTTTTACTCCAGCCCCAATATCGGAGCCAGCGCAGTTGGATTCGATAACAGAGGCGCCAGCGCCGACTCGGACATCGGTCAAAGTTGAACGGGGTCCAATAATTGCGCAGGTAGAAATATGAGTTTCTCCCAATAGCGCAGTGCCTGGATAAATCGTGGCGTCCGCCTCGATGGTGACTGAAGCATCGATCCAGGTAGTCGTTGGGTCGACGATGGCGACCCCAGATTGCATATGAAATTCATTGATGCGATCGCGCATGATGGCCCAAGCTTCAGCAAGTTGACCGCGGTCGTTGATGCCCAATGTTTCGGTGTAATCGGTAGTGAGAATGGCTGCAGTCGATCCACCTGATACATGAATTAAAGATATGACGTCGGTCAGGTAAAGCTCACCTTGAGAATTATCAGTGGTTATCTGCGAGATAGCGTTACGAAGCGCATCAAGATCAAAAAGATATATACCGGTGTTTACTTCTTCAATGAGTTGCTCATCTTCATCAGCATCACGTTCTTCAACAATTCCTGCGAGCGCACCAGACTCATCGCGTAAAATTCGACCATAACCAAAAGGGTCAGGTAACAACGCCGTCAGCACCGAAACATCGTTTTGGCCTTCGAGATGTGCGGCGTAAAAATCCACCAAAGTATCTGAAGTAATCAACGGTGTATCGCCAGCCAATATCAATACCGTGCCAGTTGCGCTTAATCCCTCGAGCGCAATCTGAACTGCGTGGCCCGTGCCATTTCGCTCTGCTTGAAAAATAGTGGAAGCTGCTGGAGAAATCTCATGCACATGGTTTTCGACAGCCTCGCGATGCGCTCCGACAACGACACGTAGATATTCAGCCGATAGTGGTTCGATCGCTTCCAGGACGTGATTAATAATCGTCTTTCCAGCGATGGTGTGAAGTACTTTGGGCGTTGCCGATTTCATGCGAGTGCCTTCGCCTGCGGCGAGGACAATTGCGACATTAAGTCGGTTCAATGAACGGCTCCTACCCTGCTTATCGCGCTTAAAAAGTGGGTTGGTACTTCGGGTTAAGCCTATCTACCTAAAGCAAGTCTCTGGCTCCGCCACCTTTGCCTTCGTGGCGGCTTCGCTTATCGCTCCGCCACCATTGTTCTCGGGCGGCTTCGCTTATCGCTCCGCCACCAGGTATCGATCCTGGACCCTGGGCTTCAAAGGCCCATGTGCTAGCCACTACACAATGGCGGAACCTGAATTCTCTCTTATTTCTTGGAATCGTCCAAAACGGCAGAGGCGTTCGGGCTGGCTAGAGGGTCTCGACCACTCGGGCGCCATGGGTTGGACCATTGGCTCGAATGACTCCGGAGACGACCCCACTGGCACTCAGAGCCACCGTGAGATCTAGCGCCTTCTCTTCATCGTCTACCAAAAAGGCAACGGTGGGACCAGACCCAGAAACTATGCCGCCCAAGGCACCATATTCCAGGCCTACATCTAGGACTAAACGCAAGGCTGGGCGCAGCGAACAGGCTGCGGCTTGTAAGTCATTTGCCAGCGCCTTACCAACCGCCTTAGGGTCACCTGCACGCAGGGATTGCATCATCGCTTCGCTGACCTGGGGTCGGGCGATGGGCATGCCTTCACGTAGTCGATCACATTCGCCATAAACGGCCGGGGTGGAAAGACCGTGGCCAGAGAGAGCCAAGACCCAGTGATAGGTGCCACGGCTCAGGGCGGGAGTGATGCGATCGCCTCGACCAGTGCCGATACAAATTCCACCGGAAATTGAAAAAGGAACGTCACTTCCTAGCTCTGCGGCAATTCGCTCCATCTCATCTCGAGACAGCCCCACATCAAATAGCGCATCGATTCCCACGAGAACTCCCGCAGCGTCGGCGCTGCCACCGGCCATGCCACCGGCAACGGGGATCTCTTTCTTGAGATGAATGGAAAGATCTTTGGAGAGGTCATAGCGATCGGTCATAAGTTCGGCGGCGCGAAAAGCTAGATTGCTGGAATCGACGGGAACGCCCATGGAGGTCGAACCTGAAAGTGTTAAAACAATTCCTTGCCCGGGCTCACCGTGCTTGATGGTGACATCGTCATAAAGCGAAATTGCTTGAAAGACAGTGGTGACTTCGTGGTAGCCATCGGGATCTAGCGGGCCAACACCTAGGTGCAGGTTTACCTTGCCCGGAACTCGGACAACCACACCATTTAATTTCACCATAAAAGCGTATCGGTTTTACTTGGATTGCAAGGATCGAGCAATGCGGAGGTAGTCCTCAAGCAACAACGCCTCGCCGCGCAAGGTTGGATTAACTCCAACGGTCGTGAGCAGATCACTGGCGCCTGCTCCCAATATTTCTGAAAGCGCGCCACGAAGCATCTTTCGACGTTGGGCAAAAGCTGCATCAATCAACGAAAAAGTGATCTTGCGTAATTCTTCGCTTCCTGCTGGTTCGTGGCGCACAAAACGCACCAGCGAAGAATCCACGTTGGGAATTGGCCAAAAAATCGAGCGAGCAACGGTTCCTGCTGAATTCAAATCCGCCCACCAGGTGGCTTTTACAGATGGCGATCCATAGCTTTTGGTGCCAGGGCTGGCCACTAAGCGATCTGCTACTTCGCTCTGGACCATGACAACGCCGGAACGAATGGATGGAAACTTCTCCAAGATGTTGAGCAGCACCGGAACTGAAACGTTGTAAGGCAGGTTAGCCACCAACACCGTCGGATCGCCCGCAATCTCATTTACTTGCAGCGCATCGCGATTAATCACCTCAAGATTTTTCGGATCGAAACCGTGACGTTCTGCGGTGACCGGTAACTCAAGTGCGAGCCGATCGTCGATTTCGATGGCAATGACTTTTTTCGCTACCTCCATGAGGGCAAGGGTGAGCGAACCTAGACCAGGGCCAATTTCTAGCGCCACATCTTCGCTTTGTACATCTGCGCTCTTCACAATGCGCCGACAGGTATTCGGGTCGACGACGAAATTTTGACCTAACTTCTTCGTGGGTAAAACTCCAATGCGGCCAGCAATCTCGCGAATCTCTGCTGCTCCGAGGAGGGAAATCATTATTCGAACGACCCAAAGATACGTAAACAATTCTGAGTTATGGCTGCGGCCAATTCGTTGACATCTTCGCCTCGTTCTAAAGCAACAGCCCGCAAAATCGTTGGAATCTGGGCTGGGGTGTTGAGCGATCCCCGATGAGGTGAGGGCGCTAGAAACGGTGAATCTGTTTCTACGAGCAGTTGATTTACTGGCACCAATTTTACAGCTTCGCGAAGTTCAGGAGCATTCTTGAAAGTGACGGTGCCGGCAAAAGAAAGGATGTAACCCTTCTCGATACATTCACGAGCCATTTCGGCATCGCCGGAATAGCAATGGAAAATCGTTATTTCTGGAGCACCAACTTCATCTAATACATCCAGAACTGCACGATGGGCATCTCGATCGTGAATAACTAGCGCCTTGTTAACTCGCTTCGCCAATTCGATATGGCGCTTAAACGAGTATTTTTGGCGATCTTGCAATTCCGGTGGAGTTCGAAAGAAATCCAGACCTGTCTCACCAATAGCGCGAACCCTGGGATGCAAGGCAAGCTCTTCAATAAAGGCTAAATCTGCTTCCAAGTCTGCAACGACGGGCGCTTCGTTGGGATGCAACGCAACAGCGGCTAGAACCACTCCAGGAAATGACTCGGCGCATTTGACGCACCAGCGCGATTGCTCGGCTGAGTAACCCACCTGTACAACTCGATCAATTCCAACCGAGGCGGCATCGGAGAGAATTTGAGCAACTTCGGGTGAATCAGGTTCAGAATTGGTGACAATTTCCAGGTGAGCATGCGCATCGATGCAGGTAACCGCGAGCGGTTCGGGCAACGGAGCGAGCTGCCTATCTATATCGCGATTGTGACGATCGGCCATTAAGTGAAATTACTTCTCTTCAAGTCTTGGGAACAAGACTGCGCCTTTGGTGACTGCACTTCCCTCTGGGAGCTGTCCCCAATTCGCTACATCTGAAATCCTCTGGGCGGAAATTTCACCGATAGAAATATCGGCACCTAAGCTGAACCATAATTTTTCCGATGTTTCCGGCATGATTGGATGGAGCAGAACAGCCAATGCCCGCAACGATTCAGCGGTGTTGTAGAGAACATCTTCGAGTTCGGCCTTGCGGGAGTCATCCTTAGCTATTGCCCAAGGCTCATTTTCAGTGACATAACCATTTACCCGTTTGCAGAATTCCATAATGGAATTGATGCCACCCTGAAAATCCAAAGCACAAATGGCAGCATCAGCCGCAGTCACCGTAGCGGCCAAAGTGGGCGCCAAAGTGGAACTTTGGGTTGGCGCTGGAATCAATCCACCGCAATATTTTTCGATCATCGCCGTCAACCGAGATGCCAGATTGCCAAAATCGTTAGCAAGCTCAGAGGTATAACGCGCTCCCATATCTTCCCAAGAGAAAGAGCCGTCCGTACCAAATGGAATTGCACGCAAGAAGTAATAGCGGAAAGCATCTACGCCAAAGTGATCGGTGATATCCCGAGGGGCGATGCCAGTTAGTTTGCTCTTGCTCATCTTTTCGCCGCCTACCAACAGCCATCCGTGAGCAAAAATCTTCTTTGGCACATCGATACCTGCGGCCATCAACATGGCTGGCCAAATAACAGCATGAAAGCGCAAAATGTCTTTTCCGACGAGATGCACATCAGCAGGCCAAGTCTTGGCAAACTTCTTTCCACCTTCAGAATCTGGGTCATCACCCAAACCAACAGCAGTGGCGTAATTAAGCAAAGCATCAAACCATACATAAATAACTTGTTTGGTATCCCAAGGGACCGGAATTCCCCAATCAAATGTGGATCGCGAAATGGAGAGATCGGTTACGCCACCTTCGAGAAAAGAGAGAACTTCATTGCGAGCGCTGGCTGGTTCACAGGTCTCGGGGTGATTTCGGTATCGCTCGATCAATTGCGGAACGAAAGCCGAAAGCTTAAAGAACCAGTTCTCTTCCGAAACCATTTCCACAGGGATGGAATGAACGGGGCAAGCATTGTTGACGAGATCTCCGGGAAGTTTGAACTCTTCACAGCCGATGCAATACGGGCCTTCGTACTTAGCCGAATAAATGAAGCCTTGATCCTTGAGCCCTTGCAGAAAGTTCTGCACGCGCACCATGTGGCGCTCTTCAGTTGTGCGGATGAAATCATCGTTGGCAATATTGAGGTGGTGCCAGTTGGGCTTCCATTCTTCCTCGACCAAACGATCACACCAAGCCTGTGGCGTGCTGCCATTCTTTTCAGCCGTGTTCATGACCTTTTGGCCATGCTCATCGGTGCCGGTTAAGAACCAGACCCCTTCGCCCTTCTGGCGATGCCAGCGGGTGAGAACATCCCCAGCAACGGTTGTGTAGGCGTGGCCAATATGAGGAGCATCATTTACATAGTAAATGGGCGTGGATAGATAAAAATCTTTAGTGGCCGACATGTGTCTATCTTATCTCTTGAAGCTATTGGCCAGATTTCTTGTTTTCTACCATGGCATCAAATACCGAGCGCTTGGAGACGCCTAATCGCTTGGCCACCGAATCGATCGCCTCTTTCCGAGTAATTCCGCTTAATTCTTCGGTTTTGACGAGTTCGACAAAATCTTGAGGAGTGAACTGCTTACTTTCGGGGTCAAAGCCTTGAACCACCATGGTGATCTCCCCGCGGATTTCATTGGAACGGGCCCAAGCCAGCAAATGCGAAAGTGGCCCGCGAATAATCTCTTCATATGTCTTCGTCATCTCGCGGCAAATTGCGGCGGGTCGATCAGAACCCAAAACTTGATCCGCATCCTCCAGGGTTTCCAGCAGACGATGTGGGGCTTCAAAGAAAATAATCGTGCGCTCTTCTTCTAGGAGATTTTCAAACCAGCTCTGGCGGGCTCCTCGGGTGCGTGGCGGAAATCCTTCAAAGCAGAAACGATCCGATGGCAATCCTGACAACAAGAGAGCGGTCGTCACTGCACTGGGTCCTGGGAGAACTCGCACTTGTATGTGGCGCTCGAGCGCGGCCCTGACCAAGCGATAGCCCGGGTCGCTGATCCCTGGCATCCCGGCATCGGTGATAACTAACAAGTCGGCGCCGGATTCCATAATGGCAACGAGTTCGTCGATTCGCTCGAGCTCGTTTCCCTCAAAGAATGAGATAACCCGGGCTGAGTGCGAAATCTGAAGATCGGAACAGAGGCGAGAGAGTTTGCGAGAGTCTTCTGCGGCGATGAAAACCGCCGCTGAAATAGCGGATTTCAGGTGTGCGGATGCGTCCAAGGGATTTCCCAGGGGAGCAGCAGCGAGGAGTAGCACCCCCAAATTGTCGCAGGCTTTAGGCTATTGCAATGACCGAAGCCACCGTCCTAGCTCTTCGTGGGCGCAGAGATTGGATAGCCTCACTTGGTTTTGGCCTGCTGGCTCTGGCACTTCGACTCTGGCACTTAGCCACCCCAAAGGGATACGTCTTTGACGAGGTCTACTACGCCAAGAATGCTCACTCTCTTGTTCTGCATGGCGTCGAAATTGACCCTAAGACCAACACGGGTGAATTTATCGTGCATCCTCCGATCGGAAAATGGCTCATCGGAGCCGGCATCAAAGTCTTCGGATATAACGAATTTGGTTGGCGCATTAGTTCAGCGGTCATCGGTGCAACTTCGATAGTTCTCATCTACTGGGTGGCCAAGAAACTTTTCAATAACTTTTTCCTCAGTTGTAGCGCCGCCATTTTGATGTCAGCCGATGGCTTGCATCTGGTGCACTCTCGCACCGCGCTCTTGGATCTCTTCCTCATGTTCTTTATATTGCTCGGATTTTTCGCGCTCTTGCATAGCAAGCATTGGTGGGCAGGCATCGCCTTTGGTCTGGCCGTGGCAACGAAATGGAGTGGGCTTTATCCGCTGATTGGTTATCTGGCATTCGTGCTGTATGTGGACTACCGCGCAAATCGCGCAATGGAAATTGAAGAGCCCCTTAAGTCAACGATCCGCGAAAAAGCTCTACTTCGAGCCACGCAATATCTCGTCATTCCTTTTGCCGTGTACTTGGTTTCTTGGACCGGATGGTTCTTGACCTCCACGGGTTGGGATCGCAATTGGGCAAAGACGCAACCGCACTCTTTCTTCTCCTTTATTCCAGCGCCACTTCGCTCATTCCTGCACTACCAATCTGAAATTCTAGGTTTTCATCAAGGACTCACGACCAAACATTCTTACTCGGCAAACCCCTGGAACTGGTTGATTCTTGGAAGACCAACATCTTTCTTCTATGCCTCACCTAAGAGTTGCGGCGCACCTTCTTGTTCGCAAGAAGTAATCGCCCTGGGTACGCCATTGCTCTGGTGGTCTGCTATTTTCGCGATCGCCATTACTTTCGGATACTGGATTTCAAAACGGGAGTGGCAGAGCGGCCTACTTCTCCTCAGTTTTGCGTCAGGTTATCTACCGTGGTTTCTCTTTCAAAAGCGCACGATGTTCTCGTTCTACGCAATTGCTTTTGAACCTTTCGTCATTTTAATTTTGGTCTATTGCATCGCTAAATTCTTGGAGCGCCCAGCAGATTTCAAGATTCAACAACGAAGGCAGTGGCTGGTCTATATCTTTTTAGCAATAATTGTTATTAATTTTCTTTACTTTTTACCGATATTTAATGGATCAGTGCTCTCGTATCAATCTTGGTCCAACCGAATGTGGTTTCCGTCCTGGATTTAATGTTTTGAATGCACCTACGTGGAGCTGAGGGGAATCGAACCCCTGGCCTCCTCGTTGCGAACGAGGCGCGCTACCAACTGCGCTACAGCCCCAAACCAATCGTTTAAGAACTGCAGGCTAGCGCACTAGTCGTTGACGGCTCTAGTGTCTTCGGTATCGTCAAACATAATGGCTGCTTGTTCAGCAAGCTCTTGATCAAACAACTCTTCTCGTGTTGGAAGTAAAACCTTGTGCAAAATCTCTTGCTCTTCCATCCATGCGCCGGGAACAGTGAGGTCGATAACGCGCTTGGAAGCAACGGCCTTTGGAGCACTTGCGTAAGTTGGCTTAGGCACTTGAATGGGCTGCCAGCCTTCGCTTTCGCGTGGAATAACAATGACCCCGGCTGAATCCAATCGATCCGCAAGTGGCGTCCAGAGTTCGTTCTCGGTGCGAGATTCTCGCGCCAAAGAAATCTTTGCTTCCGGTACTGATGCAATTGGAGCCGCAGCAATTTTTTCCAGCGCTTTGATCCGGCGAGCCTTCGCTTGTGCAGCAATGATCTGGCGCCGAACGTTGACGCTATAGATCAAGAATCCAGAAACCGGAATGAAGAGAACGCTCCATGCCAAAATGCCCAGCGCTACAACAACGAGAGAGGCTAAAAATGAAATTCCCAAAAGTGAAAAAATGAATCGACGTTTAGCAATCGAACTCTTCTTCACAGGCTCTTCAACCTGTTGCTTGATGGTGGCGGGCTCCTGCTCGGCGACTAATTTCATAGCGCTTTTGTAGCGTTCAGCTGAGCGTCCGGAGACTTCGTCGTGGCTACTCATCCATCGTGGGAGGAAGTAGGCCACCCACATTCCGATGATGATGAGGTAGATCAAACTCGACGCCATAATGGGTAACCATAAACGTCCTGAGCGTAAAAAACGGGCATTTGCTTAGTATGTCCGATATTGATTTTCACCATTGTGAGAGAGCAAAACGGTTGTTCAGCGGACCTTGGGGTTCTCTTTTACATAGGTCAAGTGATCGCGCCAATCCCCGTCGATGTGGAGAAATCGAGGACGGACCGACTCGAAAATGTAGCCGCATTTTTCCGCCACTCGCTTGGAAGCGGCATTCTCTGGGCGCAAGTTGATTTCGATTCTATGGATGCCCAAAGCGTCAAAAGCAAAGCTGGATACTAGGTTTACGGCTCGGGATGTTAGCCCCCGATTGGCATATCGACTGTCGATCCAATAGCCGATATGCGCACCGCGAAGTGCTCCAAAAACGACGCCGCCCAAGGTGATCTGGCCGATGAATCGTTCAGAACCTGACTCGCGTAGCCAAATAGCCAATGAGAACGAGCGAGCGCTGCGGCCATCTCGACGATGCGAAGCCACCATTTCATAGAAGGAGGGCAATCCACCGCTTTCGGCTTGGCCAGGAACCACAGGTTTTGTGGCCTCCCAAGGAGAAAGCCACTCTCTATTGGCTGCCCGTACTTCGTCCCAACTCTTTCGATCGCGCAATCGCAGCGGGCGGAGAATGAGATTTTCCTCGCGCAAAGTGACCGGCCAGGGAGATGTCACTTTAGTTATTGCTTCGTTCGAGAATAATCACATTGACCATATCCCCCTTGGCGTAACCGCCAATCTTTTCGGGTACTGCGATAAGTCCCTGGGCGTCAGAGAGCGAGATGAGATCGCCTTGACCCTCCAGTGCTTTTACATTTCCTTCGCCATCAATGCTGGCTCGGACATAAGAGGTCAATCCGACTGGAGAAGTTATGTCGTTGGCTAACTTCAGGGTCAGAACATTGCGAAATACGTTGGAGGCCCCGAGCATGGTTCGGATCATGGGGCGAATGAAAATTTCCATCGAAAGAAAGGCGCCGATGGGGTCACCTGGCAGGGTGACCACTGGAGTCTTATCTGGACCAATCAAACCAAAATTGTGCTGACCGCTTTCGGCCAAATTCGGTGAAATCATCGTAACTTCACCCAGTTCGCTGAGCACACCAGTAATTAAGGAGAAGGATTCGTCCTGACTCTCTCCGCTGATCACGATCAAGTCTGCGCGAACTAACTGGTCTTCAACTATTTGGCGCAGTTGCTGGTGATTTTCAGGAATGGTGTGAACTCGATAGCCCGTTGCCCCAGCTTCTCGGACTGCTGTAGTCAACATCCATGAATTGGTCTCAAATTCCTCGTTGCCATGGCCCAAGCTCTGACCAGGCTCCACCAGATCATCTCCAGCTGAAATAATGACAACTCTGGGGTGAGGCCGGGTCGGCAATCTGTCCAGACCTAAGGAAGCAGCCAGGCCGACCTGGGTTGAGCGAATACGCGAACCTGCTCGCATCACAACTCGTTCGCCCAGATATATATCTTCTGCCAACGTCGCTCCGTGAGCATCCAATAGCGGCATATCAAAGGGCTCGAGCGGGTGTGAGATCGCGAGCAGTTGGTCGAGCAAATCACTGACGCGAGAATTCATGACTAAACCCTACTTCCAACCTAAAGTAAACCTATGCATTTATCTGGAAAGCAGGCGCTTCGAGAGCAATATCGCAGAGAACGTCACGAGCGATTTTTTCAAGAATCCTGGCAGCACATCTTGGTTTCATCCGAGTTCATCGGAGCTAACAAGATCGCCTCTTATCTCTCGTATGGTGAGGAACCAGAGACTTCAGACCTGCACTCTCAATTACTAGGAATGGGCAAAAAGCTATATCTACCGCGATTGTTGGCAGATAACGACCTGGAATGGGTTGGCTGGCACGGCGATCCTTCAGAACTAAAAGTAAACGGGAAAATCAAAGAACCCATTGGCCCAGCCATTTCGGCTGAAGAGTTCGCTGACATTGAGATCATGATCGTGCCGGCTCTTCATGTGGATCGAGATGGAAACCGGCTAGGTCAAGGTGGCGGATCCTATGATCGAGCCTTGGCTCGCTCCAGCGCTTGGAAGATTGCTCTGGTTCATTATGGTGAAATCACCGGCGAAAAAGTGCCAGTTGAAGTTCATGATCAACCAGTCAATGCAGCAGCTACGCCCAACCTTCTCATTCGATTTGTGCGGTAATTAGAAACTTTCTAAATGGCGGGCCATCACGACGCGTTGAATCTGATTGGTACCTTCATAAATCTGAGTTAATTTAGCATCTCGCATCATGCGCTCGACCGGATAATCGCTGACATATCCATAGCCACCCAAAATCTGAACTGCATCCGTGGTGACTTTCATCGCCGTATCTGACGCCAAACACTTACATGCCGCAGAATAAAAGGTGAGGTCTGAATCGCCTCGTTCGCTCTTCACCGCTGCGAGGTAGGTTAATTGGCGAGCAGCGGCAATACCCATTGCCATATCGGCCAACATAAATTGAATGGATTGGAAATCAAAGATCGATTTCCCAAATTGCTCGCGTTCATGTGCGTACTTCTTGGCCACAT
>CANCSL010000021.1 GCA_947380835.1 Actinomycetota bacterium | reverse complement strand
CCGCAATTGGGGCACTGCCAACTTCCAGATCCCATCGAGCCCATACTCATAGATTCACCATAATGCATAAAAATAAGCCCCACCATAATTGGCAGGGCTTATTAAGTAGATTCACAACTAGTGGTTGTGACCGCCAGGTCCATGGCTGTGGCCATGACCCTCTTGGTTTTGTGGCTTCTCATCTTCTGGAGTTTCAAAGACCATAGCCTCAGTGGTGATAAACATTGCCGCGATTGAAGCAGCATTGGCCAGAGCAGAACGAGTCACCTTCACTGGATCGATGACGCCGGCCTTAACTAGGTCGGTGTATTCATCGGTGGCAGCGTTGTAACCCTCGTCAGCCTTCAAGGTGCGAACCTTGGCAACGACGACGTATCCCTCTTGTCCGGCATTTTCTGCAATCCAACGAAGTGGTTCGTCGCAAGCTTTGCGAACGAGACGCACTCCAACTGCAGCATCGCCTTCGTATCCGAGATCGTTATCTAAAGCAGCCGCAGCATGAACGAGCGCAGCGCCTCCGCCAACGACGATACCTTCTTCAACAGCCGCACGGGTTGCTGAGATCGCATCTTCCAGACGGTGCTTCTTCTCTTTGAGTTCGACTTCGGTGTGTGCGCCGACCTTGATGACACAGACGCCACCAGCAAGTTTTGCCACTCGCTCTTGCAACTTCTCGCGATCCCAGTCGGAATCAGTGGTTGCAATTTCGTTGCGAATTTCGCCAACGCGAGCTTCGACCTCGGCCTTGTCGCCAGCGCCATCAATGATGGTGGTGTTGTCCTTGGTGATAACGACGCGACGAGCGCGACCCAAGAGATCAATGGTGACCTGATCGAGTTTGAGACCAACTTCGGCCGTAATAACTTGTCCACCGGTGAGCACTGCAATGTCTTGCAACATGGCCTTGCGACGATCGCCAAAACCAGGGGCTTTAACGGCGGCAGAGGTAAAAGTTCCACGCATGCGGTTAACAACGAGAGTAGAAAGCGCTTCGCCTTCAACATCTTCAGCGATAATCAAAAGTGGCTTATTTGCTTGTGCAACCTTCTCCAAGATTGGAAGGATCTCATTGAGTGCTGAAATCTTTCCACCAGAGATAAGTACATAAGCATCTTCAAGCACTGTTTCCATGCGATCTGAATCAGTTACGAAGTAAGGTGAGATGTAACCCTTATCGAATTGCATACCTTCGGTGAAATCGAGTTCGAGGCCAGTGGTCGATGACTCTTCAACAGTGATGACGCCATCTTTGCCGACCTTGTCCATCGCTTCTGCAATGAGATCGCCAATTGCTTTATCTTGTGCTGAAATTGTTGCAACATCGGCAATCTGAGACTTTTCGCTGACAGCAGTTGAGTTCTTGCGCAGTTCTTCAGAAATTGCGCGAACTGCAGCTTCGATTCCTGACTTGAGATCCATTGGTTGTGCTCCGGCTGCAAGATTGCGCAGACCTTCTTTAACCATGGCTTGTGCCAATACTGTGGCAGTAGTTGTTCCGTCACCGGCAACATCATTGGTCTTCTCAGCAACTTGCTTTACAAGCTGAGCGCCCATGTTTTCGGCTGGATCAGAGAGTTCAATTTCTTTAGCGATGGTGACACCATCGTTGGTGATGAGCGGGGCACCAAAGGATTTAGCAATAACAACATTGCGACCCTTAGGTCCGAGAGTTACTTTGACGGTGTCAGCAAGAATGTTGACGCCGCGTTCCATAGCTCGACGAGCGGTCTCATCAAAAAATAGGCTTTTACCCATGTGGCGCGTTACTTCTTCTCGATGATGGCAAGAACGTCGCGAGCTGAAAGAACCAAGTACTCCTCGTTGTTGTACTTAACTTCAGTTCCGCCGTACTTGCTGTAGAGAACTACATCGCCAACCTGGACATCCATTGGTGTGCGGACGCCGTCGTCAAAACGACCTGGTCCAACAGCAATAACAGTGCCTTCTTGTGGCTTCTCTTTTGCGGTATCTGGGATTACCAGACCGGAAGCAGTGGTCTGCTCGGCCTCATTGGCCTTTACAACAATGCGATCTTCGAGTGGCTTAATGGCGACGGCCATGTGTGCGCTCCTTCTAGTAAGAATCTAAGTTGGACAACTTCAAACCCGCAGGGCTCCCTAAGGGTTTCCTTCACCTCGCACCCTTTTCGCTTGCCGGCGAATTTCTGCCGAGTTAGCAGACTCAGGGCGAGAGTGCTAACTCAAACTCTAAACGGGGTTGGGGGTATGGTCAATTTAGAAAATCACACGGGCTAGACCCGGGCTGGAATCGGCGCATATGCCGATTTCCGAGGGCTTGGCCCCTTTTTCTAGGGCCAATGAGCCCAGAATTGCCACCATCGCGCCGTTATCAGTGCACAGGGCCGGAGTAGGAGTACTTAAATGGACGCCCGCTTTGGCAGATCGAAGCTGTGCCAGCTCACGTAATCTGGAATTTGCCGCCACTCCGCCTGCGATTACCAGATTGTCGATACCCGTCTGAGCGCACGCCTTGAGAGCCTTCTGAAGCAGAACGTCAACAATCGCCTCTTGGAAAGATGCTGCCACATCGGCACGAATGTGGTTGGGGGTCTGAGCCAGGTACCTAGCCACAGCAGTTTTTAGCCCAGAGAAAGAGAAATCAAATTCATGGGCCACTAGATCTGCAGCTTGGGTTAGCCCGCGCGGAAAGGCGATGGCGGAAGGATCTCCGCTTCTGGCCTCGAGGTCGATTGCAGGTCCCCCAGGAAAACCCAAACCTAAAATTCGAGCAATCTTGTCGAACGCTTCACCTGCCGCATCGTCAATGGTCTGCCCCATGGTTCGAACATCCTGAGTGATGTCGCCGATCTGCAAGATTGAACTGTGGCCACCGCTCACGAGTAGTCCGATTGCTGGGGCAATGTCGCCGGTGGATTCCAGCGCATCGACTGCAACATGAGCGGACAAATGATTTACGCCGTAAAGAGGTTTGCCTTGCCCAAGTGCGAGCCCAGAGGCAGCACTGACTCCAACCAAAAGTGCACCGATGAGACCAGGGCCGGCAGTTACTGCGAAGGCATCGACATCGTCAATGGAAAGTTTTGCTTCCCGCAGAGCCTGAGCGATCACTGAAGGCATCGCCTCAAGATGTGCGCGGCTTGCAACTTCGGGAACAACACCACCAAAACGAGCGTGCTCTTCAACACTGGAGGAAATGACGTTGGCCAATAAATGGCGACCACGCACAATTCCAACTGCCGTTTCATCGCATGATGTTTCGATACCTAAAACAATCGGCTGGTCTGTGATCATGTGAGGTCTTTCCGCATAATGATCGCTGTAAGGCCAGGACCGTAATAATTATCTCGATGTGAAATTTCTACAAACCCAAAAGCAAGATAGAGAGGTTCGGCCTCCACATTTCCGATTCTCATTTCTAACATCATCGCCGTTGCTTTTTGAGTTCGAGACCAATCGATGAGTCGACGCAATAATTCTCGAGCAATTCCAAGTCGACGAAAATCCGGATGAACTGTCAGAGTGAGAACATCGGTTACTCCGTGTACACATAAGCCGCCCACGTAGCCCACCACCGAACTATTTTTCTCGGCCACGAGATACCAACGATTTTTACTGGCTAATTCCTCTTTCAGCTGTGCCATCGACCATGACTCTTTTGCGTAAGCGCGTTTCTCGATATCGAAAATACTGACTAAATCCAGAGCATTCATTGGGCGAAAGGTGACATCTTTCGGTGCCGCAAATGCATCAGGACGACGGACATAAATCGGAGTCGAATAATGGGTTCCATTTCGCGCGGCAGCGATCAACCCGCCAACTTGCGGATATGGATCATGTTCTGACTGTGCTAACCCGTACTTGATGGCGCCTTCGCCAAAGATGGGAATGTCCAACAATTTCAAAGTTATCGGGGAACTCGTCTGCGCCTGGCCGATCCGATGACCGCCTTCATAACGAGCCCAAAAGACTTCTTTGCGGCGAGCATCTGTTGCCACTGCATAATCATGTGTGCCAGGAGGAGGAACAATGGCGTCGAGTGAACAGATGCCAATAAATGGAATTTTGCGCGCCAGGGCAAATGACTCCCCAAATGCGATGGCAACCCTAAGCCCAGTAAAAGGACCTGGACCCATGCCGACAATTACCTCATCAACTTCAGAGCAAACATCTAAAGCCTGGGCGACCAACCGAGGGAGTACCTCACCGTGCGCCAGCGGATCATCATGATGGAAGTGTGCAATCTCAGCGCCATCTTGAACGATGCCAACCGTGGTGCGGCTGGTGGAGGTATCTAAAACTAAGGAAGTAGTCATAATTGGAACTGACCCCAACGTTGACCGTGCCCTGTTGCAGTAATTGTTCGCTCACTCTCTCCTGCCCCATATTCAAGCGCGAGTTCGAGATAGTCGTGGGACAAACGCTCTACGACTTCCGAACCCCATTCGATACAGACAATGCTGGTGTCGAGCAAGGTATCGAGATCTAGATCATCAAAGAGTGCCATCGGATTGTCGAGTAGACGATATGCATCGACATGCACCAATGGAATTGCGGCGTGATGAACGCGCGAAATAACAAATGTTGGCGATGTAATGTCCAGAATTCCTAAGGCCTTGCCTATCCCCTGAACCAAAGCGGTCTTGCCCGCGCCAAGCGGTCCGGTCAGAACGATCAAATCGCCGGCACGAAGTTCTTTCCCAAATTCTTCGCCCCACTCATGCATGGAAGCCGGATCAGAAATGAGAAGTGCCACAAGAGAAAGGTTAGTCGGTTGAAAAAGAAAACTGGCCCAGTGCATGCACTGGGCCAGCAATCCTCGTAACTATTGGTTATTCACCGTAGAACTTGAGCAAAGGAGCGCGGAACTTGGGATCTAGTGACAATCCCCCAGCCTTACGCACCAATGTTGTCAGCGGTCCACCAGACTTAAGGACGCCAGTCTTTGCTGCAGTTCCCACCAAGTTAGCGATAGTGAGCATTTGCGCATCGGTGTAGTTGCAGTGACCAGTTCCATTTGCACCAGGTACGGACGTATCTGGAGCGCCGGTTGCCGTGAACTTGGTATAGGTATTTGGGGTTGGAGCCCAGATAGCTAGGAAGTTCTTGGCAGGTGCGGTGTATTCGTGAGTTGTGCGGAACTCCTTCAAGGCGGCAGCCTTTTGAGCTGCGTATTGCTCTGCATAGCGATCAGCCAACCACTGCACGTTTCCGGCAGGTGTTACTGGATCGGCCACGCTAGCCAACGCGATAGTTGGAACGTTGATCTTTCCGGTGTGGGAAGCGAGCGTGCGCATCTTGGTAACAGCTGCGGCATCTGCACTCCAACGTGGGGCTGCAGGATTTGCAGGATTGAGGAAAGCCAACATTCCGGCAATTGCATCACTACCGCTCAGAGCGGCATTGAAGATCGCAGCGTCTGATTCAACACGGGCTGAATAGTCTGTCTTTGAGTTATCAAAGACCGCTCCGCCAGATTGTTGTTCGACATCGTATGTGGCCATTACTCCTAGAACTGCAGCATTTGCAATGTTTTCTAGAACTGCAAGTGCAGGGCTCGCTGCTAATGCGAAGGAGGTGTAGGCCGCTGTGTTAGCCGAACCTGGTCCCGATGTTGCATCAAAGTGTGAACTTTGAGCCGGCAAGCCAGCCATAAGTCCGACCATGAGAAGGGCCGAACGAGATGGGATCGAAGCTAGTGCAGTACCAGCTGGTCCAGCGGAATCTGGCCAAGCGCCAGAGGAAATTCCCGCTTGCAACTTACCCAGA
Organism: Actinomycetota bacterium; assembly: GCA_947380835.1. Taxonomy (GTDB): domain Bacteria; phylum Actinomycetota; class Actinomycetes; order Nanopelagicales; family Nanopelagicaceae; genus CAIMZW01. The sequence goes on along the minus strand of CANCSL010000021.1, from coordinate 14,439 downwards.
ACGGTGAAGACCTTTACGAGATCGCCCATCGCTTCGGCATAACCGGCAGCACCAGCTGAATAGTTATGTGCCTTAATGGTGGGATCAAAGAATGTCTTCATTCCCCAGAGCACATCTCCAGCCATTGTTAATTCAGCTTCGACTGAACCAATTGCAGGACACATAGGAGCTGCAGCATCAATAAGTTCTGGATGCTTTTCAGCAAGAGATTGAGTAATGAATCCACCCAAGGATGAACCCCAAGCAGCTACTTTGGTGGTCGCAGGGAATTGCTTGCGAAAGAGACCGATGAGTTCAACATCGCTCTTGACGCCAGCATCGGCGTTCCAACCTTGAATTGGAAATGCCGAACCGGCAACTCCGTAACCTTGCTTGAGCAAAGTGCCGATGACAACGGCATCAGGTCCTTGCTGAGCAATGGTGACAACCTTGTATCCGCCAACGACGGGAATACCAGCAGGAATGTCGACCGGATAGCGATAGCCATGGGAATAAAGCATGAGCACACCGTTGAAGTTAGCGGGCACCTGCATTACGTAGGCAGCACCATCACTAGTTGCACCTTGGCAACTCGTGACGCCACCGGCAGTTGCGCACGCAGGATCAGCAGCGCGAGCAGTTGTTGGCATTGCTGAGACCGCCAATGAAACCAAGGCGCCGGCAGCTAATAGAGCAATCTTCTTACTTTTAGTTTGCATGATTGAGGTCCTCATTAGTTTGTAGGCAATCCGTTAGCAGGAAGTGCTGGGCGCACGTAAGTAGATTTCACAATTGCGCCAGCGCCTGAATCAGTGGTGTAAACCGAGTAATCGCCACCAATAGGCTTGAGTTCACCGGAAGAGTTGTAGCTTCCAAACCAGTAACCGTTGTATCCAACGTGGACACCCTTGGCATAGTTCAAAGGCGCCAATCCGGCGCTTGCAAAAGTTGAACCTTTGCTCTCGATGGCTGCGATCAATCCCTTTTGAGTTGGATTGGCACCAGCTGCACGAAGCGCTTGAACTGTCATCATTGCCGTATTCATGCCAACCAAAACGTTGTTATCAAAGACAGCGCCACCGTTGTACTTGGTGTTAATGCCTTGGAAAAACGCAACGTATGGGTCAGAAGTGTCTGTTGGTGCAGGAAGGAAGGACGCACCAATGGCTCCGGTCAAGACCACGGCAGGTACGCCAACGGCCTTCAAGGTCGTGGCATCGCCACCGACAGAACCAAGGATCCATTGAGCTTTGTAGCCCAGCGCAGCAGAAGTCGCGAGCGCAGCACCGGATGCGGTGGTTACGCCAAACATAACTACAACTTCAGCGCCAGCAGTCTTGAGTTTGCTCACCCAACCGGCTGCGGTCTGCGCACTCTGAGAACCAGATGCGTAAGAAACTTTGACAGCGAAATTGGTACCGGCTTGCTTAAAGCCAGCAAGAGCATCGGTGCCGAAATCATCTGCCTGATAAATCAATCCCAACTTCTTACCTGGGAATTTATCTTTGAGATATTGACCCATGATCTTTGCTTCCATCACATAGGAAGGAAAGAGAGAAAATGTTGATGGGTATTTCTTGGCATCGGAAAATCCGCTAAAGCCGGTATTCAGGAAGAGATCCGGAACTCCGCGGCGGCCCAAGTTAACCGACTTGGAAACTGCAATGTGGTTAGCAGTACCGAGCGCGCCAATAACGGCAAAAACTTTATCTTTCAAAATTAATTCATTGGTCTTTGCTACTGCCAATGTAGGCAGGTATGCATCGTCTTTCACGACAAGCTGAATCTTTCGACCATTTACTCCACCGTTGTCATTGACATAATTGAAGTAAGCGATCATCGCGGACGGAATCTTGTTATAACCAGGAGCAGCGCTACCGGTTAGTGGGATTGTGATTCCGAGCTTGATTGTTGTCGGAGTGACACCATCTGTGGTGTGCACGTTGAACGCTTGGGCTGGGAGGGCGGTTACCGCCAGAGCTCCTGCAGCAAGCGTCGCCAAAGCGAAGATGTTGCGCTTTGAACGTCGTTGTCCAAACATATAGTTCCTTCCATCGAGGGTAAGAGCGATGCAATTACTAGGCAAATGAGAAGTTATTGCGAACTCTTGCGAGTTCTTTTCATGATCGCTTGTGGTCCATTGGGAAAGAGCAGGACCGCCACGATCAAAAGCACACTAGTCAATAAGCCCGGAAGGTTTGAAGTCACTTTCTCAGATCCACCCAGGTGCGCAGCCAGCGCGCCGGTGATTTCTGGGATTGCTACCAAAACCACTGCGCCGACAATGCTACCTGTGAGTAGGGTCACCCCCGCAAGTACTGCACCGGTAACAATTGAGAAAGAAAGACTGGTGGGAAAGGCGCTGGGGGTCACCAAACTTATGGTCATGGCCAAAAGTGCTCCAGCCAGGCCTGCTAACCCAGAACTGACGGTAAAGGCCAAGACTTTTGACCTGCCCACGTGGATGCCCATCAAGGCCGCCGCCGTGGGATTGCTCCGCAGAGCTCGCCAATTTCGCCCGTAATGGCTGCCCAAGAGGTTAAAGCTGATCCAGGTGACGATCAGGGCCGCCAGGGCACTAATCCAGAAAAACCATTTGTACTGAGTGAAATCTGCCCCCAGCCAAGCAGGTGGCAACCCGACGTCGTAGTTGAGTCCTTGCTCGCCACCCAAGAAGCCAAATTGATTGGCCAAGGATGGCAGCCCGACTGCCAGCGCCAAAGTTGTACCGGCCAAATAGGGACCGGTTAATCGACCTGCGGCGGTGCCTAAAATCGCGCCAAAACCAGCGGCGGCTAAAACAGCCACCACGAAAGTCAGAATGACTGGAAGGTGCCAATACACCTGGCTGAGTACGGCGGCGTAGGCGCCCACCGCCATGAGCGCACCATGACCGAGCGAAATCTGCCCAGAGTAGCCAGTCAACAAAATGATAGAGATGATGGCAACCACATAGACAGCGACGTTGGCACCTTGATAAACCCGTAATTCATCCACGCGATTGCTGATGAGAAAGAGCGCAACGCCAATCAAAGGAAAAGTAATAGCCGCTTTGAAACGTCGGCTCGAATGTCCCAAGAGATTACGCATGACGAGTCCGTTTCGCGCCAATCAAACCTGAGGGCTTGAAAAGCAGGACTGCTATAAGAACAACAAATGCAACGGGAAACGCTAGTGAGCTGCTGACATACTCAAGAACCAGCGCCAAACTAATTCCAAGAATCAAACCGCCCACCGCTGCACCAACCAAACTTTCTAAACCACCAATAACGGCCGCGACGAAACCAGAAACCAATAAGAGGTCGAGAGAATTTGGCGAAAGATAATTTGTCGGCGTTACTAACATTCCGGCGACAGCGCCCGCTGCTCCGGCAAAAGCCCAACCAATTGTGCGCGTGAGATCTACTCGAATTCCTGCAAGCCGTGCAATCTCTGGTTGATAAGCAGAGGCGCGTAGCGAAAGTCCCAGATTCGTTCGTTGAAAAATCAGAGAAAAAATCAACATGACTACAACGGTGGTCACGACAATGAGGAGATTTATGGGAGCAAATGGAATTGTGTTGTGCCCGAAGGTAAAGCCGTGATTAGAGACAGGAAGTTTGAACTGCCGAAGATCTCCGCCCCAAATCATGCCAACGACTGCTCGGATTAATCCCAGCAAACCCAAGGTGGCAATAACGGGGGCAATTCCGGCGACTGGCCCTGAATGTGCTCGCTTCATCAAAGTGCGCACCATCAAGATATCGATGAGGGCACCAGCAAGCGCGCCAGCAACAAGGGCAACGGGGAATGCAATCCAATAATTATCGGTATGAGTTATAACTACATAGCCAATATAAGTAGAGAGAATTGCTTGACCTGCTTGTGCAAAGTTAACGACCCGAGTCGAACGCCAAACCAGCACTAGAGCCAGAGCCATGAGGCTATAGATGGAGCCGCCGCTGACCCCGATCAGAATCGTGTTGAGTAGGCGCCCCATTAATACCCCAAGTAAGCAGCTCGAAGTGACGGGTTATCAATGAGTTCGTGAGCCGGCCCCGAAGCAACCAACTTGCCTAAATTAATAATGATTCCGATATCTGCAATCCGAAGTGCTCCCATTGCATTCTGCTCAACAAGTACGACCGTCAAATTATGCCGATCTCGCAATGATTTAATTGCTTGGAAAATTTGATCAATAACAAGCGGGGCAAGTCCTAACGAGGGCTCATCAAGCAACAACAACTTAGGACGCGCAATGAGCGCTCGGCCGATTGCCAACATTTGCCGTTCGCCACCAGATAACGTGTCTGCGCTCTGTTGAAGTCGCTCGCCCAGTCGAGGAAATAAATCAATTGCCTCCTCCGTTGCCAGAGCAACATCTTTTTTATCTTTCCGCCAAATTCCACCAAGAGCCAAATTCTCTTTCACGGTCAATTCTGGAATTACCGATTTGCCATCGGAGACATGCACAATTCCAGATCGAACTAAATCTTCAGGCTTCTTGCGCAGAATTGACTCTCCATTCCATTCGACGCTTCCAGAATGCGCGCTTTTTAATCCCGAAAGGGTACGAAGAAGTGTGGTTTTGCCAGCTCCATTAGAACCAATAACTGCTGCAAGCTGACCCGGCTGCACTGTAAAGGAAAGATCGTTTACTGCTCGAATCGCACCGTGACTGATGTTCAACTGTGAAATCACTAGTCCGCTCATGAGGAGACCGCTCCTGAGCCAAGATATGCAGCAACGACCGCTGGGTTTTGGCGAACATCTTGCACCGCTCCATGAGCGATCACTTCGCCAAAGTTAAGTACGTAAAGTCGATGGCAAACTGACATAACAACATCCATATGGTGTTCGACTAACAAGATTGCACAATTTTCGCTTAAGTTGCGAATGAGGCCGTTCATCCAATCGATATCTTGAGCACCTAATCCCCCAGCTGGTTCATCCAGAAGTAGAATTTTTGGCTCACTTACTAGCGCTCGGGCAATGGCAACACGTTTGGTCGTGGGATACGGCAAAGATTCGACGGCGCGATGAGCAATGCCTGCTGCATAAACTCTTTCGAGCGCGTTCATGGCACGCGTGCGAAGTCTGGCTTCATCCCGTCCATCGAAGCCCAAGCTGGCACGAATAAAACCACTTTCAACAAATTTGGTGGCGCCTAACATGACATTTTCCAAAACAGTGAGATCAGGGAAAAGCCCCACGCCTTGAAGGGTGCGAGAAATGCCTAGATCCACCAGGTCATGAGGTTTGGGCCATGGACGATCGAGATCGTGGACCCGCAGCGAACCAGATTCAACATCTACCAACCCGGAAACTGCATTAAATAGCGTGGTTTTGCCGGCACCATTCGGGCCGATGAGCCCTACCACTTCGCCGGGATGCAGATCTAGCGAGACGCCCGCGAGCGCTTTAAGGCCACCAAAATTTACTGAAAGATTTTGGATAGAAAGCAGGGTGGAGTTCGATTCCATACCTACCTTTTCCACGTGGTTACTTAATCACACTAATGCAGGTAAATCCTAGGTACACGTGAGCCTATTCGGGTAACGATCTCGTAATTAATCGTTCCAGCTGCCTGCGCCCACTCGTCGACTGAACTTCCTTCGTGCCCAAATATGGTGACCATATCCCCCGCTTTTGCACCGGAAGTGATTCCTAAATCGACTACAAACTGATCCATGGAAACGCGGCCAATGATGTTGGCGCGCTCACCCTTTACAGTCACAGCAGCGCTGGAATCAGTCCTTCGTGAAATTCCATCCGCGTATCCCATCGCTACTACACCCAATTTTGTATCGTGATCTAAAACAGCCGTTCCGCCATATCCAACGGCACTCCCTGCTGGTACATCCTTCACTAAATGCAATGTGGCTTTTAAAGTCATCGCCGGTTGCAATCCCCATTGAGAGACTTCACCTAGTGTTGAAATATCGGGAGATAGCCCATACATAGCGATACCGAGTCGGACAATATCTTTTTGTGCATCTACATTTGTAAGCGTTGCTGCTGAATTTGCAAAGTGAATATAAGAAGGCTGAAGCCCTAAATCTTGCAACTGCGCTAGCTTGAGTTCAAAATCTGCAAGCGCTCTGACATTTGCTGCTTCACCCGGCTCATCGGCTCGAGCAAAGTGCGACCAGAATCCCACCAATTCGATCTCATTTTGATGCTCAAGTAATTCAGGAAGAAAAGAATTCCAATCTTCAAGAAATCCACCACGACTCATCCCGGTGTCTACTTCAATATGGATCCGTGGTTTGATCGAGGCAACTTGTGCTGCCGCAAGAATTTCTTGAAAGATCTCTCGGGATGGCACCGAAAGTTCTATCCCTTGCAATAGGGCTTCCTTAAAGTCACTTCCCGGTGGAGTAAGCCAGGCAATAATCGGAGTCGATATATTGGCTGCACGCAATAAAAGTGCCTCTTCGAGAAGGGCAACTCCTAGGTAACTTGCACCACCATCGATTGCGGCCTTAGCTACTGGAACTAATCCATGTCCATAGGCATCGGCTTTGACGACCGCCAATACTTTTGCAGAAGTGCGGGCGGCAATGGTGCGAACGTTATGGGATATGGCTCCCAAATCTACTTCGACTAAAGCACGCATCATTATTTGGCCTCGACAATCACCATGGCAGATGCGATACCGGCATCGTGAGAAAGTGAAAGATGAACGATGTTCTCTTGGAGACGTTCACCGAGAGCGCCACTAAATACGAAAAGGGGTTTGCCGCTCGCTTCGTTAATAATTTCTACTTCTTGCCAATTAAATGTAGCGGTCTTGGCATTGAGGGCTTTGGCCAAAGCTTCTTTGGCTGCAAAGCGTGCTGCCAGCGAAGAAATTTTTAGGTGAGACTCGTTCGGGGTGAAGAGGCGATTGCGCAAGGCAAGGGTTCGATCCAACGACTCTTGAAATCTCTGGATGTCGACTACATCGATCCCGATGCCGGTGATCGCTGCCATCACGAGGGTTGTTTCTTGGAAGGAATTGATCTATCGATGGCAATGATGAGCACTAAGAGAGAGGCGCCTAAGAATGCTCCCCCGAGAAGGTCCGAGAACCAATGAGTGTCACGAATAAGCGAAACGATACAAACTGAAAAAGTGATGAGCAGGGCCAACCACATTAAACGAATACCGTGAAATGGTTCACGTTGGGTGTAACGATAAATAAGGTAGGCCAACAATCCCCACGACAAGAGCGCGTTTGACGCATGCCCACTTGGAAAGGAAAGTCCACCGCTGTGCAATTGGTCGATATGCAAACGCGGCTTGGTTCGCCCAATGACCAATTTGCAAACGCCAACAACTCCATTGAGAAATACCAAAGACAAGAGTGAGAGGTTAAAAGGACGGAAAGAACGAAACCGCCATCCGATAAAGGCGGCTGCAACCAATAAAACTGTCGCGGTAAACCAACGTAAACCTAGATCATCGACAGCCAGAAGAGTGTGGCTCGACATGCCTTTAAAAGTGTGATGACGTAGCCCCTTTATTGTGTGGTCGAGTCTATAAAGATAACCCCTGCTCAAAACTTGTTGCGTGACAACCAGAAAACCCAGAAAGAAGAGAGCCGACCAGCGCAAAGCGCTGCGCATCTCACTTCTTCGCTGGCTTACCGCTAATTCAGACATGTCATTCCACTGTTACGGATTTAGCTAAGTTTCTGGGTTGGTCCACATCGTTACCTCGAGCGATTGCCATTTCGTAGGCAATTACTTGCAGTGGAACAACGGATAAGACGGGCTGAAGGAAAGGATGCGTGCTTGGGATACGCACCATATGGCTAGCCGCAGGTACGTGCCAATCACTTATGGCAATTACCACTGCGCCACGAGCCTTCACCTCCTGCACATTGCTGGCCATCTTCTCGGCAAGTAAAGAACCTTCAGCAGGAATCATGGCAACAACGGGGGTGCCTTGATCAATTAATGCAATGGGACCGTGCTTGAGCTCGCCACCAGGAAATCCTTCAGCGTGCATATATGCCAGCTCTTTTAATTTCAGGGCACCTTCTAAGGCAGTTGGATAACCAACGTGCCTTCCCAAGAACAGCATCGAGCTGGCATCTTTGAATTGGCGGGTTAATTCGCGAAGTGGTTCTACGGTTTCAAGGACTTGCTCGACTTTTGCAGGAAGGGCCTCCAGATGCTCGGCCATCTCAGCAATAAATTCTGACGTGATCGTTCCGCGGATCTGCCCAAGATGGAGACCGATGAGATACATGGCAATAAGTTGGGTAGCAAACGCCTTGGTTGAAGCAACAGCGATCTCTGGCCCGGCATGGGTATAGAGAACGGCGTCGGACTCGCGCGGAATAGTCGAACCGTTGGTGTTGCAGACTGAAAATACTTGAGCGCCGTGCTCTTTGGCGTAGCGCATGGCCATCAAGGTATCCATGGTTTCACCGGATTGAGAGATGGGGATAACGAGCGTGTGGTTATCGACGCGCGGTTCGCGATAGCGATATTCGGAGGCGTATTCGACTTCTACAGAAATGCCACCCCATTGCTCGATTGCATACTTGCCAACGAGACCGGCATGGAAGGCGGTGCCGCAGGCGATAATTACTACCTTGTCGATCTTGCCAAAATCAATATTTTGGCTAATTTCCGCGCCGAGTCCGTGGAGCCGCCCGATTAAAGTGTCGAGAATCGCCTTTGGTTGTTCGTAAATTTCCTTGAGCATGAAGTGGGCATACCCGCCGCGCTCGGCAGCGCTGGCATCCCAAGAGATTTCATACTCATGATGGGGCAGAACATTTCCGTGTAAATCCGTGATGATAATTTCGGATGGGCTGATATCGACAACTTCATCTTGGCCAAGCTCGAGAGCGCGCTTGGTGTGTGCGATAAATGCAGCGACATCTGATGCTAGAAAATTTTCGCCATCGCCGACGCCGACCACTAGTGGTGAATTGCGACGGGCTCCTACGATTCGATCTGGTTGATCAGAGTGAATAGCCAAGAGAGTGAACGAGCCTCGAAGTTCGGCACAGACTTCACGCATAGCAGCAGCCAAATCTCCGTGATGAGCTTTTCGGGCATCGGAGAGCAAATGCACTACTGATTCAGTATCGGTTTCAGATTTAAAGACGTGGCCGCGACGCTCAAGTTCGGCGCGAAGCTCGACATAATTCTCAATAATCCCGTTGTGGATTAACGCCAGCTTTCCTTCGTTATCAAGATGCGGATGGGCGTTGGTGTCAGTGGGTCCGCCGTGAGTTGCCCATCTGGTGTGTCCGATGCCGCTATGTGAACTGGGAGTGCCGCCTTCAAGGGTTTCTTCAAGATTTCCTAATTTGCCTGCGCGCTTTTCAACCCAAAGCTTTTCGCCAACCGCGACGGTTAGAGCAATGCCAGCTGAGTCATATCCACGATATTCAAGACGACGTAACCCCTCTAAAACTGGAGCGAGTGCGGAATTCTTGCCGGTGTATCCAACGATGCCGCACATAAATTAGGGCTCCTCTAGTTCTCACTGGTGGGGACTATTTAGTTATCTCGAGTTCTGATCTTACTATTTCGGCCAATTTATGAGCGATTTGCTCGGCTTGCGCTTCACTTTCGGCCTCGACCATGACCCGAACCAGACTTTCGGTCCCAGATGCTCGGACCAATATGCGACCAGTTTCGGCAAGTTCTGCTTCCATGGAAACAATGTGGCTTTTGATCGTCTCGGAGGTTTCCAAGGCAGACTTGTTGACATTCTTAACGTTGATTAATACCTGCGGATAGCGCCGCATGACTTTAGAAAGATCAGAAAGCGATTGCTTGGAGGCAACCATTGCTTGCATCAGTTGCAACGCAGTCAAGATGCCGTCGCCGGTATTGGCAAACTTGCGCATAATGATGTGACCGGATTGTTCGCCACCTAAGTGATGATCATCTGCCAACATCTTTTCTAGAACGTAGCGATCTCCCACGGAAGTGGTTTCAACATTAATGCCACTACTTTGCATCGCCTTGATAAAACCTAGATTGCTCATGACTGTACCGACGACGGTTGGGACCTGCCAATGCGCAGCCAAGATTGCCATAATGAAATCGCCGTCAATGACATTGCCTTGGGCATCGATTGCCAAGCAACGATCGGCATCTCCATCGTGAGCGATTCCAATATCAGCGCCAACTTCTATTACTTTGGCAATTAAGTTTTCAAGGTGGGTAGAACCGCAGTTATCGTTGATATTCCAACCGGTTGGCGTATTAGAGATAGCAATAACTTCGGCGCCAGCGCGTACATATGCTTCAGGTGCAACATCTGATGAAGCTCCATTGGCACAGTCCACAACAACTTTAAGTCCTTGAAGCGAAATTGATAATGAGGAAAGTAGATGGAAGAGATAACGTTCGGCGGCACTTTCATCGAGAACGACTCTGCCGACATATTCGCCGGTTGGGCGTTCCCATGGCTCTTTTAATCTAGCCTCAATGGCTGCTTCTAGCGCATCATCAAGCTTGCCGCCGCCTTTTGAGAAAAACTTAATTCCATTGTCAGGCATGGGGTTATGAGAGGCGCTAATCATGACGCCAAGATCGGCACCAGTTTCGGCTACGAGATGAGCAATTGCAGGTGTGGGTAGAACGCCCACGCGATATACATCAACACCGGCGCTAGCGAGGCCAGCAATAACAGCAGCTTCTAGAAAATCTCCGGATGCGCGTGAGTCTTGGCCAACAATTGCCTTTGCTCGGTGACCACTAAATGCGCCTGCTTCACCCAAAATATGGGCAGCAGCAACGGCTAAATCAAGAGCAAGTTCTGCAGTGAGATCGCGATTAGCAAGCCCTCGAACACCATCAGTGCCAAAGAGAGCCATCGATACCTACCGTGACCTTGAGATAGAAATAAGAAGAATTAACGCTTGCTGTATTGCGAACGCTTACGAGCCTTCTTCAGACCGTACTTCTTACGCTCGATAACGCGAGCATCGCGGCTAAGGAATCCGGCTTTCTTCAAAGCAGGACGGTTAGCGTCGGTATCAATTTCGTTCAAAGCACGTGCAACACCAAGACGAAGTGCACCAGCTTGACCGGAGGTTCCGCCACCGTTGATGCGAGCAATAACATCATAAGCACCTTCAGCACCCACGGTGCGGAATGGTTCGGAGACGAGTTGTTGGTGAACTTTATTTGGGAAGTAAACAGCAAGTGGCTTTCCGTTGACGGTCCATTGTCCTGAACCTGGGATTAAGCGAACGCGAGCTACAGCTTCCTTACGACGACCAGTGCCGCCACCAGGTGCGGTGATTGCTGGACGGTTTGTTGCAGCAGCAGGTGTGCTGGTGCTGTACGAAGTAGGAACCTCGTTCTCATCGAGATCGACGGTGGTATCAAAGTCAGACATCTATGCTCCTATTTACTTCGTTACGATTTGAGAAACTTGGTTGAATACAAAAGGTGTTGGGTTCTGGGCTGCGTGTGGATGTGTTGGGCCGGCATAGACCTTCAACTTGGTTCCGACAACGCGACCGAGTTTGTTCTTAGGAAGCATTCCGAGGATTGCCTTCTCAACAATGCGAGTTGGATCTTGGTTAAGAAGATCGGAGTAAACGATAGAAGTCATACCGCCTGGGAAACCTGAGTGGTGGTGAGCAAACTTCTGACCGGCTTTTTGACCAGTAAGAACAACCTTCTCAGCGTTGATGATGACAACGAAGTCGCCCATGTCGATATGGGGAGCAAAGGTTGGCTTGTGCTTTCCGCGCAACAGAACAGCTGCATGGGTAGCAAGACGACCGAGTACAACTCCTTCGGCGTCGATGACATGCCATTTACGACTCACGTCACCGGCTTTTGGTGAAAAAGTGCGCACGAGATCTCTCATTCCTAGTTAATAACGATTAACTAACTTCATAATTCGGTTCTGTCTTGGGCCTACCAGCTAAAAAACGCCTTAGTGAGCGCTTAGCAGAAGGGCAAGGTTACCCGTAATAACACACATGGGTCAAAAAAGAGGGTAGGCAGGCCAGGCCACCCAAAGCTGACTAATAGTCCCAAACGGGTTCGGGAGCCTCATAAACCTGACCATTAGCCGGAAAGATCAGATAGCGATCAAATCCACGAGTAAACCAGCGATCATGGGTCACGGAGAGGACCGTTCCCTGAAATCCAGCTAGCCCGTGTTCCAGCGCTTCGGCTGAGGCCAGATCCAGGTTATCGGTGGGTTCGTCCAGAAGGAGCATGGTCGCCCCTTCCAGTTCCAGGAGCAGAATCTGAAAGCGAGCCTGTTGACCGCCAGAAAGCGATTCAAAGCGCTGTTCACCTTGCTGGTTGAGCTCATATCGACGCAGAACGCTTTTCGCCGGTCCTAGTTGGAGCGAATGCTGGCTCCAGAGCAGTTCGATCAAGGTCTTGCCAATAAATTCCGGGTGCGAATGGGTCTGAGCAAAGAACCCTGCGGTGACCCGAGCGCCCAACTTAAAGGCGCCCGTGTGTGCGACCGTGGCATCTCCCGAGAGCAGGCGCAGGAAGTGGGATTTACCGGTGCCGTTCTTACCCAAGATTGCGACCCGATCGCCATAAAAAAGTTCGAGGTCAAAGTTTTCGGTAAGCCCGCTCAAAGAAAGTGCCTCACACGTCACCACTCGAACGCCAGTGCGCCCACCAGTAAGACCTACTTGAACATTCTGCTCAATCGGAGGCGCTTCCGGTGGACCCACCTCTTCAAATCTGCGCAACCTGGTCTGCATCGCTCGGTAGCGCGATGCCATATCTGGGCTATTGGCCGCTTGGACCTGCAATTTTTTCACGAGGTTTACTAACCGCTCGTGCTCTTCTTCCCACCGCAATAGAAGTTCGGCGATTCTTTCTTGCCGGGCTTTACGTTCTTCGTGCCAGGTCGCAAATTTTCCACCATGGACCCACGCGGTATTCCCATTGACACCAAGTTCAACGGTGACGATCTTTTCGGCGACACGATTAAGCAATTCACGATCGTGGCTGACAAAGAAGACTGTCTTCTTGGTTGCCACAAGTTGTTCTTCTAGCCAGCGTTTGGAAGGAACATCAAGATAGTTATCCGGTTCATCCAGCACTAGGACTTCATCATCGCCACGCAATAAAGCTTCTAGGACAACCTTCTTCTGTTCGCCACCAGACAAAGTGGTAACTAAACGATGAGATACATCATCAAATGTTTTACCTAACGCCGAAGTGCAACAGACATCCCACATGACTTCTGCTTCGTATCCCCCAGCATCGCCCCAGTCTGCAATTGCTTGGGCATAGGCCATCTGATCTTTTTCTGAATTACGTTCGTTCATTAACTTCTCTGCGGAAATAAGTTTTTCGGCAGCGGCGCGAATCTTCGGTGGTGAGACAGAGACCAATAAATCTCTCACAGTGCTCTCGTCACGAACTTGACCGATGAATTGGCGCATGATCCCTAATCCGCCAGATAGAGAAACTTTTCCAGCATGAGGTTCTAGATCGCCACAGATCATTCGGATGAGAGTCGTTTTGCCAGAGCCATTGGCGCCGACAATGGCTACTTTGGCGCCATCTCCAACTCGAAAGTTAATATCGCTAAGCAGAATGCGACCGTCCGGCAGCCAGTATTCGACATCGCTAACATCAATGTGGCCCATTATTCGTCCGAATCCCGGCGACCTAAGGTCATAGCAATGCGATCGAGCAATTGATCATCGGGTGGGTAGTCCACTTGAGTGAGGGTTAAACCTTTTGAAGGGAATACATAGCTTTCCGAAATCCTGGTCTTGTTGGCGAGCATCTCTTCCATCCACTCTTGCGGAAAACGTCCTTCACCCACGCATACGGCAGCACCAACAAGGTTGCGTACCATCGAATAACAAAACGCATCGGCGCTGAGCTTTGCGCGAAGATATCCATCTTCATCGCGAGTCCAATGAAATTCTTGAAGATCACGAATAGTTGTGCTGCCTTCACGAAATTTGCAAAACGCAGCAAAATCACGTTGCCCGAGCATTTGAGCGCTAGCCAAATTAAGCGCCTCGACATCTAGATCGCGGAACCAAGGTGCAACATCAAATCGGTTGAGAGGCGGCAACTGTCGGCCGCCATCCAGTATTTTGTAAATGTAATGGCGCTTAATGGCTGAGAAGCGAGCATGAAAATTCTCGGGAGCCTCTACCACTTGATTTATCCGAATATCTTGATCCAAAATTCGATTCAATCTATATGCGAAATTCTCGATTTCAAGCTCTGCATCGGGAACATCAACATGGATAATTTGATGAGTAGCGTGAACTCCGGCGTCGGTGCGTCCGGCGACAATTGTCTCGGACTTATTGCGCACCACGCGTGAAATAGCGCTTTCAATTTCTTCTTGCACCGTTCGCTGATCTGGTTGCTTAGCCCAGCCTGCGTAGTTGGTTCCATCGTATGCCAGATCAACCCGCAAACGACGAAACCCACTCTCGGGATTGAGAGTGGGTTCGGTCATGAGAATTTTTGAACTATAGGCGGCGCTTAAGCCTTCTTAGCA